>JACPOD010000032.1 GCA_016185185.1 Sphingobacteriales bacterium | reverse complement strand
CAGTAAAGGAACTTGCATTTAATCCCATTAGTTTTATAGAAGGAATAGAAAAAGTATTATCCTAATTCATCATCAGGATATTTACACTTCTTTGTAAAATATTAAAGGCTATCTCTGCCATCAGGTTTTCTTTATCCAGTGTGGGGTTTACTTCAGTGATCTCAAAACAGCAGATCTTCCTGTTTTGCATAAACTTACTGATCAGGTCTTCTGCTTCTCTTTCCCTCAGTCCGTTACCCACAGGAGTACCTGTACCTTTTGAAATAGAAGAATCCAGGCTGTCAACATCAAATGAAATATAAATATCTGTGCAATCAGCCAGGTAACGGATAACAGAACGTACAATATTTTCAGGGCCTTTGCTTCTTACTTCTTTAGTTGTGATAACTTTCATCCCGTATTTTTCTATCAGGTGCCTTTCTTCTTTTTCATAATCCCGAAGAGAAATAAAAACAATATCCTCTGGTAAAACTTTAGGATGAATTTTACCAATTCGTTTTAAATTATCCCATGCTTTTTTAGTTTTTTCATCTAATTCGTGTACAGCACAATCTTCATTATCCTCACCAATAGAAGTTGATAAAGGCATCCCATGCATATTGCCGGAAGGGGTGGTATATGGTGTATGTAAATCAGCATGTGCATCAATCCATATTACACCCAGTTTACTTTTGGGTTTTGCCATTTTTAATCCTGCAATGGTACCACCCGCACTGCTATGGTCGCCGCTTAATATGATTGGGAAGAAATTTGATTTAATTGTTTCACAAACGGCTTTGCTCATGCGTTCATAAATATTGGTAACTCCAGTTATTCTTTTGGCATAAGGGGAATGAATGGGTTCATACAGCAGATGGTTTTCTGTTTCTATTTTTTCTGATGGGAAATGAATAAAAAAACTGCTCATAAAATCCAGTGCAGCAATTTTAATGGCCTCAATACCCAAGCTGGCACCCCGTGTACCAGCACCAATTTCCGATGGAACTTCAATAAGTTTTATATTCTTCATACAGCAATGCGTTAATTAATTAAAAAAGGCAGTAAGTAAAACCAGTTTGAGCCGGCATCATTCCGGAATGTAAAAATTAACCGGTAATAGAATTCCGGCTATAGCGTATGGGTTGCCAATTGTTTGCTGAAAGTTCATGAAAGGCAAAGCTAATGCTTTTATGCCGTGGAAGCAAACAGTTGTTCATATAGGTATCACTTATTTAAACCAAATATCCTTACTGAGCCTAAGGATCAACAGGATAATGACAATTAGAAAAATATAACGAATAAAATTATTACCCTTTAAAATTGCTGTTTTACTGCCAATATATCCCCCCAACATGTTACAAACCATCATGGGAATGGCGATTTTAAAAACAACAGACTTACTTAATAAAAAGCCAATCAAAGAGGCTGCATCTGCAATAGCATTAATAATTTTAGAAGACGAAGATGCATGTATAAAACTCATACCGGCAACAGATACCATGGAGAAAACAAGTAAACTGCCGGTGCCGGGTCCTATAAAACCATTATAAAATCCAATGACTGCACCGATGCAACCACACACAAGTAACATTTTCGTCCCTTTGTATTTGGGCAAATGATCGATCCCGAAATCTTTTTTAATAAAAGTATAAATAGCCAGTAAAACAATTACAAAAAGTAAAATGGGTTTAAATGTTTCTGGTGAAATCAATTTCATTACAAAAGTTCCGCCAAAAGCCGTAATGGCCGAAGCAATACCTGCTGTTGCAGCCACTGCTGCATCTACTCCAATGGAACGGATATAATGAAAAGCTGCTACACTTGTTCCTGCTAATGAAGCAAAACGATTGGTAGCAATTACCTGAACATGAGAAAATTGAGGAAATAAAATTAAAAGGATTGGAACCTGTACTAATCCGCCACCCCCAACAACTGCATCAATAAAACCGGCGAATATTGAACCAATACAAATTAAAAAGTAAAGCCAGAATTCACTCATACTGCAAAATAATGTGTATAAAAGAAGTAATTGCAAATTGTTGCAGATGTTTTTTATACTTACTAAATGATGTGATTGATGAAGGTGAATTTCAAGCTAATTTTAAGACTGAAGCGTATAATAATTTAATAGCTTGTCAAAACGAATACTTTCTTTTTCCGGGAATAGATATTTATTTATTCGGTTCTAAAAAAAATCCCGCCGGAGGCGGGATGGTTGATAGCTTTAGATAGTGTTACGGGTTAGTAGAAGTAAACTATTGATTCGGGTGAGTATGATTATCGTTGTCTTTATCCCTGTCATAAGCCTTGATGATCGCTTTTACGAGCTTGTGCCTTACCACATCTTCTTCGTCCAATTCTATTTGTGCAATACCATCAATGTTTTTTAAAATACGACTGGCTTTATACAACCCACTCTTCTGGTTCTTTGGCAAATCTATTTGCGTTAAATCGCCTGTTATAATAGCTTTTGCGTTAGCTCCAATACGGGTTAAAAACATTTTGATCTGCAAATCAGTAGCGTTTTGTGCTTCATCTAAAATAATAAAAGCATTATCCAGTGTACGTCCACGCATATAAGCCAATGGAGCTATTTCAATAACACGGGTACTCATATAATAACCCAATTTATCAGCTGGTATCATATCATCCAGTGCATCATACAACGGACGTAAATAAGGATCGATCTTTTCTTTTAGATCGCCGGGAAGAAAACCAAGACTTTCGCCTGCTTCCACAGCGGGGCGGGTTAAAATGATTTTTTTAACTGCTTTATTTTTTAAAGCTCGTACTGCTAAGGCAACTGCTGTATACGTTTTACCAGTACCGGCAGGTCCGATAGCAAATACGATATCGTTCTTGTCAGCTGCAAGGGCAAGTTTCTTTTGATTTGCTGTTCTTGCACGTACTGTTTTTCCATTGGGTCCGAATACAAGCACTTCATTGGGATGACGTTCAGCAAAGTTGTCAATTACTTCCTGATCGTCTCCACCCAAAATTTGTTCATAATAATTTTCGCTGAGATGTCCGTTTCGCTCCAGGTAATTAATAATGAGATCAATTTTTTCCCTGGCGTTTTCCACTTGCTCAGGTGAACCGCTGAGTTTTAATTGTGTGCCACGGGAGAGGATCTTTAACAAAGGGAACTTTTTCTTTAAGATGTCGAGCTTTCCGTTATTTACCCCAAAGAACTCTATAGGGTTAACGGTTTCCAGGTTGATGATTGTTTCAGTCAATGGGCATTATTTTTTATTAGCAATAAGGTACCAGTTGTACGAACTAACTTTATTGGACCATCCATTTCAAATATAATTCATAACAATTGTATTAACCTAAAGTTACTTATTCACAGCCTGTGAATAAACAAGCTTGATTAAATGTTTAGTTAATAATAAACTAAGTAAAACCCAAAATCCAAAAAAAACAAAACACCAATAGGATGGAACAAAAAATAAGAACAAGATTTTTTTATTTATTCTTATCAAAAAACTTCCTGAAGAAAACCAGTTGGTATTGAATGGCATTGGTCCAGTAAGGCCAGTTATGTTCGCCGGGACGCTCAATATAATCATGCGGAATTTTCAGAGTTATCATCTTTTCGTGCAGTTGCTGATTGGCATTATAAAAAAAATCGTTGATGCCACAATCCATAATAATCGCAAAAGAGTCTCTCGGACATTGTTCAATCATTGTTATAATACCATACTCAAACCATTAATGGCACGATGCTTTCTGTCTGCAATGGTTCTGTAATGTGAATCGATATAATTCACCACCTCCTTGCTAATATGCGTTTCATATTGTGAATTTGAATCAACCGGACTATCAAAATACCAACTGTTAAACCCGCCATCGGGGTTCACAATAATGAGTTGTAGCTGATCAGCATATTTTTTTATTTCCGGTACTTTTGTAACCCAGCCCCAGTAATAATCAGCATGGCCATGTAATAAATAAACAACCGGGTAGTGGTTCTTTTTATTTTTATAGGAATCCGGTTTCATTACTACACACTTAATAAAGCGGTGCATAGAATTACTATAGATAGCTGCTGTATCAACAACTGCGGCGGAAGAAATGATTGTAAAGGAAATAAAAAAAATAAAATCAGCAATCGGAGCATGGTTGACTTTCTTTTTATATTGGAATTAGTTATTAAGTTCTGAAACTTTTGAGTTAATTCAATTATTCAATCACTCTTCTTCCATTTCATCTTTGATTTGCTCACTTATATGCACCAGTACTTTATCTATACGGTGACCATCCATGTCCATTATTTCAATTTTAAATCCTTTCCATTCCAGTTTTTCACCTGCTGCAGGAATATGTTCCAGTTCATGTAATATAAAACCGGCTAATGTATCAAAGGAATGTTCATCCTGGTCTATCCATTCTGTTTTATCAAAATGGGAAAGAAAATCATAAAAAGGAATTTGTCCGTCCACCAAATAAGAACCATCTTCTCTTTCTGTGATGGAATAATCTTCCATGTCTTCCTGTGGCAGGTCGCCTACAATTGCTTCCAGTATATCATTGAGCGTAATCAAACCGAGCATACTGCCATATTCATCCACAATGAAGCAGCTGTGTGTTTTTGTTTGTTTGAATTTTTCGAGTAATTGATATGGTGTATTGTTCTCCGGCACAAAGAGGGCAGGTTGCATAAATTCTTTAAAAGCTATTTCATCCGGTTGCACATATAAGTCCTTAATGGATACAATCCCTTTTATACTGTCAATATCACCATCGCAAATAGGATATACCGAGTGAGGTTCAATTTTTATCTTTTGTATAATTTTTTCTTCATTATCGTTTATATCAAACCAGATGATGTCGCTTCGGTGCGTCATCAGGGAAGTAATATTGCGGTCGCCTAAATGAAAAACCCTTTCAATGATTTCCTTTTCTTCTGCCTCAATGGTGCCGCCTTCTGTTCCTTCCGTGATCATGGCTTTAATTTCTTCTTCTGTTACCGTGTTATCCTGTGGTTGTACATTAAATACTCTGAAAACAAGGTTGGTTACCATATTAAGAAGCCAAACGATGGGATAGGTAGCTTTTGCAAACAACTTCATTGGTGTGGCTACCAATATGGCAATTTTTTCTGCTCTTAATAATCCAAATCGTTTGGGAAGCAATTCACCAAAGATGATGGACAGGAATGTAACAACAATTACGATCAGAACGGTTGAGATTGTTTCGGCATAAGGTTTTAAAATAGTAATTTTTTCAATTACGGGTTCTAAGTACACATTAAACTTTTCTGCCGAATAAACACCCGTTAAAATGGCTATGAGTGTTATACCAATCTGGGCGGCTGATAAAAATAATTCAGGATTCTCACTCAACTCCAATGCTGTTCGGGCAGCAGTATCGCCTTTATTGGCCATACTTTCCAGTCTGGCCTTCCTCGCCGATACCAGCGCTATCTCACTCATTACAAAAAGCCCGTTCAAAAAAATTAATCCTAATAATATAATGATTGCTGTCATGTTATGCCTGCTTTGTTTGCTGGTGTAACCCAATTCTTGTATTAAATATATAACTTGTTAACCAACCTATAGTAATACCTATGAGCGAACCGCAAAATACATCAAACGGATAATGAACCCCCACATATACCTGTGCATATATAATGGCAAATGCCCACAAAAATATCAGCCCCCACCATTTACTGGTGAATTTTAAAGTTTGGTAAATAAAAGTGGCTATTGCAAAATGATTAACGGCATGTGACGAAGGGAATGATGAACTTTTTGGACAATAATTTACGAGTATATTAATCGTTCCTGCCAGAGAAGGATCCTGGCAGGGGCGTAGCCTGAAAATCGTTTCTTTTAATACGGAACTGCTCAAAAGATCAGAAAATACCACCGTAAATACGAATGTAAGGATCCACCAGGTGCTTTGTTTCCCAAAACTGAATGTGATCATCAGTAATAAAAAAAGATATAAGGGTATCCAGAAATTAGCTTCCCGTAAAAAAGGAAGTACGGAGTCAAAAAAAGAATTATTCCATTGCCCGTTGATGGCATGAAACAATTTGTGATCCCATTGATTGAGCGGTTCGGGTAAAAATAGCATTGTTATGTGGCTGTTAATTCAACCCTGCAAAAATAACATTATCTGCCTCAGTACAGGAAAACGGTATTTTTGCACCACTTTTATTCAACATATGATGAAAATACCCCGGATCATAAAATGGGTTTCTCTTTTATTTCTGCTGCTGATAGCACTGATGACAATTTTGCGGCTGTTGTTCTTTTATTACTACAACCCGCAGCATCTTTCTTTTTTTCCCAATACAGATGCCTTTTGGCTGGGAATACGGTTTGATGCCCGTATTGTTTCCATTATTTTATTACCCCTGCTTTTGCTGGGAAGCATTGAATTTAAAAAGAAGTTTACTGAGATTTCACCATTGCGAAAATTGTTCACCTTTCTTATTTGCTTTGTTCCCATTGCAGCCATACTTATTATTAATCTTAATGCGGGGTTTGGTATTAAAACAATTGAGCAGATAGGTATTGCATTTGCCATAAGTATGGTGTTGATGCTGATCCTTCAATTACAGGTATTGAATCCCTTTGTATCGGTTAAAGCAAAGCGGTTTTGGTTTTGGTATTTAGGTATTGCCGTAACGGTGTGGACATTATTTTATGGGTTTGATTTTGCCCATTATTCATATTTATCGCAGCGGCTTAATGCCAGTGTGCTGAATTTTTTAGAAGACGCTGGCATATCCTTTAATATGATGTGGCAATCCTATCCCATTGTAAAAATTTTGCTGGCTCTTATTATAGCGGTTGTTCTTTTAATGTGGATTGTAAAACGATTTTATAAAACAGCTGCTAAAGAAAATGTGAGTACCATATTTGGCAGGACCATAAGTTTTACAGTGTTGTTTTTTATAATGATTGTTGGAATTTTTGGACGAATAGGACAATACCCTTTGCGCTGGAGCGATGCGTTTGCATTGGGAAACGATTATAAAGCCAATCTTTCTTTAAATCCTTTCCAGAGTTTTTTTAGTTCGCTTACTTTCAGACATGCCACTTACGACAGAAAAAAAGTGGCAGAATATTATCCTTTAATGACGGAGTACCTGGGAATAAAAAATCCCAATGCTGAAGCATTGAACTTTGCGAGGAATTATACTTATTCAAAAGATAGTTTTCCAACCCGGCCCAACATTGTACTGGTTATTTGTGAAAGTTTCAGTGCTTATAAAAGTTCAATGTGGGGCAATCCGCTTAACACCACTCCTTATTTTAATGAGTTGTGCAAAGAAGGTATATTTTTTGACCATTGTTTTACGCCACATTTTGGTACAGCAAGAGGAGTATGGGCTGTAATTACCGGAACACCGGATGTACAATTGAATAAAACTGTAAGCCGTAACCCCGCAGCCGTTGATCAGCATACCATTATTAATAATTTAGAAGGATATGAAAAGTTTTACTTCCTTGGAGGCAGCACCAGTTGGGCGAATATCCGTGGGGTGTTAACCAATAATATTAAAGGGTTGAATTTGTATGAAGGAGAAAACTTTGATGCCAAAAAAGTAGATGTATGGGGCATCAGTGATAAGAATCTTTTTTTAGAGGCCAATAAAAGACTGGCAAAACAGAACAAACCATTTTTCGCAATTATTCAAACAGCCGATAATCACCGGCCTTATACTATTCCGGAAGAGGATTTGAATGCATTTAAGAAGATTGAAAACGTAAGTGAAGATTTCCTTAAAAAACATGGATTTGAATCGCTGGCAGAATACAATGCTTTTCGCTATACCGATTTCAGTTACCAGCAATTTATGGAAGCGGCTAAAAAAGAAAAATATTTCAGCAATACCATTTTTATTTTTGTGGGAGATCATGGCATCAGGGGCAATGCCGCAGATATGTTTCCAAAAAGCTGGACAGAAGAAGGGCTTACTTCTGAACATGTTCCGCTGTTATTTTATGCTCCCCAATTATTGCAGCCGCAACGTATTAACCAGGTATGTTCACAGGTAGATATATTACCATCTGTTGCTGGATTATTGCATCAATCTTATTATGATAACACCCTGGGCCGAAATTTATTTGACAGCAGTTTTAAAACAAAAGATTTTGCATTTATCATTGATCATGATGAACGACAGATAGGTGTGGTTAGTGGCGATTACTATTTTGTACACCAGCTTAATTCATCCAAAGAAAAACTGGTATCAATAAAAAATAATGAACCGGTGCCGGTAAATGGAAGTACAGATTCAATACGAGGAAGATTAAGCGCCTTAACACAGGCCGCTTATGAAACTGCCCGGTATATGTTATATAATAACAAAAAGAAAGAAAATAAATGATTTTGGCAGACAATTAATTTCATTCTTTTTGTTGTTATAAAATTCAGCATCTTTGATTATCCTTAAACAAAAGAACAATGGCTCAGAAACGTAACGCAGCAATGGGATTTATTTTTATTACACTGCTGATTGATGTAATTGGATTTGGTGTTATAATACCTGTAATGCCCCGGTTAATTGCAGAATTAAAACATGTAGATGTTAGTACTGCTTCAAAATATGGAAGTTTTCTTACAGCGGTGTATGCCATTATGCAATTCTTTTGTGCACCATTGATCGGTAACTTAAGCGATAAATATGGGCGCAGACCTGTACTGCTTTTTTCATTATTTGGATTTGGTATCGATTATTTGTTTTTATCTTTTGCGCCTACCTATAGTTGGTTATTTGTTGGAAGGATGGTGGCCGGAATAACAGGAGCAAGTTTTACAACAGCAGCAGCTTATATTGCCGATGTCAGTTCCCCCGAAAACCGGGCAAAAAATTTTGGAATGATTGGCGCCGCATTTGGATTGGGTTTTATAATTGGACCTGTTATAGGAGGCGAAATGAGCCACTTTGGTTTGAGAGCACCTTTTTATTTTGCTGCAGGACTTTGTTTGCTCAACTGGTTATATGGTTATTTTATTTTGCCGGAATCGTTAAGCAAAGAAAACCGCCGGCCTTTTGATTGGAAGAGAGCTAACCCCGTAGGTTCACTATTACATTTAAGAAAATATCCTTCTATCAGCGGATTGATTTTTTCCCTGTTCTTTATTTATCTGGCAGCCCATGCGGTGCAGAGTAACTGGAGTTATTTTACCATGTATCGCTTTTCATGGAGTGAGAAAATGGTGGGGCGTTCTTTAGGAATGGTGGGGCTGTTGGTAGCTATTGTGCAAGTGGGTGTGATACGGATTGTTAACCCAAGAATAGGTAACGAAAGAAGTATTTATTTAGGCCTTGTATTTTACTCCATAGGGCTATTATTATTTGCCTTTGCCAGCCAGGGATGGATGATGTTTGCTTTCTTGGTGCCATATTGTTTGGGGGGTATTGCAGGTCCTGCATTGCAGGCGGTATTAGCCGGTCATGTTCCTCCCAATGAACAGGGCGAACTGCAGGGTGCATTGACCAGTATTATGAGTGCAACAGCTATTATAGGCCCTTTAATCATGAATAATTTGTTCTATTTTTTTACGCATAAAGAAGCACCAGTACAATTTCCCGGTGTTTCATTTTTCCTGGGTTTTTTACTGATGTTAAGCAGCGCAATAATTGCTTATATCACTTTAAAACACGAGAAATACCTTGCACATAAACCATTGCACTAACAAGTATTTTGTAAAATGTATATCTTTTGTATATTCAGGACATAATTATCTCCTTATGCAAAAGATACTTTTTTCGCTTGTTATTGTTTTATTATTTGCCTCGTGTAATAAACAACTTAAACCAGAAGATTTGACAACAGATAATGCTGCAGCCACAACAAATGCTCCGGCAATAACGGCATCAGTAAATGCTACAGGTATTTGTGATTATGATCTGGATGAAACCACATTAACGTCAGCGGGTTGGTCAAAAATTTTTGAAGATAATTTTTCCACGGATCTCAGTAACTGGAATATATGGACGGGTGGGGCCTTTAATAATGAATTACAATATTACCAGGCTTCAAACCTTGTATTGAGTGGTGGTGTCTTAAATATCGTTGCTAAAAAAGAAACAGTAACCGGCGCTACTACACCATTTGATGCTACTCCCAAAACATTTAATTATACTTCCGGAAGAATTGAAAGCAAAGTTTTGTATTCCGCTTCCTCAACTTCACCTAAAGTAAGGATGATTTCAAGAATTAAATTACCGGCTGGTTATGGCATGTGGCCTGCATTCTGGAGTTATGGTGATCCCTGGCCAACGCAAGGAGAGATTGATATACTGGAAGCAAGAGGACAAGAACCTTTTCAGTATCAAACCAATTACTTCTACGGTAAAACTGCAAACCGGAATTTAGTTCGTAATGCTACTACTGTAATAACTTCCAACGTAAATCTGCAAACCTGTTGGCATGTGTATGAATTAATTTGGGCACAAAACAGTTTAACCTTTTTGCTCGATGGTCAAATTGCGGATACTAAAACAGGCAGCTATGTCAGTAACCTGTTTGGTAAAAAGGAAAAGATAACTTTAAATGCTGCGGTAGGCGGAGCTTTCTTTACGAATTTGAATACTTCATTAATTCAGCCCGGAACTATGCAGGTTGATTGGGTAAAAGTGTTTAAAAGCAATTAGATTTGCAGCATGTCATCTTTGCTTGTCACCAACATTAAGCAGCTCGTTAATGTTAGGGAAGAAAATCATTTATTAAGAGGAAAAGAACTTTCTGTACTTCCTTCAATAGAAGATGCTTATCTCATTATTGAAGATGGAATTATTACTGCGTTTGGGGAAATGCGAAATTTAAAATCAGAAATCAAAAATCAGAAATCGGAAATCAATGCTTCCGGTCAGTTCATCCTTCCTGCCTGGTGCGATAGTCACACCCATTTAGTATTTGCAGCCAGCAGGGAAGAAGAGTTTGTAGATAAAATAAAAGGGTTGAGTTATGCAGACATTGCAGCTAAGGGAGGTGGTATTTTAAACTCTGCAAGAAAGTTAAATGAAGCCAGCGAAGATGAATTATTCAATCTTGCCTGGAAAAGAGTAGAAGAAGCAGCCAAACTAGGCACCGGCGCCATTGAAATAAAAAGTGGTTATGGTTTGACAGTGGAAGGTGAATTGAAAATGCTCCGGGTAATTAAGCGATTGAAAGAAAAATCAAACGTAGCTATTAAAGCAACATTCCTCGGGGCTCATACGTACCCATTGGAATATAAAGAAAATCATCGTGGCTATATTGATTTAATAAAGAATGAAATGCTGCCGGTGATTGCCGCAGAAAAATTAGCTGACTATATTGATGTGTTTTGCGAAACCGGTTTCTTTTCACCCGAAGAAACAGAAGAGATATGCAAAGCGGGGATGAGTTACGGTTTAAAACCAAAGATTCACGCCAATCAGTTGAATTTATCCGGTGGGGTAGAAGTAGGTGTAAAGTTGAATGCCGTTTCTGTTGATCATTTGGAAACAATGGATGAATCAACTATCAAAACATTGGCATCATCCAAAACGATTGGCACATTATTACCAACTGCGGCATTCTTTTTACGTATGCCTTTTCAGCCGGCAAGGCAATTAATTGATGCCGGATGTGCTATTGCACTGGCTACAGATTTTAATCCCGGTTCTTCACCCAGCTTTAATATGAATTTGGTGGTGGCAATGAGTTGCATCCAGATGAAGATGTTGCCGGAAGAAGCCATTAACTCAGCAACCATCAACGGAGCTTATGCAATGGAAGTGGAAAAAGAACTGGGCAGCATTACTGTTGGAAAGAAAGCCAATCTCATTTTTACCAAACCCATTCCATCACTGGCTTATCTGCCATATTCATTTGGAACAAATTTGATTGATAAAGTAATGTTAAACGGAGAATTCCTATCACACGCCCCCAACCCCTAAAGGGGAACCATAAACACATATCAATTGAATAATTCTTTTATCTATCGATGATTTGTACAGAAGTTTTTCCCTTAACTTCATTTTTTATAACATTAAAATTCCCCCTTTAGGGGGTTAGGGGGCATGAAGCACTTAAAAATTTACAACAAGCAGGATATTTTAAGTCTTACCCGTATCCGCCGTTTTGAAACAAAAGTGGGAGAGCGGCTGCATACCATTGCTGATGTGTCACAATTGGAAGAATCAATTGAAAAAACTCATGCTCCCTATGTTCTTATTGGCATACCAGAAGAGATTGGTGTAAAAGCAAACCATGGTAATGGTGGTACAGAGACAGCCTGGATTCCATTTCTGCAGTCTTTTTTCAATATACAGAGTAATGATTTTTTTAGTGGGGATGATATTTTAATGCTGGGTCATTTTGATTTTGGTGATGTAAAATGGTTAATTGATAATAATGCACACGGGCATGAAGAAAAAGTTGATGCCTATCGCCATGCGGTTAATACAATTGACGAAGAAGTTGAAAACCTTATCAAGCTTGTAACGTCATTTAAAAAAATACCAATAGTGATCGGTGGCGGCCATAACAATGCGTATCCATTAATAAAAGGTTCAGCAAAGGGTTTGTATAAAGCCGGGTTACTCCCTCTTGCACAGATCAATGCTATAAATTTAGATGCACATACCGATTTCAGGCCATCGGAAGGAAGACATAGCGGCAATGGATTCAGGTATGCTGAAGAAGATGGCTATTTGCAGAAATATTGTGCAATAGGAATACATGAAAATTATTTACCGCAAAATGTGTGGCTGGATATTGTAAACAATCCTTTTTTGGATTTTATTACCTATGAAGATATTTTCATTCATGAAAAAAGAAATTTTATACAGGCCGTTGCGCATGCTACCGGATTTACAGAAGATAATTATACAGCTATTGAACTGGATCTTGATTCCATCGAAAATACATTAAGCAGTGCCATGACGCCAAGTGGTATCTCAGCTTTGCATGCAAGACAATATATCAATTTTGCAGCTACTGACAGTAAAGTGGCATACATACATATTTGCGAAGGCGCCACACAATTGAGCGATGGAAGAAAGGATGAAACAACCGGTAAATTGATCAGTTACCTGGTCACTGATTTTGTAAAAGCACACAAGCAGTAATTACTGTAGTTGCGCAGAAATTTCTTTTTCATCCGCAATACCTTCTTTTCGCCAGATAAGTTTTCCGTCTTTATAAATCAAAAATACCGGAAGTGCGTTTACCTGGTATTGCTTCATTAATTGTATATCACGGCCACCATCAACTTTTAAAAGTTTTAATTTGTCAGCATATTTTTCTGTTATGCTTTTTAAAACAGGTTCCATTTTTTTACAGGGAGGACACCATTCTGCTCCAAAATCCACCAATACTAAGCTGGAACTGTTTATGGCTGCATCAAATTCTTCCCTGCTCATTTGTTTTCCTGCAATCATTCCTTCCACAGGCATGGCTTCTTTTTTCCAGGCATTAAGCCCACCCTGTAGCTCATACACTTCTTTAAATCCGTTACGGCGGAATTTTTCTGCGGCTGCTTCGCTTCTTGCCCCGCTTAAACAATAAACAAAAAGGGGTTTGCTTTTATCTAAAAAAGAAGTTCTTCTTTCAAACTCTGGTTTGTCATTCCAGTTGGCGAGTAAGGAGCCTTTGATATGGCCGCCGGCATATTCACCCGGAGTACGAACATCTAACAATTGAATGGAATCCTTAGTAATAGCTGCGGCAAATTCAGCAGGAGGCAGTTTTTGTTTTTGCGCTGATTGATTTTGTGCTTTACAGGAAATAACCGGCTCTATGAGAATAAACAAAGCAAGGGTGGCGATTAATTTAAATGAATTCATAGCGTTTTAATTTTTTTCAAAGGGAATCTAACCATTATGAGCACAATGATTATGCCGGGCAAAATTAACTAAACTCTTTTATTTATTTTCTTTTTTTGGGCAGGTAATCATTGTATTAGTTGAATACATGGATAAGATATAAAAAAGTTTAAATATTATTCTTTTTCGTTTTCGCCAGTTTCAATCCTTTAATCGCTAACGGTTCGCCGGGATCTTTCTTTAGTGATGAAGAGAAAGCAGCAGCGGCTTCTTTAAACTGTCCGTATTTAAGATGCATATAACCCAAGTATGATCTTGCCGGCGTTAACCAGTCTTTTGGTTCATCATACACCATATCATCTTCTTTTTGAACAGCTATTTTTAGCAAGTGAATCGCTTCTTCCCGGTTATTTTCTTTATCAGCAATCATTGCCTGTAAAATATGGAAAGCAACATTGCCAGCCGCTTCGGGTGCATTGAATACGCCGTTGGGAATTTTCATATCTGCTTCTTTTATGATTTCCTGTAAAGCTTCCGCAGATTTTTTTGCAGCAACTAAATTTCCTTTGGCAACATTAGCCATGCCCTGTGCATATTGCCAGATGGCTGATGAAAAATGATGATTATTGTTTGGCTGAGGTTCTTTTAATATATCATCCCATTGTTTGTAATAAATCATGGCGAACATGGGTGTGCTCCATAAGTACTGAACATAATCACCAACAGGTGCTTCTAAACTCAGGGCAGAAGTATCTAAACTGTTTCTGCAGGCAATGGCCGATTTAAGTGCATACGCATAATTCTCCACAAACAAGGCATTGGCTGCCTGCATATGCAGGTTATGCCATTCGTACAGGAAGGCAGCATTCGTAACAGAAGGCATTAAGTTTTTATAATTATTATACTGACTTACGGCTTGTTCATTCACCACCGTTCCTTTTTTAAAGTAACCGGTTCGTATGTATATATGTGAAGGCATGTGCACCATATGCGATAAGCCGGGAGCAATAGCACCTAATTTATCAGCACTCGTTAATGCCTTGCCCGGAGTTAAAGACGCTTCCCACATATGAATGTTGTAGTGATT
The DNA here is from genome assembly GCA_016185185.1 of Sphingobacteriales bacterium. Taxonomy (GTDB): domain Bacteria; phylum Bacteroidota; class Bacteroidia; order Chitinophagales; family Chitinophagaceae; genus AWTP1-9. Next base: position 6,272 of record JACPOD010000032.1, on the reverse strand, counting down.
TAATCCAGGGTGATTGGAATTGTCCTGTAATCCTTTTGACACTACTTCCAGTATATGTGGTGTCCATGCTTTGGGTTTACCATCATGATACCAATAATCCCAGGGATGCTCATTCATCATGGCATCTGCATATAAAGCAGCTACGTCTGCATTATTGCCATCTGAATTAAACAACAGTTTCATAGCAGCCGTATAGCTGGCATTTAATACAGAACGTTTAATGGTTGTATCTGCTGAATAATGCTGTTGTTGTGCTTCAATTAATTTTTTCTCCAGTGGTAAGGCGTTTGCTGAAAGGGATGCTGCTTTTTGTACAGCGGCTAGTGCATCAGGTGCCTGTGCATAAACAAGGTCATTAATGTTTGGACCATAGGAGAGAGCTTCTGCCCAGTAAAGCATGGCACATTTTTCATCAAACTCCTGTGCTTTTTTAAACGAGGCTAAAGCTTCAATAATATGAAAACCATAATACATGTTGATACCCTGGTTAAAATAGAATTGTGCACTATCATTTTTGGTGGAGATTTTCCAGCTGTACTTTCCAAAGCCGGGTAATGGACCAAAGTCATTTACTTCATCTGTTGTTAAAGTAAATTCATTCCAATCCGGTGTACAGCGTAATGCCAGTTTCTTCTTGGCCAGCATTTGCTTTTTTATATCTGCCTTTTTTTGTTTTGAAATTTCTTTAAGCCTGAAGGCAAAAACAAGTATTGAAATAAATAACAAAGCCGGAATGAAAAGACGAAGTTTCATATGCAATAATTATTATAACCTAAGTTATGAAAATGTATAAAACCAACTATTTAATCAACATTGTTGCAGCCACGGTTTCAATACCCTGCCATAAATAACCCAGTTTTATATTTTCATTTTCTGCATGTTGGTTATTATCGTAATTAACCAGGTTCATGGTGATTGGTTTAGCGCCTAGTTTTTTTTCAAAGAGAAATAAAGGCAGACTTCCCCCTACACCGGGCAATAGCACTACCGGATCTTTGGTAGTAGTTTGAACGGCGGCAATAATATTTTTTGCGATCGGCAAATCCATCGGTGTTCGTTGCGCATTGTAACCACTCCCTCTTTTATTAACCAGTGCAATCCAACCATACTTTTTTCTTTCTTCATCCGTTGGGGCTTTGTCTGTTACATAATAGCCTTGTGATTTAATGTGATTAATAAGCTTGCTTATCTGCCTGTCCACATCATTCCCTAATACTAATCTTAAATCCAGCACAGCAGTAGCAGTAGATGGAATAATGTTACTGGCCATAGTACCCACATTCATACTTTGCATGCCATTGATGTTGAGTGTAGGGAGATTGATCAATTGCAGGAAGGATCTTCCACCACCATCCGGAGCTGCGATCGCCAATTCATCTTTTAATATGCCTTCAATAGCCGGAACTTTTTTAATGGCTTCTTTTTCTGATGCTGAAAGCGGAATTACATCATCATAAAAGCCTTTAATGGTAACCATCCCATTTTTATCTTTCATGGATGAAAGTAATTGAGCTAAACGCATGGCGGGATTGGGTGCCCAGTTACCATAATTGCCGCTATGTAATGGACGTTTACCTCCATAAACTATCAGGTCAACATTTACATCGCCTCTTACACCAAATGCAATTTGTTTTCTCCCGGACTGATGTCTTGGTCCGTCACAAATGATCCAGCAATCTGCTTTCAGATCGTCTTTATATTTTTCCATCATATCACCAAGATTTATAGATCCTGCTTCTTCTTCTCCTTCAAAAAAGAATTTTATATTGATACCTGGAGTAAGGTTGTTTTTTATAATGGCTTCGTATGCTTTAATGATGGCATATACACCTGCTTTGTCATCGGAGCTTCCTCTGCCATACAATCTCCAATCGGGATTAATAGGTTCGTTATCGGTTGGAAAAGAAATAAATTTTCCACCCCTGTCCAGTCTGTCCGTAACCAGGGTTGGTTTAAAAGGCTCTAACCCTTCGGCCCATTGTTCAGGATTCACCGGCTGCCCGTCATAGTGTGCATAAAAGGCAATGGTTCGGGTAGCGCCGGGTGTAAACACTTCTCCAAAAACAACTGGTGCTGCACCTGGTTTATCTAAAGTGAGCAGTTTAGTTTTTACCCCATTGTTGTCCAGTAAGGATTTTATAAAAAGTGCATTTTGGTAAATGCCGGCCGAATCACCAAGCACATTGGGGATGCTAATAAAATTTGCATACTCTTTAAGTAAAGCATGCTGCTCTTTTGAAATATAAGCACTGATTTTTTCTTGTACGGGTTGGCTACCAGCTTTTAATACAGTAAGAAACAAAAACGGGAAAATAATTTTCTTCATGGCAGTAATATAAGTTTTAAAAATACTGTAATTACTGCAAATAACCGTTGCTATTGTTTAGCAATAAGAACACCGTTTTTTTTCATGCTTTCAATAATAAGTTTACCATATTCATGTCCCAGTGTATTGGCTGTTTCCGGGTCAAATGATTCTGTTTGTACAGAATACAAAAGGGTTTTATTGTTCATTTCAAAAAAGTTACTTTCCCAGAAATACTTCGTTCTTATTTCACTATAATACATTGGTTCACCATAAATGCGGTTATACCGGTAATTGTAATAAGGCCAGAAACGATTATAATACAGCTGCCGGGGCGTACGGCGGTAAACAATTCTGTCTTTTGTTTTATCCAGGAGCATTATGGTTAATACTGCGTCGATGCCACTGTTTTTTAATTTGTCAAGCACTTCCTGTTCTTTCATATTTTCAAAAGCTTTAGAACCATATTCTTTATATGAAGAAACAGCAGTATATCCCAGCGTTGCCAGGTCACCCACCATATGATCCTCCAACTTTTCTTTCATGGCCCTTTCTGTTTCAGCCATAAGACCCACCACCAAAATTTTAGCATACGTTACTGGTAATGCTTCTTTTGTTTTCCAGGTAGAAACAATTTTGCTGGAGGAACAGGAAATCATATGGAGCATTAGCCCTGCAAAAATTATTTTTTCATAACCTCAATTTGTAAACAAGGTAAAACAGTAAAGATTTTGATTTGATGATAGCGGTCAGGGCTCCATAAGACAGATATCAAAATACCAGCTACTTAATTTTACAGGCACCATATATTCTTATCCAGTAATCAATTTTCCTTATTGGGATCAAATCATTTTTATAAGGGCAGCGGAAGTAACATTTTTGTGCTGCAATTAAAAACACTTTTCACCACCCTAATTTTTTTTATAAAACGCCTTGCAAAACGATTACTGCCTTTACTGATGCTGCCTGTTGTATTTATTTCCTGTAAAAAAGATAACAGCACAGTAACCGCTGCTAATAGCACAACCGGTACTGATCCTTCTGTGGTTGCCACACAGGGAAAATGGTCGGTAAGTTCGTACACGCAAAAAACAGAAGATAAAACAAGTTCTCTTTCGGGTACCGTATTTACATTCACAAGTGATGGTAAAGTAACTGCAAACAATGGTGGTAAATCAGAAACGGGTACATAGTCATCTTCAAAAGGAGGGATAACCTATTATGGAGCGGCTCCCTCTATTGCTACATTTACAATCAGTTTTGCTTCTGATAATAGTCTTATTAAGATCAGTAAAACCTGAAATGTTGCTTCGGAAGATAATAACAGCATTAAGTTAGATAATAAAGAACCGCTGGAAGACGCACATCTTACTTTGAGCAAAAACTAGTTTTGGTTAATGGTCAATAACTGCCCCTGCAGATGCTTGCAAAGCGGGGGCTTTTTTTATGCGGCCATCTTCCAGTTGCAAAAAATGGGTAACGCAGGCTGGAATATCTTTTGCATAGTGACTTACATAAATTAAAGTAGTACCCAGTTGTGTACAAATCTCATTTACCAGTTGTGTAAAGAAAATAGTTTGCTGTTCATCCAGTCCCTGGCAGGGTTCGTCTAAAATTAATAAAGGTGGATTTTTTATAAGTGCCCTTGCCAGCAATACCATGCGTTGCTCACTATTCGATAACTGGAACATGGAGCGGTATGTTAATTTTTCCAGCTGCATTAATTGAATCCAGTAGTGCACTTTTGTTTCTTGTTCGGCAGTTAACTGCCTGAATAAGCCAATTGTATCAAAAAGTCCGGAAGCGATGACTTCAAAACAGGTGTTATGCTGTTCAAAAAACAAATGCAGTTCAGGCGAAACATAGCCGGTCAGTTTTTTTATATCCCAGATGCTTTCGCCGCTTCCCCTTCTTTTATCAAACAAATAAATTTCATTGGCATAAGCCTGCGGATTATCAGCGCTGATCAAACTTAGCAACGTTGATTTACCTGCTCCATTCGGGCCGGACACACTCCAGCATTCTCCTTTCTTTACCTGCCAGTTAATTTGTTGTAATATTATTTTTTCACCATATTGTACATGAACATTCAGCATGTAAACGGCATTGGTAAAAGAAGTAAAGGCAGGAGAAGATAATTTTTTTATTTCAGCAATGATACGGGAATCAAGATTCACCTTTTTTAGCAAAGAGGATTGGTGCTCTTCTTTTTTCCCCTGCCACACTAATTCTCCTTTTTCTAATACAGCAATATGGCTAATGCAATCCGGTATTTCATGAACGGAACTAATAAGTAATAAATGAATTTTTTCTTTTACAATATTATCGAGAATAGTATGCAGTGTTTGTCTCCCTTCCACATCCAAACCAATAAAGGGGTTATCCAGTATGAGCAACTGCGGATGACGGGACAATGCTTTGGCCAGCTGTAATCTTTTATTCTCACCGTTAGAAAGCTGGATCAATGGTTTTGAAAGAAGCGGAGTGAGGTGCAGTAATGCTACCCACTTATCTTTTTCATGTAATGAATGCAGCGCCTGTCCAACAGTAATACTATCTTCTGCATCAAAGGAATTGTAACGTTGCTGGTAATAAAAATCACTGGTATTGGATAGCGTTTTAAAATGGTGCTGCTGTTCAACAAGTATTATCGGGGAATGATTTGAAGAGACGGGGATATTCATTTTAATTTCACCTGTATAAAAAATTTCCCCCGTCAGTGCATGGGCCAGGGTTGTTTTGCCACTACCGGAGCCTCCCATGATTGCCCATTGCTCCCCTTGCCGGATGGGGAGCGAAATATTGTTTAATATAGAATGATCGCCCCGCTTAACAGAGATTTTTTTTATATCCACTACTATATCCTGCATAGAAAATAACCTGCCGCACTTTTAGTGTGGCAGGTTGAAAATAAAGATAATTCAGCAATCCATTATCCATTAATTCCACCACTCACTTAAGCCCGTTGCTTATAGGAAGGCAGGGGGAATTTCAGAGTATTTAATGTGTTTGAGATTCTTCCTTTGCCGGAATGACAAAGGTTGGTGTAATTGATTTAGCTTTTATAGTACTGTGGTGAAGGGCCGGTGCAATAATTTTAAAGCGTAGGTAGAACCTGCGCTTAGTGGGTTTTCTTATTCCTTATCCGTCACTACGAGGTACGAAGCAGTCTGCTTTGTGAATTGGGGGGTGGTTGCTATTGCAAGTACTGATTGTTTTGTTATGCTTTTGTAAAGGGTAAGGTTTGCTGTGGCAAGAGCGGATTGCTTTGCCAAGCTGCGCAAGGCTCGCAATGACGGGCTGCGGGGTGTTAATGTGGCTGTTGTATAAACTATGGGCTGATGAATTTGCTTTTACTTATGAGGCACAAGTACGCTGAACACAAATCAGCGCTGCACCTTGCGCCAGGTTGGAGCAGCAATTATGAATTTTTTAAAAAATTTAGAAAAGAGTTATTTAAGCGTTGAGAAAATTCACTTGCTTGTTGTAACCAATTCTCAGTTTTACTTCTTTTTTCCCAATGATCTTTAGTTGTTACACGAATTTCGAAATTGTTGAACTTTTCAGTTAAATGGGTCAAAAACTTTGATGCTGTATCTGCCAGTTTCCTTTGATTTTAAATTAAATGTTTTGATGCGAACAATATCAAAATTATCGTCGCCAATACTTGAACCTCTTCTTATTATTGTTAATAACAAATCTTCAATTTGAGTATCCGTTTCATTGCTGATTGTTATAATGAGCTGATTAAATCTCGGTAAAAATCTTTCTTATACAGGCGTACTAATTTTAGTTCATAAGAAATAAGTTCAACTTTTATATTTTCAATCATTGTTGTCCGACTAAAATCGGGTTTAAAAATGCTGTAGCCCTTTATAGCTAAAGGTTACAGGTTAATAATCTATTGTTTCAATATTGGGGGTAGTTGCCCCTTTTTTTAAGTTGCAAAAGCAAAGGAGGCATTGTG
>JACPOD010000062.1 GCA_016185185.1 Sphingobacteriales bacterium | reverse complement strand
TGTGATAAGAGCGGCTGTCCGACAAAACTTCTACCTTTATCCATACGGTTTGTTTTTGTGTAGTAACTCAAACATAACCATTATGGGTGGTTCGAAAGAACTGCCCTTTTATTTATATTTTAGTCGGACAATAGTGATTTATAATAACGGCTTTATTAATTGTGCAATCCGTCACCGCACAAAACAAACCAGAATATATTTCGTCATCTTTTTTAAAAAAAATAATGGCTACCTCCAGGGATAGTGCCTTGATGGAAATTACCAAAAACGTGAACCCAACAATACAGCCAAAGTTAGCTAATATCATAAAGGCTCAATTTGGGAAGATTGATTCATTGGATAAATTAACAGACTGGCTTTGGATATGTGATATGGAGGTAACAAAGGATTTGATTTTAAAATCATTTTTACTTAAATACGACCAACAACCTTATAGGCTCGATATTCTTTTTTACAAAAAAATAAATATATGGTACGTACAGGACGCTTTTATTAACAATGAAATATTTTTGGACTTAAAAAATGCGGGTAGAGCTGAAAAAATAAGACCTAATAACCTCGTGATTACATATTAGCAATAAACTCCTTAATATTAAGTTGGGTATTGTTACCCTACGAAAATTGTTTTAATCTACTTATTTTGTATGAGTTTGGGTGGGTTTACCAGTTGCTGAATCTTATCCCAACTGAATAAGGAGCCCAGTCCAATCCTTTCTTCCAGATGTTTTTAGCGGCATAACTTCCGTACAACCTTACTTCGCCCAGGTTCAGTTCACCGATATAAGAAATTTTGAATGGCTCTAAATCAAAATCATCACGTATTTTTTGTTTACCATTTTCACTACTCTTTAATTTTTGCCGGGACGAATATAAATATCCTGCACTTACACCGGCGCTAAAACCAAATCCTCTGCGTCTTTCAGGAGTGAAATTGAAATTAACCATCATGGGTACCGTGATATAATCTGTGGCCAGTTTGTTTTTACTGTAGCTTATATTATCTTTTATTACTTTGGTGGGGTTCTTTTCAAACTTAATGTTTTCAGTAAAACGATAGTTGTTCATCTCCAGTCCCAATCCGTACTTGAGGCTAAAGTAATGTTTCTTATCAACTGCCAGTTTCTGCATAAAAAACCATACGTTTACATTGGTGGTTTTACCGGTACGGGTGTCAAACCAATCGGCATTACTTCCGGGAGCAAAAGTCTGTGCTGGAGAACCACTGTAATTTGTCTTGTCATTAAATCCGGCAAAACCAATATCCACTATTCCCCAGTTGGTTTCAATATTGCCACGTTTGTTACGATGAGTGCCGCCAATATCAATATTTACTCCAGTGTTATCCCTGTCATCGTTATGTGAACCTTTCTTCTTAATAATAATTAATCCGCCTACTTTGATGGTGTCTGGTGTGATTTCTGATGATCTGGTTGTATCTGTTTGAGCCATTACAGTAAATCCTGTTATTGCTCCAATCAAAAAAAATAAAGTTCGTTTCATAGTTAATCCTTTTTAATGGTGATGTCTTATTGTTTATTTGGCCCGTGCTATAGCAAAACTGCCTATATAAATTTTTTTAGAATCCTGGTCGTTATTGTCGTTACTGTTGCGGCGGCTAATCGCTCTTTTCACTTTCCTGAACAAACCCCTTAAGCCACTCTTCTGTACTTTATCTTCCGTAACAGGAAATACAGCGAAACTGGTTTTGTTTTCTTCTTCCTCTTCAGTATTCACCGCTGTTTTTGTGTATTGATTTATTTCTTCTGGCCCAACAGCCCTGTCTACATTATCAATTTGCTTAAGTTGACCCGGGGCTGATACTTTTAAATCAACATTGCCTGCTCCGTTTTTTACAATTGCAATATTCGGAGATGCATTATTTAATAACTCGCTTACCGTTCTGCCATCTGCCTTTGTTAAGCTTGACGAAACTTCATTCAGTTTTGTTACAGTTGGTTTTTCTTTTTTAATTTCTTTCACATTTGAATTAACAACCGCAATAGTTGGTTGTAATAATTTTGAATTGATTACTTGTTGTTGCTGCTTGTCATTTTGATCAGCTGGTGTTTTAATATTGTCATCAACAACCGCAATAGTTTGTTCGCTGTTTGATGGCAGAACGGATGGATTTATTTGTTGTGGACTATTTTTCCCGGCCGTTTTATTTTCAGCAGGTGTTTCTTTCTTTACCAATTCAGATCCTGTATTGCCTATTTTTTTATTGAACCATAAAAAACCAGCTAAGAAAATAATACCAATCACAGCAGCAGCAACAGCTATCCTCATCCATGCTATAGGAATAACCCTTGTCGGTTCTTCGCTCTTATACAAAACGGATTTATCTGCAAATACTATTTTCGTATCGGCTTCCAATTTTGTTTGCTGTATTAATTCAAATTCCTTTTGTAAAACCGGAGATGAAGCTGCATATTTTTCTGTTTCGCTACTTTCTTCTGCTGTTAATTCATTATCGGCATATAGTAAAAAATATGACTCATGATTTTCTTCTGTAATAAACGAATCGCTTTTGTATAGGGCAGCTTTGTTGAAGAATGGAACATGTTCTGTATGCAATTTGCTATCCAGTAAGGATTGCAATTCAGCTCTCAGGTCTGGGTTGGATTCCAAAAAAATTTCCACTGCCTGCCGCTCACTGAACGAAAGTTCATTGTCTGCGTACAGCAGTAAAAATTCTTCGTAATTATTTCTGTTAATATTCATTTTTCAGCTTTTGACTATCAGCTAATGACTAATAGCTTTTAAATAACATTTTCCGGACTCACCAAATAACTTTTCAACTGTAATCTTGCCCTGTGTAAGTAAACTTTTACCTGGCTTTCATTCAATCCTGTAATCTTTCCAATTTCTTCGTAACTGTAGCCTTCATAATCTTTCAGCAATACCAGGCTTCTTTGCGTTTCACTTAATCGTTGCAGTGCCAGTTCCAGTACTTTTTTAAGATTAGAAGCTGGCTTTTCGCTCACCTTTACTTCTTCTGAAAATTCATCTTTTAATGTTATGCGTTTGTGTTTGCGGATGAAGTCAATCATCTGGTTGTAGGCAATAGTAAAGAGGTATGATTTACTCTTTGCTGTATCCACCTCTTCCCGTTTCACCCACAATTTCTCAAAAGCGCTTTGCACCACGTCACGGGCATCTTCCTCGTGACGCAGGTTTTTGAGGATAAAACGATATACGTTATCCGCATAATCAGTTACACATTGGTTGTACTCCTTAGCTGTCATAAAATCCTTGAGCTGTAATAAAATTAGTCTTCCGTCGTATGATTTAGAAGTAGTACGTGTACGAACGGCAAAAAGTTACAGCGAAACTAAAAATTTTGAATTGGCTGAATTAAAATTTTATTGCCTGAACCTGAAGCAGTTGGCTGGAATAACTGTCCCAGAAAATCAATCCGCTGTTGGATTTCTTTTCTTCGGTGCGTTGTTGTTTGGGGCAATTGGCCTTACAGCAATCTTTGGTTGTCGGGGCTGCAGTAACAGGTTTTGTTTTTACAGCGGTTAATACCAGCGATAAAACAGCAACTGTCATCAAAGCGGTTAAGGTCAACTTTTTCATATCCATTTTTTAGCAAAGGCGAAGCTACGGTACGAAGAAGCGGTTTACAAGCCTTTGGTGCTAATTAATGTTAAACTTTGTCGGTTGGTTTACCAATCAGACGATTAACAAACAAAATTGTTACAAATTATTGTTCACCAACTTTAGTTTTTCATAGCACCGCCGGTTGTGTCACTCACTTGTGGGCTCGGTAATACTAATCATCTTTTTAGTCTTCAGTTGCCAGTTCTCATCTTCCGGCTTTCCAATTTTTCCGTACGTTTGCCACAATTAAACTATTGCTGTATGAATGAAAAATTAGTAGAACGCATCCGCCAGGAAGTAGAAGAAATCAAACAATCAGGTTTGTATAAAACAGAACGTATCATTGAATCAGCCCAGGGAGCGGAGATAAAAGTAAATGGTAAAATTGTACTGAACTTTTGTGCCAATAATTATCTCGGTCTGTCCTCTCATCCCAAAGTAATAGCCGCCGCCAAAAAATATATTGACCACCGTGGTTATGGCATGAGCAGTGTACGCTTCATTTGCGGCACACAGGATATACATAAAGAACTGGAAGCAAAAATTTCCAAATTCCTCGGCACAGAAGATACTATCTTATATGCAGCCGCCTTTGATGCCAATGGTGGTGTGTTTGAACCATTGTTTAATGAACAGGATGCCATCATCAGCGATGCATTAAATCATGCTTCTATTATTGACGGTGTTCGTTTGTGTAAAGCACAGCGTTTCCGTTACGAACATAATAATATGGATGACCTGGAAGCAAAACTGAAAGAGTCAGCTCATTTGCGCAGCCGTGTTATTGTAACAGATGGTTCATTCAGCATGGATGGAACCATTGCCCAGTTAGATAAAATAGTGGAACTGGCAGAAAAATATGATGCGGCCATTATGATTGATGAATGCCATTCCTCTGGTTTCCTCGGTAAAACAGGAAGAGGTACCCATGAGTACCGCGGCGTAATGGGTAAGATAGATATTATTACCGGTACATTAGGTAAGGCATTGGGTGGTGCCAGCGGTGGTTTTACCAGCGGCAAAAAAGAAGTGATTGATATGCTGCGCCAAAAATCAAGACCATACTTATTCAGTAATACATTAGCTCCATCCATCGTTGGTGCTTCCATTGCAGTGCTCGATATGCTGAGTGAAACAACTGAGCTGAGAGATAAACTGGAGTACAATACCAAATACTTCCGCACAAAAATGACGGAAGCTGGTTTTGATATTAAGCCGGGTGAACATCCAATCGTTCCCATTATGTTGTATGATGCGGTAGTGGCACAAAACTTCGCAGCCAAATTATTAGCTGAAGGAATTTATGTGATTGGTTTCTTCTTCCCGGTAGTTCCCAAAGGACAGGCAAGGATTCGGGTACAATTAAGTGCGGCACATGACCAGCAGCATTTGGATAAAGCCATTGCAGCGTTTACTAAGATTGGGAAAGAGTTGGGAGTGATTAAGCATTAGAAACCTGTCTGCCGACAGGCAGGTAAGAAATATAAAATAAGGAATGAGAAAGGGTGAAGTTTCTGCTTCATCCTTTTTACTTTTGCCCCACAAATTTTTGATATGAAAAAATTGTTATACCTGTTTTTAGCGGTGACCCTTTTCTCCTGCACACTCAACAAACCCAAGAACGATGATTTAAAGAAATACTTTGATGAGTATAAAGTAGTGGGCACATTTGGTTTGTATGATAATGGAAGAGGCGAGTTTTCCGTGTATAATATGGATAGGTTTAAACAACGTTTTCTTCCGGCTTCCACCTTTAAAATTGTGAATTCATTAATCGGTTTGCAAACAGGCGTGATTGTAAACGAAAAGATGGTGATTAAATGGGATGGTGTAAAAAGAAGAGATGCCTGGGATAAAGATTTAACGATGGCTGAAGCTTTTAAAGTATCTGCCGTGCCGTATTACCAGGAAGTTGCGAGAAGAATTGGTCGTGATACCATGAAAATTTGGGTTGACAGTTTGAAATATGGCAACATGGACATTAGCGGCCCGATTGATTCTTTCTGGCTAAACAATAAATTGAAAATTTCCCCGGATGAAGAATTGGGTTTGATTCGTGAAATCAGTGTAATTAGTTTAATCCGTGATAAAAGTTTGGCTTTTCTTTTGCTTACATCTAGCGTCTATTTACGAAATTAGCACCCATTGAAAGGTCAGTTTGAACATATTGAATATCTCTATGCCCTTGCAGTCATCCTGCCATTGATTTTTCTATTCATCAACGTGGTGAAATGGAAGAAGCAGCGGGTCAAAAAAATTGGTGATGAAGCATTGGTTAAGCAGCTCATCAAGGGTTATTCTCCCAAGCGTTTTTTTTATAAATTTTTACTGCCGCTAATTGCGATGGTAATTGGCATTGTAGCCATCGCCAACTGGCAAACACTCAAGGCCGACAGCCAGGTTAAAAGAAAAGGTGTTGACATCATGATTGCCCTGGATGTTAGTAAGAGTATGCTGGCTCAGGATGTAAAACCCAACCGGCTGGAACGGGCAAAACAAGTGGTGACAAAACTGATGGATAAGTTAGCTGATGACAGGGTAGGATTAATTTTATTTGCCGGTCATGCTTATTTACAAATGCCACTAACTACAGATCATGCTGCCGCCAAAATGTATTTGTCAGCTGCAACACCAGATGCCATTCCCACACAGGGAACGGTTATTAGTGAAGCTTTAAGTCTGGCACAAAACGCATTTAATGTAAAAGATAAAAAATTTAAATCGGTCATTGTAATTACAGACGGGGAAGATCATGAAGAAGGAGCTTTGGATGCTGCAAAAAATCTGGTTAATAATGGTGCCATGGTCAACACTATCGGTATGGGAACGGCCGAAGGCTCACCAATAATAGAAGAAGGAAGTACCGACTATAAAAAAGATGCTCAGGGAAACACAATCATAACCCGACTGAATGAAGTTGAACTGCAGCAGATTGCTGCAGCCGGAAAAGGGATTTATCAATTATATTCTAATACGGATGCAATTGTAAACAACCTCGTGGCCCAGGTTGATTCTATTGGAGAGAAAGAAATTACAGATAAGGCCTATCTTAGTTATGA
>JACPOD010000061.1 GCA_016185185.1 Sphingobacteriales bacterium | reverse complement strand
GCCGGCAGTTTTACAAATCAACAGTGGCGCCGGTGGAACAGAAAGCCAGGACTGGGCAGAAATGCTTGCCCGTATGTACCGTATGTATGGACAAAAACAGGGCTGGACAATAAAAGAACTCGACTGGCAGGATGGGGATGGAGCCGGAATAAAAACCAGTACGTTTGAATTTGATGGTCCATTTGCTTATGGGTTTTTAAAAGCAGAAAGCGGGGTGCATCGGTTGGTGCGTATCAGTCCCTTTGACAGTAATGCAAGAAGACATACTTCTTTTGCTTCTGTATTTGTTTACCCGTTAGTGGACGATACCATACATATTGAAATCAATCCGGCTGATGTGAAAATGGAAACCTCCCGCAGTGGTGGTGCCGGCGGACAGAATGTAAACAAAGTAGAAACGAAAGTACAGTTAACACATATTCCAACAGGTATTGTAGTGGTTTGTCAGCAGGACCGGAGCCAGTTAGGTAACCGGGAACTGGCTATGCAAATGTTACGCAGCCGTTTGTATGAAGAAGAACTGCGCAAACGCCAGGCATTAAAAGATGCTACCAATGCCGGGAAGAAAAAGATTGAGTGGGGTTCACAGATTCGTTCCTATGTTTTTCATCCTTATAAAATGATCAAAGACCACCGTACCGGTTATGAAGTGGGTAATGTGCAACCGGTGATGGATGGCGAACTGGATGGATTTATCAAGGCGTATTTGATGAGTGAGAAGGAGAACGCTTAATTTGAAGATGTGCTGATTTGAAGATTTGGTGATGAGTAAATATTGTAAATTGAATTGGCTGATTTTCAAATCTTCAAATTACCAAATCATCAATTTAAACCTTTATGCAGAATAATAAAGAACCAAATCTTATTGTAGAGCTTAGTTTTAATTTTGCATTGGATATTATCTGGTATGCAGAATTACTGGAACAAAGCAGAAAATTTGTAGTAGCAAACCAGTTACTTAAAGCAGGAACAGCTATCGGTGCAAATGTAAGAGAAGCACAGAATGCTGAAAGTAAAGTGGATTTTATTCACAAAATGAAAATAGCTGCGAAAGAAGCAGATGAAACTGAGTATTGGTTGCTGCTTTGTAAAGCGTCAGAAAATTATCCGGATAATAGTGAGTTGATCGAAAAGTTAATTTCTATTACCAAAGTTCTTTCAAAAATAATTGCATCATCCAAATCCAATCTTCACTAATGAATTACCAAATCTTCAAATTTTCAAATCATCAAATTAAAGTCATATGAACTTAGGTTATTTCAACTATCCAATGCCGGCTAACGAGCCAGTGTTGAGTTATGCTCCCGGAAGCAAAGAAAGAGAAACATTAAAAGGTACACTGCAGATATTAAAATCGGAAGAGATAGATGTACCCATGTACATAGGCAGCAAAGAAGTGCGGACGAACAAAAAACAGGTGATGAATCCGCCACATGAAATCAGTCATGTACTTGGTTATTATCATTTGGGAGAAGAAAAACATGTACAACAGGCCATCGATGCTGCCTTAGCGGTAAAAGAGAGCTGGGGCAATATGAGTTGGGAAAACCGTGCAGCCATTTTTTTAAAAGCGGCTGATCTTATCGCTACAAAATATCGTTCTTTTATGAATGGTACTACCATGCTTGGGCAAAGTAAGAATGCTTACCAGGCAGAAATAGATGCAGCCTGTGAACTCATCGACTTTCTCCGCTTCAATGTACATTTCTTAAGTGAAATCTACCGGCAACAACCCATCAGCAGCCCGGGTATGCATAACAGGATGGAATACCGCCCTCTGGAAGGATTTGTACTGGCAATTACACCTTTTAACTTTACAGCTATTGGGGGTAATCTTCCCACATCTGCAGCGATGTGTGGTAATGTGGTAGTTTGGAAACCGGCACATACACAAGTGTATTCAGCGCAAATGTTCATGCGTATTTTAAAAGAAGCAGGTTTGCCCGATGGTGTGATCAATTTAATTTATGTAAATGGGCCTACGCTGGGAAAAGTTTGTTTCAATCACCGTGATTTTGCCGGAGTACATTTTACCGGCAGCACTGGGGTATTTAATAATATGTGGGAAACGATTGGTAAAAATATGCCGATGTACAAATCGTACCCACGCATTGTTGGTGAAACGGGTGGAAAGGATTTTGTAATAGCACATAAATCAGCAGATGCAGATGTGGTGGTAACGGCATTGTTGCGTGGGGCATTTGAATTCCAGGGACAAAAATGTTCCGCTGCATCACGGGCATATATTCCGTCTAATATCGCAGAAGAAGTGAAAAAGAAATTGATTGCGGGAGTAAAAAGTTTTAAGATGGGTTCAGTAGAAGATTTTTCCAATTTCATTAATGCAGTGATTGATGAAAAGAGTTTTGATAAAATAAAATCTTACATCGATAATGCAAAAAAAGATGATAAGGCCGAGATTTGGGTAGGAGGTAAGTGTGATAAAAAACAAGGTTACTTCATACAGCCAACCGTAATTGAAGCAAAGAATCCTAAGTATGTTACGATGTGCGAAGAGATCTTCGGGCCTGTATTAACGGTATATATTTATCCTGCCAATAGTTTTGAAAAAACACTGGAGCTTGTTGATTCAACATCCCCTTATGCTTTAACAGGTGCCATCATTGCACGGGATAAAGCAGCCATTGAACTGGCAACAAATAAACTCCGTAATGCTGCCGGTAACTTTTATATTAATGATAAACCAACCGGCGCTGTTGTGGGACAACAACCTTTTGGTGGGGCAAGAGCAAGTGGTACTAACGACAAAGCAGGTTCCATATTAAACCTGTACCGCTGGTTGAGTGCAAGAACCATTAAAGAAACCTATAACCCACCTGTGGATTACCGTTATCCTTTTATGGATGAAGACAATATATAACGAGCCGTCATACATTTTGCGAAGAAAAAAACGTGAATAAAATTGTACGCTTTTTTCTTTGAAAAAGGATAACCGTAGTTTACTTTTGCAGCATTAACCAAAAACAAATAATTATGAAAAAAGCAATCTTATCGGCATTATTAGTAGTAGCATTTGCAGCAGTAAATGCACAAGATGTAAAGTTTGGACTTAAAGCTGGCTTGAACATTTCTACTTTCTCAGGGTCAGATGCAAGTGGATCAAAAAGTAAAGCAGGTTTTTATGCAGGGGGTTTAGTGAACATCCCTGTATCAGGCGGGTTTAGTGTGCAACCAGAGTTAGTATATTCTGGTGAAGGTGCAAAAGGGGATGATGGTAATGGTGGTACTGCCACACAAAATCTTAATTACTTAAACATCCCTGTATTGGCCAAGTACACTTTTAACGGAGGTTTCTTTGCAGAAACAGGACCACAAATCGGTTTTTTATTAAGTGCAAAAGCAAAAGGTGGTGGTGTAAGTGTTGATGATAAAGATGCATTTAAATCAACTGCATTTAGCTGGGGTGTTGGTGTAGGTTATACCAGCTCAGCAAATATTGGCGGTTCTGTTCGTTACAATTTAGGCATCAGTAAAATTGATAAAGATGGTGCTTCTAAAGCATATAATAATGTATTCCAGGTTGGGTTGCATTATATATTTGGTGGCGGCGCAAAAAAATAATCAGCCCTTTTTAACTTAAATAATAAAAGCTGCTCAACCGGGCAGCTTTTATTATTTGTAAAAAAATTTCTCTTTACTGATTACATAAGATAAATTCGCCTACAGTAAACGAATATAAGTTGAAGATAATTCTCGATTCATACCAGCTTCATTTAACGATACAGCGTCTGGCCCATCAATTAATCGAATCGCATACCGATTTTGAAAATACCGTTTTTATAGGAATACAGCCAAGAGGAATTTTACTGTCCGATAAAATAGTTGATCATATCCGGCAATTATACCCGCAGCAAAAAATTCAATATGGTAAGCTGGATATTACATTTTACCGGGACGATATCCGAAAAGAATTGCATGTGGCAAATAAAACGGATATCCCATTTTCTATTGAAAACCGGAAAGTAGTTTTAATTGATGATGTACTTTATACCGGACGTACGATAAGGGCTGCCCTGGATGCTATTAACGATTTTGGCCGGCCTGCTAAAGTAGAATTATGTGTACTGGTTGACAGGCGTTTCAGCCGGCAGCTCCCCATTCAGCCGGATTTCTGCGGTAAGGCTATTGATTCCCTGATCTCACAAAAGGTAAAAGTGGAGTGGGAAAAAGGGGAAGTTGTGTTGTATTAGGGACGAAATTCCAAAAAATAAAATCCAAAATCCAAAAGCTACTCTTCAACTATAAATCTTACCTATATGTCTGCTGAACTGGAAGAGCGAACTTTCATCTTTGCAAGGGATATTAGAAGTTTTTGCAGAAAGCTGAAATGGGATATTATCAATATTGAAGACATAAGGCAGTTGGTTAGATCAAGTGGTTCTGTTGGCGCAAATTATATTGAAGCTAATGAGAACCTCGGTAAAGCTGATCTAAGAATGCGAATCAGAATTTCAAGAAAAGAGGCTAAGGAATCGGCCAGGTGGCTGAGGCTTTTATATGTGGAACCCGGCAAAGCCGACCATGAATCAGAGCGTAACAGGCTGATAGATGAAGCAGAACAATTAAAAAAAATATTTTCTGCAATATTAATCAAGTTGGAACATAGCGATAAGGGATAACCCTGGATTTTGAACCCTGGATTTTGAACATTGGATTTTGTACATTGGATTTTGAACATTGGATTTTGAACATTGGATTTTGTACATTGGATTTTGAACATTGGATTTTGTACATTGGATTTTCAAACTTAGCTTTGCTTTTTAATGCAACTATCTACTCGTCATTTACTCGGCATTAAAGATCTCACGCCACAGGATATTCAATTAATTCTCGACACTGCCACTCAATTTAAAGAAGTTTTACAGCGGCCTGTAAAAAAGGTTCCTTCATTACGGGATGTGACCATTGTAAACCTTTTTTACGAAAATTCTACCCGCACCAGAATTTCATTTGAATTGGCGGAAAAAAGATTGAGTGCTGATACCATCAACTTTGCAGCAAGCGGATCTTCTGTGTCCAAAGGTGAAACCCTTCTGGATACGGTGAATAATATTTTGTCGATGAAAGTGGATATGGTGGTGATGCGGCATAGTGCCAGCGGTGCACCGCATTTTTTAGCACAGCATATTCCGGCTGCTATTGTTAATGCCGGTGATGGGATAAATGAACACCCCACACAAGGGTTACTGGATGCATTTTCCATGCGGGAAAAAACAGGGAAACTGGAAGGATTGAAAGTCGCTATTATTGGAGATATCATGCACAGCCGGGTGGCGATGAGCAATATTTACCTGCTGAAAAAAATGGGTGCTGAAGTAATGGTGGCCGGTCCGCCAACCCTTATCCCAAAATATATACAGGAAGCATTTGATATTAGGGTTGAATACAATTTAAAAAAAGCATTAGCCTGGTGTGATGTGGCAAATGTGTTACGCATACAGTTAGAAAGACAAAACCAGGTACTTTTTTCTTCTCTGCGGGAATACAGCCTGGCGTATGGCATTAATAAAAAATTATTGGACTCTTTAAATAAAGAAATTGTGATCATGCACCCCGGGCCTATAAACCGTGGTGTGGAAATAGATAGCGACGCCGCTGACAGTAATCAATCCATCATTTTGCAGCAGGTAGAAAATGGCGTGGCAGTACGTATGGCTGTATTGTATTTACTCGCCGGCGGAAGAGATGAGAACAATTAGTTAATTTGATAATTTGAAGATTTGATGATGTGAAAATGAGAATTAGGAATGAGAAATTAGAAATGAGGAATTAGGAATGAGAAAGTAAAATCATCATAAACCAATTAAACCATTAAACGAATAAACCAGCAACCAGATGCGTACCATACTCCTCCTCATTTTCTCTAACATCTTTATGACTTTTGCCTGGTACGGTCATTTAAAATATCATAATGTTGCTTTATGGAAAGCGATACTGGTTAGCTGGGGCATAGCATTATTTGAATATATCCTTATGGTTCCTGCCAATCGCATTGGTTATGGTAGCGGATTTACTGCTTACCAGTTAAAAA
This sequence comes from Sphingobacteriales bacterium, assembly GCA_016185185.1. Lineage (GTDB taxonomy): Bacteria > Bacteroidota > Bacteroidia > Chitinophagales > Chitinophagaceae > AWTP1-9. Next base: position 5,016 of record JACPOD010000061.1, on the reverse strand, counting down.
TTGTACAGGAAGTAATAACACTAACTGTTTTTTGTGTATTCGCCATCTTCTATTTAAAAGAGCCTTTTCATTGGAAATATCTTGTAAGTTTTGCATTTCTTATAGGGGCTGTTTTTTTCATGTTCAAAAAATAAACTGCAACCAGTAATTACCAACTGGCACTAATCTTCCCCGTTCAGTTATCAATTTTCCCTGTTGAGTCATTTTGCTTTTTGTCCTCTGCATACCGGCACTATTTTGCATGCATAATTCATAATGCCGGTTAACTTATGCTAAACACCAATTTAAAATCTTTAAACTCTAAACAAATGAAAAACATTCGAACCCTGCTAACCCTGGTGGTATTTTTCTTTTTAATGCTCCTTTTAATTGTATCCTGTAAAAAAGAAACCTCTTCACAATTTGCATCCGCTACAAAAAACAAACTGTCCGTTTTTATTACCGGCAACCCTGTTCCATTTCAAAATGTTTTTATCGACATCCAGATGGTAGAAGTGAAAGTAGATACCTGCTCTACTGTTTCTAACACGGAGATTGAAGATGATGATTCCGGTGATGATGACCATTACGAAGGCAGTGGAAGCGGGCATGATGGGGATGATGATCGCCATAACGGTAATGGTAGTGATGACTCCTGCGAGGTATGGCAAACACTGCAGGTAACTCCGGGTGTATATGATCTGCTTAAATTCCGTAATGGCGTAGATACATTGCTGGCACAGGGTTTATTGCCTAAAGGAAAGATCAAAGCGATCCGCTTAACACTGGGCACCCGTAATTCTGTTGTAATTGACAGTATTACTTATCCGCTTAATCTGCCAACTAATAAAGTAGTAATCAAAATTGATCATGCACAGCAAATTGGAAATGGAGATTTCAAACTGAACCTTGATTTTGATTTGGAAAGTTCTGTGATCCGAATCCGCGATAATCAATTTGTATTAGATCCCCGCATTAAATGTTTTGATGAAGGGGAGTCAGGCAGAATTGAAGGTAAAGTGGCACCCCGGGAAGCAAAAGCGATCATCACTGCATTGGGTGATAAAGATACCCTGATGGCCTTACCCGGTAGCGATGATGGGGAATTTAAAATTCGTGGTATTCGCAGTACAAAAGTTGATTTGTTAATTGATGCTACTGCCAATGGATACCAGGATACTATTATAAAAAATATCAGCATCATGCAGGGCCAGAAAATTAAACTATCGGCCATTAACCTGCATAAATAATTCTCCATATCATTTGGATGAAAAACCCCTGTAAGCTTACTGTCCTGTCGTAGAAATATGACAGGACAGTTTTTTATTACATACCGGGGAAAAGAAAACCTTTGAAAAAAAGTTGTTGTTTATTATAGTCAGCCTGTTCAGAACCCTTTACATAGAGTACAGTCAATATCTTTCCATCTGTCCAGCCTTGTATACTCCAGTGCTGGTTGTCTTCCGACTGCCAGTAATCAATCATACCAATAATATCTTCTCTTTCTTTTAAATGCATGCCCTTTCCATAACCCGCTGCTTCACGGATAGTAAATTGTCCTTTCAAAAAATTGAGATAAGATTCCAGCAGCCCTTCTGCATCTTCCTTTGAATGGATTATTTCTTTTAGTTGTACGTAGATCAACCCATAACTAAATCCATCTTTTATACATTCGCCAGTGATAACTTTAGAGGAATCTTCGCTATAGCTTGTTTCAAAATTCCCGGGATCGCAAAACATATAAACAGAACAGCCTGTTTTAGCAACAGGGTATTTCTTTAATTGCTGACTGTGAGCATTAAAAACAATAAATAATAAAGTAACAGAAAGAAATTTTTTCATGAATACTTTTCGATAAAGATAGAAACGTATAGTATGGAGATGCATACCCATTGCTACGGATTTTTTATTGAATGAGCTTTGCGATTTTTCCGTTCATCCCCGCAAGAAAAACAGCTTTCCCGTTTTTTGCTTTTCGGACAACATGATAGCTGTCAGCAGATATGACCTGCCAGTTATAACCTCCATCAAAAGAATAATCAACACCACTTGTACCACAGCAGATGGCCTTTTTAGCATCAATATATTCCACGCAACTGCGAAAACCATGAGGTGATGTAGCAGGTTTCTTCCAAACTTTGTAAGAATTACTTTTTATAAAACAGTTATTGGTAGTGTCTTTATCATTTGCATAATCACCACCCACTACAATCATTTTTTGTTTGTTATTGACAGCGATACTGAAAGCGCCGGTTGTTTGTTTGCCCTGGATAAAGGGCAGATCAATTTTCTCATTGCGTACAAATAACCTTGATCGAAACCCGCCGGTAATAAATACAGCCTCACTTTTATTAAGTGCTCTGATGTTGGTGCCACTGGCTGCAAACATAGCTTCGCCGCTATCAGCTTTAGGATAATTTGCTTCCGGTAAACCACGCCAGGTTTCACCACCATTAAATGTCCGGGCAATAAATATTTTCCCATCAACAGGATCGCCTATAACAATACCACTCATTTCATTCCAGAATTCCATGGCATCTAAAAACATTCCCGGACGTTTATCTTCAAATACCACTTTCCATGTTTTACCTGCATCATTCGTTTTTAAAATATAAGCAGGTTCACCCACACCCATAATAACAGCTTCGGTTGAACTGAATGCTTCAATATCTCTGAAATCTGTTTTCTCAAAACCTTTAACAGTCATCCATTGCCAGATTGTACCGGCATTTAAGGATAACCCAACCTGCCCGTTGCTGCCACTAACCCATACAATAAAATCGTTCACCACACTCAATCCACGCAAAGAAGTACGGTTGCCGGAATCAAGCACCTGTATTTGTTGTGCGGTGAGAACGTTTAGTATCAGTAAAAAAAAGAAGAACAAACAACAACGCATCTGGCGAATTATTTTTTGAAAGATACTGCTTAAATCAATAAGCAACTGTTTCACTACATTTGCTCCTGTTAATTGTTTGCCATGAGTATAATATTTAATTACGGAGCAGATACCCTGACTGTGTGCAAGGCCATTGGCCTTGCACAGGGCAATATAAAAGGTGTACTAAATGCGGAAGCTATAAAGAAAATTAATACTTCCTCAGCCTATGTACAGGAGATAGTAGAAAATAATAAAACAGTATATGGCATAAATACCGGCTTTGGTATATTGGCCAATACTGCCATTTCAAAAGATGATACTGCTACGCTTCAGTATAAAATTTTACAAAGTCATAGTGTGGGAGTGGGGGATGCTATTCCGGCAGAAGTGGCCAAGCTTATGCTCATTACCAAAGTACATGCTTTAGCACAAGGATACAGTGGTGTGCAATTATCAACCTTGCAACGTATCATCTGGCATATTGATAATGATGTAATACCAGTAGTGCCTGAAAAAGGAAGTGTAGGTGCCAGTGGCGATTTGGCTCCCTTATCACATTTGTTTTTGCCATTGATTGGTTTGGGAGAAGTATATCATAATAACCAGCGACAAGCAACCAGCAACGTTCTTCAGCAATTTGAATTATCACCAATCCAACTCGGACCAAAAGAAGGATTAGCTCTTATTAACGGAACACAATTCATTTTATCCTTTGCAGTAAAAGCAGTACAGCGGATGCATAACTGCTTAGAAGCAGCCGATATTATTGGTGCTATGAGCCTGGAAGCACTCACCGGAACTAAAGCTCCTTTTGATGAACGTTTGCACGAACTGCGTCCTTATAATGGAAATAAATTAGTAGCACAGCGATTACGGTTGTTGCTGAATGATTCTGACATTATGCAAAGTCATGTGGATTGTGGAAGGGTACAGGATCCTTATAGTTTGCGTTGTATGCCACAAGTACATGGTGCATCACGTAACGCTTGGCTGCATTTAAAAGAATTAACAGCAATAGAATTAAATGCAGTAACAGATAACCCTATAATACTCGGAGCAGATGATACGATAAGTGGTGGTAACTTCCACGGACAGCCTCTGGCTTTGCCTTTGGATTATGCCTGTTTTGCTGCTGCTGAAATAGGAAACATCAGCGACCGCCGTTGCTATTTATTATTAGAAGGTAAATGGGGATTACCGATGTTGCTGATGAAAGATGTAGGATTGAACAGCGGCTTTATGATTCCTCAATACACCACAGCAGCATTGGTAACTGAAAATAAAACATTGTGTTTCCCGGCAAGTGCTGATAGTATTCCTACCTCACTCGGACAGGAAGATCATGTAAGTATGGGCAGCATCAGCGGAAGAAAGCTGAATAAAGTATTGGATAACCTTGAATTTATTTTAGCAATAGAATTACTCTCTGCCTGCCAGGCCATTGAATTCAGAAGACCATTAAAGAGCAGTGCATTGCTGGAACATGCACATGATGTGGTTCGTGAGCAGGTAGGCTTTGCCAGTGAAGACCGCATTTTTGCTGATGATATCAATAAAGTAGCCAGCATCATCAAAAACTTTTGTTTTGTACAAAAAGTAAATGCGTTTGCTGATGGCAGGGGTGTTAAGTTGAATGGCGGGTTTGAAGAATTTCAATACTGATTTTTTTGAACCATAGCATCTCCATGATTCAATACTGCTCAATATTATTCCTGAACCCTGATGTAAGTGAGCTTTAGATTTGAGTGGATATTGCACCGCTGAGAACTGGAGTGGCAGAGGCTGCGCAGAGTTAATATAAACTACACTCTGCGAAAACTCAATTAACTCTTGTTCTTTGCGGTAAAATAAATGATAAGCAATGTACAGGACGCACAAGTGAGTGACACAACAGGCGATGCTAAGAATTACAGCAGCCTGTACAAAAAAATCAAAGTCTTATCGCACTCTCTAACGCCAGTTCCATCATCGGCAACAATGCTTTTTCTCTTTGGTCTGCATTGATGAATGCACCAGTAGGAATAACATCCGACACCGTTAAAATACAGGCTGCTGTTTTATTCAGGTACTGTGCATTGGCAAATAAAGAAAAAGATTCCATCTCCACAGCCAGGCATTTATTGTCTACTGCAACTTTCGGAACTTTTTTATCCTTC
>JACPOD010000060.1 GCA_016185185.1 Sphingobacteriales bacterium | reverse complement strand
TAAATTGAAATTCTACCTGTTGTATCAGCATCTACATTAAGTTTTTGAATCTGATACAAAATACAAAAGGGGAGTATAAAAACTTTCGTCTTTTTACTCCCCTTTGTTAATAAGTCTTAAATGACTTTTTCAGTGCCCGCCTCGGCGGGATAGGCTTTTTTACATTCCGGGGAACCATGGCCTTCCTATTCCCTCTCTGAACGGCCAGGGTATTGACACCAATATTGCGATCAAAGCAATCAAATACAACCAGGAGGCTGCACTGTAAATTCCTTTTTTGGCCCTGCCCCTTGCCATTGTAATCAGAATGATTGCTATGATCATTCCAGTAATATGTTCTACCGCCCAAAACCGGGCAAAACTATCTTTCATAATAGCACCAAAACTCCCCATATTTGCCAGCAGTGTTTTTACACCAACTGTATCACTAAACCACCATTGATATAAACCAATTAGCAATGTAGTGTGTGCTGCTATCATTAAAAACAAACTGGTTCTTTTCAATCCTTCCTTCTTTGTAAAAGCCTGCACAAGAGCTACCAGCAATAATATTAATATCGCCCAGCGCAATAAATTGTGAAGATGCAATAATCCTGCGTTCATATTTTTAATTTGAAGATTTGAAAATTAGTTAATTTGAAAATTGTTTCAAATCTACAATAGGCATTTTGAAAACAGAAATAATTAATTGTCACATTATCAAATTGCCAAATTGTCGAATTACCTACTCAACCCAATCTGCAATAAATACATTCGTATCTCTTGTTCCTCCATTGTTGCGGTTGCTGCAAAAGATGATTTTCTTTCCATCAGGACTAAACATGGGAAAAGCATCAAAACCTTTATCCCGGCTTATCTTTTGCAAATTACTTCCATCTTCATTGATGGTGTACAAATTAAAAGGGAACCCTCTTTTATATTCATGATTGCTGGCAAAGATGATACGTTTGCTGTCTGGCATATATGCCGGCGCCCAGTTGGCTTGTCCAAAGTTTGTTACCTGTTTTACATTAGTTCCATCTGCATTGGCAATATATACTTCCATATGTGTAGGGGCCACTAAATTTTCTGCCAGCAGATCTTTATACTCTTTTATTTCTTCAGGTGTTGAAGGTCTTGATGCCCGCCATATGATTTTCTTCCCATCGGGACTGAACCATGCCCCTCCGTCATAACCCAGTGTATTGGTTATTCTTTTTTCTTTACCTGTTTTTAAATCCATTACGTATAAATCGATGTCGCCGTATTTGTCACTGGTGTAAATCATTTTCTTCCCATCTGGTGATAAAGTTGCTTCCGCATCATAGCCTTTACTTTTCGTCAATTGCTTTACAATTTTGCCATTGATGTCTGCCATGAAAATATCATAGCTATCATATAAAGGCCAGATGTATTTGTTACCATATTTCTTACGATCAGGAACCGGCGGACAAGTATCCGCTCCCAAATGAGTGGAAGCATAAATGATATGTTTACCATCTTTCATAAATGCACCACAGGTAGTTCTTCCTTTACCTGAGCTTATTTTTTTATAAATGAATTGCTCCCCGAATTTTGGAATTTTACCTATGAACATTTCATCACACATAATGCCTTCCTTTGGATTGGTACGCTGAAAAATGATCCATTTTCCATCGAAACTGAAATAAGCTTCTGCATTATCACCGCCAAAAGTTAATTGCTGAATATTTTTAAAATGTTTCTCATCTGCATAATGAAGGGTGTCTTCGGTGAGTGGTGAGTGGTGAATGGTGAATGGTGAATTACGGAATGCACTTACTAATATTAACAATGCTAAAGGCAGCAGGTAAATCAGTTTTCTCATTGTTGATCGTTTATTACTCCGGCAAAGTTGATCCGGATGAAGTGCAAATGTGTCAAAACTTTGTCATAAGTCAATCAATAAAATCGATTAGTTTTGCGCTATGAATTCAGGTATCCCTTCGCTGAAAGCCCATGTTTTACTTTTTATTCTTTTACCCGGTTTCATTGCCTGCAATAATGCTGATAAACCTGTAAAAAAAGAAGGTACAACAGCGGTAACCAATCAATATAGTGAAGCCGCCGATTCATTACGGAAATTAGTACTGGAAAATCCGGATTCCGCCATCTACCGGCAGTTATTGATCCAGCAACTGGAAGAAGACAATCAAATTGACGAAGCCATAAAGCAAAACGATTCGCTCTTAAAAAAAATTGGTAATAGTGCCGTTTACTGGCTCAACAGAGGTTCACTGCTCGAGGCAAAAAACGACACAGTAAACGCTATAGTTGCTTATGAAAATGCAGTAACTCTTGATAACAAAAACCAGCAAGCCTATGTACGGCTGGCAAAATTGTATGCGGAAACAAAAAACAGCAAAACACTTCAGCTGATTGATTACATGTTCCGGAATGAGCTGGGGTTTGGACATGAAACCGACCTGGTAATGATGCGTGGCATTTATTACCGCAATAACAAAGAATTTGAAAAAGCCCTCACTAGTTTTAACCAGTGCATCAATGATAAGTATACTTTTATGCAGGCCTATATTGAAAAAGGAAGCCTGCTTTATGATTTAAAAAAATACAAAGAATCTATCGCTGTTTTTGAAAAAGCTACCACTGTAAATAATATTTTTGCTGATGGTTATTTTTGGCTGGCAAAAAATGAAGAGGCCCTGGGCAACTCAAAAGATGCGATTGATAATTATAAAAGAGCATTGGCACTTGATCAGGGTTTTGAGGAGGCCAGAGAAGCGTTGAAGAGATTAGGAATAATTAAATAATTGAAAATGGAGAATTGAAAATTAAAAATTTTCATTCACCTGGCTCAATTTCCATTTTCAACTTTCAATTAAAAATATATAACCATGTCCATAATAGCCCCGTCATTATTATCAGCTAATTTTTTAAGATTAGAAGAAGATTGCAAAATGCTTCATGAAAGTGAAGCAGACTGGTTTCATCTGGATGTAATGGATGGCCGGTTTGTTCCCAATATCAGTTTTGGGCCAATGATCATAGAATTCATCCGCAAAACCACTAATAAACTTTGTGACGTTCACCTGATGATACTGGAACCTGAAAAATATGCCGAAGCATTTAAAAAAGCAGGAGCAGATATATTAACAGTACACATTGAAGCTTGTCCGCACCTGCACCGCAATATTCAGCAAATAAAAACGCTGGGAATGCAGGCAGGGGTTGCACTCAATCCTCATACTCCCGTAAGTTTATTAAAAGATGTAATTGCTGATATTGATCTTGTTTGCATGATGAGTGTGAACCCTGGATTCGGGGGGCAGTCATTTATTCTAAATACCATTCAAAAAATCAGGGAGCTCAGGAGTATGATTGATAGCACTGCCAGCAATGCAAAAATTGAGATTGATGGCGGCGTTACATTAGAAAATGCTAAATCAATTCTTGATGCAGGGGCTGATGTACTGGTAGCCGGTAATACTGTCTTTAAATCAGCTGATCCAAAAAATATAATTTCCTTACTTAAAAAGCTGTAATTGTACATGGCTAAGGATCTTTTCTCATTACAAGCAGATGCTTATGCAAAGTTCAGACCTTCTTATCCCAATGAATTAATAGAATATATCCTCAGCTTTTGTACAACAAGAGAAACGGTCTGGGATTGTGCCACCGGAAATGGCCAGGCAGCATCCATGTTATCTGCTTATTTCAAAAAAGTAGTTGCGACTGATATCAGCGCCGACCAATTAGAAAAAGCTGTTCACAAAAACAATATTGAATATTCTCAAAGCGCTGCCGAAAAGACTTTGTTTGCTGACAATAGTTTTGATCTCATCACAGTAGCACAAGCTTATCATTGGATCAATTGGCAACAATTCAGAGATGAAGTAATGCGGGTAGCCAAACCAGATGCAGTAATTGCTGTATGGATGTATAATCTTCTTTCCACAGGAGATAAAGCGGTTGATGAATTATTGCTGAATTTTTATAAAAATATTGTTGGCCCTTATTGGGATGCAGAAAGAAAATATGTGGACGACAACTATGCTACAGTGGATTTTGACTACAAACCGCTACCCACAAAAAAATTCGAGATAATGAGTACCTGGACAAGAGATCATTTTCTTGGCTATCTGTCCAGTTGGTCTGCCACCAAAAACTTCGAAAAAGCATTGCAGTATTCGCCGGTTGATAAAATAGAAACTGCTATAAAAGCGTTATGGAGGCAGGAAGAGGAAAAGAATATCAGCTTCCCGATCCTTTTAAGGCTGGGGAGAGTGACAAAATAAACCAAACTGATTTCAGCGAAACAAGTATTTTTAGGTACTTATCTAAACCCATTTTAGTGAAAAGCAAAAGCTTACCAATACTGCTCGTACTGCTCCTTACTGTACTTTCCGTTCATGCCCAAAAGAAATATGCTTATGTTTCCGGCAAAGTAGTGGATGATAATGAGCACCCGCTTGCAAAAGTTTCTATTGAAGTTATAGGCAAACAATCCGGCATCATTACCAGCGACTCCGGCAGTTTCCGCATAAGAGTACAGGCAGATAAACCCGTTGCTTTAATATTCTCCTATCTCGGTTATAAATCCGAGCAACGTAATTTTTATTTAAGTGAAAACGAAGAGGAAAGAGTTGTGATACGGTTGGAAAAAGGGACTGGTAAAGTTCTGGAAGAAGTAGTAGTTACCAGCCAGGCAGACCGTACATTACCGGGTCTTATAAAAATCACCAATCCTAAATTAGCACTCACTATGCCATCTGCCACCGGGGGCATTGAAAGTTTGATCAAAATATTTGTTGGCAGTAATAACGAATTAACCTCGCAATATTCTGTTCGTGGAGGTAACTATGATGAGAATCTTATCTACGTAAATGATTTTGAAGTATTCCGTCCCTATCTTGTTCGCAGCGGTCAGCAGGAGGGATTAAGTTTTATAAATCCTGAAATGGTACGCAACATCAATTTCTTTAATGGTGGTTTTCAATCCAAGTATGGCGATAAGATGTCATCTGTACTGGACATTCAGTATAAAAAACCAAAACATTTTGGCGGGTCTGCCTATGTAAGTTTACTGGAGCAGGGATTACACCTGGAAGGCAGTTCGAAAAATAATAAGTTTACTTACATCACAGGCATTCGCCAGCGTACCAATGCCAGCCTGCTGGGAAGCCAGGAAACAAAAGGAAATTATATTCCTTCCTCAGTAGATTTTCAATCATATCTCACCTGGCAACTGAGTAAAAAATGGGGATTGGAATTGTTAGGAAATATTTCCCGTACAAGATTTAAGCTCACCCCGGAGTTTTCGCAACAAACTTCCTCTGTCTTTTCTCCTTTCTTTACTGCCAATCTTGGTTTGGATATATTTTTTGACGGACGGGAGATCGATCGTTATGTAACCAATATGGTGGGTGTTGCTGCCATTAATCAGCCCAGGAAAAATTTACGGTTAAAATGGATGGCCAGCCGGTTTCAGAATAACGAAAGAGAATCTATTGACATAACCGGTGCCTATTTATTTGGTGAAAGAGAATTCGACAGGGCTAAATCTGATTTTGGATTAATTACCAATCCGCTGGGTGCCGGAGTATTTCAAAACTATGCCCGTAACCGTTTAAATATCGACGTATATAATTTTTCGCATAAAGGCTCACTGGAAAAGGGGAGAAATTTTTATCAATGGGGACTGAGTGCAGAACGTCAAATGATCGATGATAAATTAAATGAATGGGAGCTGCAGGATTCCGGTGGTTATACGCTCCCATACAATCCAGCTTTACTTACGTTGAATAAAGCAATTAAATCAAATGCCAATATTGACATTACAAGGTTCCAGGGATACATCCAGGACAATATTTTATTTAAAGACACCACAAGATTTACGTTACAGGCCGGCCTTCGTTTTAATTATAACACACTTAACAAGGAATTCTTATTGTCACCAAGAATTCAAGCTTCGTGGAAACCATTATGGAAAAGAGATGTGGTATTAAGAGTAGCCGCCGGATCGTACAATCAACCGCCCTTTTACAGGGAGTTGAGAAGATATGATGGAACCGTAAACACCAATTTAAAATCGCAAAAGAGCTGGCAGGCAGTTGCCGGTCTTGATTATAATTTTACAGGTTTGGGAAACCGTGCTTACCGCATACAGCTGGAAGCATACTATAAGTATATGACAGATGTGGTTCCTTATGATATTGATAATGTACGCATCCGTTACTCCGGCGAAAACAATGCAAAAGCATATGCAGCAGGGATAGAAGCAAGATTGTATGGCGAACTGGTTAAAGATGCTGAGAGCTGGATTAGTATTGGTATTTTGCGCAGCAGGGAAAACTTAACCAATGATTCCTGGTATAATTATAAAGTGGATTCATTAAATCAGCCTGTAGATAGTGTGAAAGTAAATGGTGGCTGGTTACGCCGCCCAACAGACCGGTTAATTACTTTTGGCTTGTTCTTCCAGGATTATTTAAGTACCAATAAAAATTTTAAAGTACATTTAAATGCATTGTTTGGAAGTAACCTGCCTTATAATATTCCCAATAGCACCAAATATAGAAATGCATTAAGCATTGATCCTTATATAAGAGTTGACCTGGGTTTTAGTGCATTATTGCTGGATGCAGAAAAATCAAACAGGAGAAGTCACAGTCCATTTAAAAATTTTGAAAACATATGGGCAAGTCTGGAGATTTTCAATATCATTGACCGGCCCAATACTATTTCTTATTTACTGATAAAAGATTTCTCCAATAATATTTTTACTATTCCCAATCGTTTAACACCAAGGCTGGTGAATTTTAAGATTGTTGCGAGATGGTAGAAGAAGCTGCTTTTCTAAGTTCTAAGTTCTAAGTTCTAAGTTCTAAGTTCTAAGTTCTAAGTTCTAAGTTCTAAAAACTTTCCTTCTTATCGGTTATTGTTTGCCAAGCCTTATTTATTTTATTACTTCATATACTTTACTAAATCATCCTCCTCCCGTTTGCCCCGTTCTAACTTTTATTTTTTTCTTACCGGCATTCTTTTTTTCATAGTCCAGCATTTCTTTTGTCTTAGGCGTTTCCTTTTTCTTTTCGTCAGTAGCTTTCGCAGTTATCTCATCTCCGTTCTGTATTTTATCCATAAAATACATTTCACTCTTAACCACTTTAGTTTCGGGTGGATCGTAATATTTCCATTTGCCATGTTTATAAGAATAGCCATCCACTTTTACTATCCGGTATTCTTTTATAAAATCAGGTCTTTCCAAATCATAAACAGGCACTGTATCATATTGGTTTTCGGGGTTAATTGCCCGCCAGCTTTCTTCTCTCAGTAAATCACCAAACATGGTATAATACTGCTGGGCGCCATCTTTATTTCCCCACCGGTAATTTTCAATGGCTATTAAATCACCCTTTAAATTATAGCGGCGCCAAACTCCTTCTTTCTTATCGTTTTTAAATATTCCCTCCTCCTCATATCCGGGTTCTCCTCTTATTTCATCAATCCGTATGATCCATGGTCCCTGCTTCAGCCCTTTTTGATCAACCCGGTTTAATGTATCCCCTTTTACGCCTATTATATAATCCTTCCACTGGCCATTTGCATGGAAACACAGGGCAACCATCATTACAATAAATCCCACTATGTTTTTTTTCAGGCCCATATCAGAAAAACGATAATAATCGTTCAAAATTGTTTTCCCTAATTCATCAATTCCTGTGCCACCAAAGTAATTTGGTAAGTTTCCCTTTACTTTGCGCCATAATATTGAAAGATGAAAATTACAGCATTAATCGTTGCATTGCTTGTTACTATTTCCTTAAATGCACAGGATAACAATATACGTACTACCCAAATGAAAGCTGAACTGGAAAAATCTAAAGACCCTGTTTCGCTTATAAAAAAATGGAAAAAGAAATACCGGATGGACACTATCTCTGTTATAAGTCCGGGTAAATACATGGGGATTGCTGACAGCCTGGCCTATACAGGTAAAATTGGTAAGGCATACGGACCTTTTCCCAATGACAGTATTCTTGTACTTATTGCCGGAAAAGCCAATAATCTTTTCTATCATGCTGCACATATTTTATTAGATACGATCTCCTTTAGAAAAAAAGTATCTCTCAAAATGGCCGATACTTTTATTAAACAACTTAAAAGCGGGGAAAAGAAATTTGAAGACCTTGCCAATATTTATAACATTGATGGATCGGGGCAAAATGGAGGTGATTTTGGTTTTTTACCAAGAGGTGTTTTGCTTCCGGAGCTGGAAAAGGAAATCATAAAACATAAAAAAGGCGACATTTTTAAAGTTGTAAGCCGTAATGGTGTACATATTGTTAAAATTTTAGAAAATCCCAAAAAAGATACAGGATGGGCCATTATGCTTCGCATTTTCCTGTAAGATTTCATTTAACTTCACTAACCTAAAAAATACATAACGTATGAAGAAGATTTTATTTTTTGCCGGTGTAGCTGTATTTAGTTTATCGGCATTAACTGCTTGCGGACAAAAAGAAGACAAATCAAAACGTCCAAGCCCCCCTGCACAGGCCAAGCAAACGATCAGCAGCGGTGCAACTGTTACGATTGATTATAGTCAGCCATCTGTAAAAGGAAGAACTATTGGCAAAGAAGGTGATGGAGGTGTTGAACCTTACGCAGGCAAGATATGGCGTACCGGTGCTAATGAATGTACTACTTTTGAAGTGGATAAAGATGTAAAAGTAGAAGGCAATACACTGGCTAAGGGTAAATATGGTTTATTTACTATCTCCGGTGATGAATGGACCATCATCTTTAACAGCGATGCCAAACAATGGGGTGCATACGACTATAAAGAATCAAAAGATGTATTGAGAGTAAAAGTAAAACCCGGTAAATCCGCTTCTTTTGCAGAGAAATTGACTTTCAATGTTAGCAAAGAAGGAAAGGTTTCATTGATGTGGGGAGATGTACAAGTTGATTTTACTGTTCAATAATATTTATCAACAATACTAAAAAAATAAAGGGATCAAATGATCCTTTTATTTTTTACTGCCATTATCATTACTTTAATAATTCTTTCAACGTCTGTTCTAAATCTTCACCCCGTAAATTCTTTGCAATAATTTTTCCATCAGGTCCAACCAGCATATTCTGCGGGATAGAACTTATTTTATATAACTGTGCAGCTTCATTGTTCCAGAATTTTAAATCGCTTACATGTGTCCATGTTAATCCATCATCATGAATGGCTTTTAACCAGGCATCTTTACCTTTGTCCAGCGAAACACCTAACACTGTAAAATTTTTTTCTTTAAACATATTATAGGCTGCCACAACATTAGGATTTTCTCTCCGGCAAGGCCCACACCAACTGGCCCAAAAATCAACCAGCACATATTTTCCTTTGAATGAAGAAAGGCTTACAGGCACACCACTTGTGTCAGCCTGGGTAAAATCAAGTGCTGTTGTTCCAACAGTACCAATCATTGCTTTTTCAATAATGTCTCTCAGCATGCGTCCATAAAAGCTTTCCTGTACTATTGGTGTAAGGGAATTAAACCGCATGCCCAGTGTTTGATAATCTTGTGAAAGGTTGCTGGTGATCAGCAGGATCAATGCACTTACGTCGGAGTTGGTGTTATTCGCAATAAAACTGCTGACATTGGTATCAATTGTTTCAACCGTTGCTCTTATTTGTGTAAATAAAGAATCTCTTTTTTGTGCATCTGCTGTAGTATTGTAAGCAGTACCTAGCTGATTTAACCTGCTGAGTAATGGGTCAAATGTTTTGGTCATGTTCCTGAAATCAGCATGAATGGTTGAACCCGAAAGCAAAGCTTTTTCCAGAGCATTTGCATCACCATTAAAAGTCATGGCTACATTATCAATATAAACATAATAACGGCGATTGTTGGTGCTAAATCCAATATAGTATAATGCTTTTTCAAAGACAGCACCTTTTAGTAAAAATTTGCCATTCTTAATTTTTGCTTTGGCAATGGTATCAGCACCTATTTCTTCGTTGAATACATACACCGAACTTCCTTCCTTAGCACCCGTAATTGTACCATTGATAGTGAATCCCGTGGCTGTTTTTTGCGCTAAAGAAAACAAAGGCAGAAAAAAGAGTATGGATAGATATTTCTTCATATTATTTTGAATGACGTTCTTTTAATACACCAATCACATCCTGCAAATTATAACCCTTAACGTTAAGTAAAATTAAAAAATGGAATAATAAGTCGGCTGCTTCACCAAGGAATAAATTTTCGTTGTTATCCTTGGCCTCAATAACCAGTTCAACTGCTTCTTCCCCAACCTTCTGTGCAATTTTATTGAGTCCTTTGGCGAATAAGGATGAAACATAAGAATTTTCAGGGGCTGTCTGCCGGCGCAGGTTAATAATTTCTTCCAGGTAAAATAAAAAATCTTCAGAATGATTTCGTTCACTCCAGCAGGTATCTGCACCGGTATGACAAACCGGGCCAAGCGGTTGTGCTTTAATTAATATAGTATCATCATCACAATCGCTGAGTATTTCTTTAACCATTAAGTGATTGCCGCTTTCTTCGCCTTTTGTCCAGAGACGTTGTTTACTGCGACTATAAAAAGTAACCTTGCCCTCACTCATGGTTTTCTTCAATGCTTCTTCATTCATAAAACCAAGCATCAGCACTTTTTGTGTTTTAAAGTCCTGGATGATGGCAGGAACTAAACCGTCACTATATTTTTTAAAATCAACTTTCATAATAAAAATCTTAATATTATTATCCGTCTATATTCTAACTTCTATATTCTTGTCTTTCAAATAAGCTTTCAAATC
This sequence comes from Sphingobacteriales bacterium, assembly GCA_016185185.1. Classification (GTDB taxonomy): domain Bacteria; phylum Bacteroidota; class Bacteroidia; order Chitinophagales; family Chitinophagaceae; genus AWTP1-9. The sequence continues at coordinate 5,928 of JACPOD010000060.1, read as the reverse complement.
AGGAATAGCAATTTCTTTAAAGTGAAATATACTTGCTGCCAGAGCTGCATCTGCCTTTCCCTCTTCAAAGATATCTACAAAATGCTGCATGGTTCCGCCACCACCTGATGCAATTACCGGAACGGGCAATGTTGTTGCCAATTCTTTTGTTATATCAATGGCAAAACCGGCTTTTGTTCCGTCATGATTCATGGATGTAAGCAATATCTCACCAGCACCTAACTCCACCCCTCTCTTGGCCCAATCGGTACATTTCATCTCTGTTTTGGTACGGCCACCATTGAGATATACATACCATTCACCATCTTCTTCCTTTTTTGTATCTATTGCCAATACCACACACTGACTTCCAAATTGCTTTTCTAATTCTTTTATCAACCCAGGTCTTTTAAATGCAGAAGTATTGACAGAAATTTTATCAGCACCATTTTGCAACAGTACACTTACATCTTCCACACTGCTGATGCCACCACCAACCGTAAAGGGAATATTGATGTGATGTGCAATTCTATTAACGAGTTCACTTAATGTTTTTCTTTTCTCCACCGTAGCAGTAATATCAAGAAACACTAACTCATCAGCACCTTGTTGTGCATATAAAGCACCCAACTCCACCGGGTCACCGGCATCACGAAGATTGACGAAGTTGGTTCCTTTAACAGTTCGACCATCTTTAATATCCAAACACGGTATGATTCTTTTTGTCAGTCCACCCCCGCCCCCTAAAGGGGAGTATTGAAAGTTAATTATTGAATATAGTTTATTAAACATTTATATATTTTTTTAAAGTCCCTTTAGGGATTTAGGGTTATTATTTTCTTGAGTTCAATGCAACTTTTAATCCTAATACAATTAATAAAGTGCCTGTAATTTTATTTTGCCATTTTACAAACCATTGTTTGTCCGCTAACCAGTTGCCGAGTTTGCCAAACAAAACAGCTACAATAATATTTACAACTGTTCCTGAAAAGTTAAACCAACTTCCCAACAATAATATTTGCACAGCAGTATTTCCTTTTTCCGGATGAATAAATTGCGGCAGAAACGCCAGGAAGAACAATGCAACTTTTGGATTAAGCACATTTGTTATTACTCCCTGCTTAAATATTTTTGGTAAAGATTTCTTTTCTATCTTCTCATCTACTCTGAATAAATTTTGTTTGCTGAGGATGGATTTAATACCGAGATAAAGCAAATAAGCAGCACCCAAATATTTAATGATAGAAAATGCAATAGCTGAATTAGCAATGATAGCCGATAACCCAACAACAGCTGCCAGTAAATGAACAAGGCAACCTGTCATTATACCTAATGATGAAATAATACCGGCCTTAATTCCCTGTGATGTACTTCTTGTGGCCACATATAACATATCATTACCCGGTGTAATGTTTAACATCAGGCTGGCAAAAGCAAATAATAAGAAATCATTCAGGCTTATCATATAAATTTCTTTAGCTCATCCAGTGTAATGCGGTTTTCATAAATGGCCTTTCCAACAATAGCTCCGCTGCAACCAATGTGCTGTAAATCATCTAAGTCTTTCAAATTACTCACTCCACCACTGGCAATAAAATGCAGTTGCGGAAATTGGCTGATAATATTTTTATATAAATCGATAGAAGGCCCTTCCAGTTTTCCATCTTTAGTTACGTCGGTACAAAAGATTTGTTGCACTCCATGCTGAATATACTTCTCTATAAAATCATATATCCACACATCCGTAGTTTCTAACCAGCCTGCCACCGCAATTTTTTCATCTTTCACATCAGCTCCTAATAAAAATTTATCGGCACCAAACTGCAACAACCATTTTACAAACTCGGCTTCATTCTTTACCGCAATGCTTCCTACTGTTGCTAATGCGGCCCCTGAATCAAATACAATTTTTACATCTTCTTCCTTTTTAATTCCACCACCAAAATCAATAATCATAGAAGTTTTAGCAGCGATAGTTTCTAATACTTTCCAGTTTTTTACAGCACCGGCTTTTGCTCCATCCAAATCCACCAGGTGTAATCTTGTTAAGCCGGCATCTTCAAATTCCATGGCTACTTCCAAAGGGTTTTCATTGTAAATTTTCTTTTGGGAATAGTCGCCTTGAGTCAGTCGTACACATTTTCCATCTATAATATCTATCGCTGGAATTATAAACCCCCAACCCCCTAAAGGGGGCTTTTGGTCCGATGAATTATTTTGAACTTGATCCATACTTTCGACTAAAGCGCTTTATTCAGCTAAATTAGTGTGATGAAGTTTTTTAAAATTTGTTCCCCCACTTTTGCTGATTTCTCCGGGTGAAACTGCAAACCATAAAAGTTATCAAGATGCAAACCGGAACTGTACGGCTGCACATAGTCAGTAGTGGCAATCGTATGTTTGCCCAAGGCAGCATAATAACCATGAACAAAATAACAATAACTATTATGAGGCACCTCTTTAAATAAATCAGACTTTAAATCATAAATAGTATTCCAACCAATTTGCGGAACCTTATAACTCCCCTTTAGAGGCTGGGGGCTAAACTTCATTACCTTCTCGTCAAATATTCCGAGGCATTCTGTATCATTCTCTTCGGAATACTTACACATCAACTGCATACCTAAACAAACACCCAGCACTGGTTGCTTTAAATTTTTAATCAACTCATCCAGTCCTCGTTCTTTCAAATATTGCATGGCACTGTTGGCCTCGCCTACTCCGGGGAATATTACTTTATCAGCATTTTTTATCTCCTCGTGGTTATCTGTAACCACCGCCTTCATACCTATTCTCTCTAATGCATACAGCACTGACTGTATATTACCGGCATTGTATTTTATTATTACTAAACCCCCTCCGCCCCCTGAAGGGGGAACTATATTCTTCCCACTGATGCTCAAATCATCCATCTTATTTATTAATTCAAAATGTTTTAAATTTATTGTCCTGCGGAAGTAGCTCACCTGGTAGTCCGCCAGTTGGCGGATCCCAAGTTGTTTACTTTCATTTGAAATTTATTTATGCGGCAGTAGCTCAGTTGGCAGAGCATTAGCTTCCCAAGCTAAGGGTCGAGGGTTCGAATCCCTTTTGCCGCTCATCTTAATACTTTATCTAAAAATTCTTTTGTTGTCTTTGACACATCATCACTATTCTCCAATGCTCTAATGTATGCAGTTCCGATAATAGCTCCATTGGCATTGTTACAAGCGGTTTCAAATGTTGCTTTATCTTTTATACCAAAACCAACCAGCACCGGGTTCTTTAATTCATAACTTTTCAATCGCTGTAAATAGGCATTTACATCTGTCATATTCTTATCGCTTCCTGTAGTGGATGAAGAAGAAACCGCATATAAAAATCCGGTGCTCAGTGCATCTAATTTTTTAATTCGCTCTTCACTTGTCTCCGGCGTTACCAAAAAAATAAAATCTAATCCATATTTCTTAATGATGGCACCGTATTCTGTTTCAAACTCATATTCAGGTAAATCAGGAAGAATCAATCCATCTACCCCAACGGAAGCAGCATCGGCACAAAACTTTTCAAATCCATACTGCAATACAGGATTCATATAACCCATCAGAATAAGCCCCCCCGCCCCTGAAGAGGAGTTATTATGTCTCCAATTTTTTAATTGCTCAAAAAGAACGGGAATGGTCATACCATTTTTTATAGCAACTGAACTGCTGTGTTGAATGATGGGGCCATCAGCTAGCGGGTCGCTATAGGGCATTCCCAGTTCAATTAAATCTGCTCCATTATCCTGCAATGCCTTCATCACTTTCAAGGTTGAATCCAGTTGCGGGTAGCCTGCTGTGCAGTAAACGTTTAATACGTTGGCTTGCTTTGTTTCAAATAGTTTTTTTATTCTGCTCATTTTACCTCTATCCCGGCCTTTCTCCTCCAGGAGAAAGAGGCCCGGCATTTGTTTTTTAATTTATCCTTTGTAAGAACCACTCAACTATTCATTTTCAATTAAGCGGCAAACTCAGTTATCATCTTCAGTACCTGATGCAAATTATTTATCACTTCATCATTCCTGAAACGCATAACAGTTATTCCCAACTCATTCAAAATAAAAGTTCTGTTATCATCATACTCTTTTACTTCCTTATCATTATGTACTGCCCCATCCAATTCAACCACCAATCTTTTTTCATGACAATAAAAATCAGCTACAAACTTATCAATCGGGTGTTGTCGCCTGAATTTTAATCCTTTCAACTTTCTATTTCGCAATTGCTCCCACAAAATCTTTTCTGTTTCCGTTGAAGTCCTTCTCAAATCCCTGCCAAACTCATACAATTTACCAATAGCTCCTTTGTGCAAATTATCATTATATGAATCAGTCATAAAAAAAGGTTTATATGAAAGAAATAAATTCACAAGATGATAAAAGAACTAAAAATGATAAGTCAGCACTATCGCACAATTTTACAATTTGCCTGGCCCCCCTCTCCTCCAGGAGAGGGCCGGGGTGAGGTCAAAGATGTTGCATATACGCCGCCAAATCCTTATCCCCCCTCCCACTCAAACAAACAACAACAACATCCGCCGGTTGAAACCGGCGGCAATTAAGCACCGCTAACGCATGCGCCGATTCCAATGCCGGAATAATTCCTTCAATCTTTGCTAAATGAAAAGCAGCTTCTAATGCTTCTTCATCTGTTGCACTTAAAAATTCAGCCCGGCCGCTTTCATATAAATGTGCATGCAAAGGACCGATACCGGGATAATCTAATCCGGCAGAAATACTATGCGGCTCCACCACTTGTCCATCTGCTGTTTGCATTACCAAACTTTTACTGCCATGCAACACACCCGGTTTACCCAATTGTGTAGTAGCAGCACTCAATCCGCTGTTTACTCCATGACCAGCAGCTTCCACCGCAATCAACTGCACACTTAATTCATCTAAAAAATGATAAAATGCACCTGCTGCATTGCTGCCACCACCCACACAGGCCAGCACATGTGTTGGTAATTCACTGCCGGTTTTTTCTTTTAACTGCCAGCGCATTTCTTCACTAATCACACTCTGGAACTTTGCCACCATATCAGGGTATGGATGCGGACCAACCACCGAACCAATGATATAATGTGTATCATTAGGATTATTAATCCAGTCACGGATAGCTTCATTAGTAGCATCCTTTAATGTTTTACTGCCACTGGTTGCCGGAATTACTTTTGCTCCCAGTATTTTCATTCTTGCCACGTTAGGAGCTTGCCGTTCAATATCTTTTTCGCCCATATATACAATACACTCCACTCCTTTCAATGCACACACTGTTGCGGTGGCCACTCCATGCTGACCAGCACCTGTTTCGGCAATGATTCTTTTCTTACCCAATCGTTCCGCTAATAATATTTGTCCTACTGTATTATTGATTTTATGTGCACCGGTGTGATTGAGGTCTTCTCTTTTTAAATAAATCTGTGTATTGAATTCCTTACTCAACCGTTTAGCCAGGTATAAAGGTGTTGGCCTGCCCACATAATCTTTCAACAGCTCCTGAAACTCTTTTTGAAAAGAGGCTTCCTGCATAATTTCCAGGTAACGGTTACGCAGCTCTTCCACATTACGATGTAACATTTCAGGGATATAGGCCCCGCCAAATTTTCCGTAATAACCTTGCAATGAAGGTTGCTGATATGTTGTTGTGCTCATTTGTAATTCTATTTAGCTTTTGTTGCGTCGCACTCTTGTACGTTCTGTAATTCTATTCATCAGCCCAGCATTGCTGTCACACTGAGCTTGTCGATGTGTTGTTCAGCGATTGCACTTCTCTTCATCAAGGCTTCGACAAGCTCAGCCTGACAAATGCTATATTTTCATTCATCTGAATTATTCTTTTTCGACTTCGCCAATCTTTTCAGCTCTTCCCAATCCTCTTTCATTAATGCCTCTTTCTTTTTCCTTGACCATCCTTTCACCTTCTTCTC
>JACPOD010000059.1 GCA_016185185.1 Sphingobacteriales bacterium | reverse complement strand
GAGTCAAAAAAAGCATCCGGCCGCTATAAAGACCTTGATGATATTGAACAACTCTCTAAGGAATAAATTTTATATGACTGTGCATAATCATTACTTTAGACAAATAATTTGAGCCATGCAACGTATCTGTCTTTTCCCGGGGACATTTGACCCCATTACAATTGGTCACCTCGATATCATTAACCGCTCATTGGATTTATTTGACAAAGTGGTGATTGGTATTGGACGTAATTCGAGTAAAGTATCTATGTTCAGCGAAGAACAACGGTTGGAGTGGATAAAGGAAATTTTTAAGAACGAACCCAAAGTAAGTGCAGTGGTGTATGAAGGATTGACGATTGATTGTTGTAAAAAAGTGGGAGCTAAATATATTTTGCGGGGCATTCGTTATGTAAATGATTTTGAATATGAAAAGGCAATTGCCGATATGAACAGGAGTTTAGATGGACATATTGAAACAATCTTTCTTACCTGTTTGCCTCAATACACCTCTGTAGCGTCCACTTTAGTAAGAGATGTGTTACGCAATGGTGGTGATGCCACACAGTTTCTACCGGATGCGGTTAAGAAATCTTTGAAAAAATAAAGCCCAAAATCCAAATCCCAAATCCCAAAATCCAAGAAACAAAATCCAATAACCAGCAACCAACAACATCATGCCTTCCATTTGGTTTAATAAAGAATTAAGTCTGGCGCATTTTCAATCACTCAATACAAATACCATGGGCGCCTATATTGGTATTGAATGGACAGAGGTGGGTGAAAATTTCTTGAAAGCAAAAATGCCGGTTGACCACCGCACACAGCAGCCTTATGGTTTATTGCATGGTGGCGCTTCCTGTGTATTGGCAGAAACATTGGGCAGTGTAGCATCGGCAATGATAATAGATACTTCAAAATTTATTTGTGTGGGACTCGAAATAAATGCCAATCATGTACGCAGTGCAAAGGAAGGATTTGTAACGGGTATATGTACCCCTTTGCATATAGGTGCAGGCACACATGTATGGGATATTAAAATTTATGATGAGAGAGAGAAGATGGTTTGTGTTAGCCGGTTGACTGTGGCGATATTGAAGAAACCATCCTAACCCATTTTCAACACTTCCGCAATTGAAGGATAGGTATTAGCCAAATATTTTTCCAGCTTATCTTTCTTCACCCAATCTATCTCCATTATATCTTCAGTCGTTTGCGGTATGATTTTTTCTTTAGATGAAGCTTTCATTTTATACCAGTGGCTTTCTTTTAAAATATGTTTGCCATATTCATCATAAGTATGAAACGTAACCGTAATCTTTTTTTTCAAAGTCACATTTTGTAAACCCGTTTCTTCCTGCACTTCCCTTACTGCACATTGCTCAATGGTTTCGCCTTTGTCTAATTTTCCCTTGGGCAAATCCCATTTTCCCCTTCGGAAAATTAATAGCCATTCGCCTTTTTCATTTTCTACCAAACCGCCGCCGGCCTGTATAATAGTAAAATGTTTCCAGAAGGCTTTTTTCAGTTTCTCCAAATCTTTGTGATAATAAATACCGGCATGTACTTTCTCCACTTTCATTTCGTGTAGCATGGATTTTACTGCCGGTCCCGACAGTTCATCAATAAACACTGCATCATCATGATGGATGAGTTCCTGCAGTTCGTCGTCAATATTATCGCAGAGATAAAGAGGTTTGTCGCCAAAGTAAATTTTTATATACATGTTACTTGTTTCTGGTTGTTTGTTACTGGTTACATGTTTTTTCTGTCAACTGTCAACTGTGAACTGCCAACTATATTCTTTCTTATCTTCGCCGCATGACAAATGAAAAAGCTGTTGCCGAAAAACTCTTACAAATTAATGCGATTAAATTAAATCCCCAACAACCATTTACCTGGGCCAGCGGATGGAAAAGCCCCATTTACTGCGATAACCGTAAAGTGCTTTCTTTCCCCTTTGTACGGGACTTTATAAAAAGTGAAATGTGTAATGTGATTTTCGAAAAGTATCCTGAAGCAGAAATGCTGGCGGGAGTAGCAACAGCCGGAATTGCCTGGGGAGCCATGGCAGCAGATCAATTAAAGTTACCCTATATCTATGTCCGTTCTAAACCAAAAGAACATGGTATGGGCAATCAGATTGAAGGATATTACGAGGCCGGACAAAAAACGGTAGTGATTGAAGACCTTATCTCTACAGGTAAATCGAGCCTGGAGATTTGTGAAGTGTTACAAAAACAGGGATTGGAAGTTATTGGTGTGGTATCCATCTTTAATTACGGATTTGATGTGGCAAAAGATGCTTTTACAAAAGCAGGATTTCCTTTTACGTCGTTAACGAATTACGAAACATTAATAAACCTTGCCCTGGAGAAAAATATAGTATCTGCCGACCAGGAGAATATTTTGTTAAAGTGGCGGATTGACCCGGCTAACTGGAATGTGAATTAATACTTTTGAGTAAAAGTATTACTATGAAGAAACTTATTGCAGCACTGATTGTTTTATTTGTTTCTGCGAGTACCAATGCGCAGCAAAAACTGGTTGTTACCGCTAAAATCAGTACACCAACAATACAAGGGCAACCCTGTAAAGAAAGACTGGAACAATTTCTGAAATACGAAGAAGGGGTGTCAAAAGTGGTAGTGGATTTTAAAAAGAAAATAACCACCATAACTTTTTATACGGACCATACGAACATTGAGAATTTAAAAACAGCTATAGCCAACCAGGGCTTTGATGCAGACGATGTAAAAGCCAATCCTGAATCTTACAACAAATTGCCTACTGCCTGTAAAAAACCTGAAGACAGACCGGGGTTTAAAAATAATATAAAGACTCCCAATAAAAATTAAAAAGAAAAACGTAATGAATTACTAAAAAGCAGCTATTCCATAATAGTTGCTTTTTATTTTGTGCAGCCTCCAAATTTTACTTTAACATTGTACCTTAATTGATCAGCCAATGTATCCCAATCTGTATTATTTTCTTAAAGAAGTATTTGGTGTTGAATGGGAATGGACAAGAATTATAAATTCTTTTGGATTTTTTGTAGCATTATCTTTTATCGCCGCGGCCTATACACTTATACAGGAATTTAAGCGTAAAGAAAAACAAGGTTTTCTTGGATATACAGAAGAAGAGGTTGAAGTAGGAAAACCTGCATCGCCCGGTGAATTACTCATAAATTTTCTTGTTGGTTTCATATTTGGGTTTAAAATACTTGGAGCAATTACTGCTTCAGATGCATTAAAGGATCCGCAGAGTTATATATTTTCCTCTAAAGGCAGTTTGTTATGGGGACTAATCATTGGAGGAGTTATGGCCGGCGTAAAATGGTGGGAAAAGAATAAACAAAAGACCGATAAACCAGAGCGAAGAAAAATACGGATATGGCCACATGACAGGGTAGGAGACATAACAATCATAGCAGCCCTGTTTGGTTTTTTGGGCGCCAAGATCTTTCATAATCTTGAGAACTGGGATCAGTTTGTAAATGATCCATGGGGTTCTCTGGCATCATTTAGCGGTTTAACCTTTTATGGTGGATTAATTCTGGCGGCCTTTGCAGTTTCATGGTATTGTGTAAAAAGAGGCATTACATTCAGGCATTTAATTGACGCTGCTGCTCCGGGACTGATGATTGCATATGCTATTGGCCGGATAGGTTGCCAGGTTGCAGGCGATGGGGATTGGGGTATTTTAAACAGTGCGTATATAGCTGACTCTACAGCAAAAGTAAGATTAGCCCAGCCGGGAGAAATAAACCAGGCATTGTATAATAACAAACTATTTTATAATAGCAGGGATTTTCAGCAAATTGGTACTGTACAAATGAAATCATTTAAAGCACCTTCCTTTATACCCGGGTGGATGGTTGCTTATTCTTATCCGCATAATGTAAACAGCCAGGGAGTTAAACTGGCCAATTGCAATGAAGAGGAACATTGCAGTTATTTGCCCATACCAGTTTTCCCTACTCCTTTTTATGAAACGATTGTTTGTAGTATTCTTTTTTTGATTTTATGGCTTGTCCGTAAAAGGTTTAAGGTGCCGGGTACATTGTTTGCACTTTATCTTATATTAAATGGCATTGAACGTTTTTTTGTGGAAAAAATAAGAGTGAATACAAAATATCATAATCTTCCTTTTGAACCTACCCAGGCAGAGTTAATATCGCTTGGACTGATAATTACAGGTATCGTTATGTGGATTGCATTTAGCCGGAAGAAAAAAGATGATAGTCCTTTTATTGACTGATCAATAGTTTATCCTGGTTTTTGAATAGTTGGCGAATCCCCGACAAAGATTTTTCTTTTTTGTACTTTTCTTTGGCAAAATTATATGCCTCCAGAAATGCAAAATATCAATCTTAATGATGAACAGATTTTAATAAAGCTGTTTACAGGGTTATTTTTCCTCGTACTCGGTATTATTGCTATGTTCCGTTATGACCGGTTGTTCAATAAATGGATCCGGAACGAGGGGTGGCGCAGAAATTTGAAAATAATCCTGGTTGGTGAATTATTCTTTTTTGCAATTGCTCCAATCTATCCCGATGTTCAGCGAATGATTGACAATTTTGGGTTAGTATTTACTTTAATAGCTTATCCAATTGTATTTGCAGTTATAATCTTTCTGTCTTATAATCTTTATATCCGTATCTATACGATCAAATATTTCCGCAATGCATCCTTTGCAACAAAGCAATTATGGATGCAGCATCCATTATCATCGCAGGATGTTTGGTTATACTTCCTGTCAATTTTATAAGCAATGGCTTTTCATTGCGCTATTATGCCCTTTCCTGTTTATGGGCTTCCTTTTTTTGGCGGGTTAGTGAGCATATTTAATGTGGTTAAAATTTTATTGAACTGGAACGCAAACAAAAGCTCAACGAAAAAGAACTGGAGTTGAGTAAATTAAGGGATTTAAAAACACAGGCTGAACTGGAGGTATTGCATTCAAAAATAAATCCGCATTTTTTATATAATGCCCTTAATTCGATTGCTGATTTATCTGTAACAGATGATAAAAAGGCCCGGCGTATGACAACTGCACTGGCAGATTTATTCCGCTATAGTATTAATTACAGCAATCTCAATTATGCTTCCCTGCAGGATGAAATAGCCATGGCAGAAACATATTTGCAAATAGAAAAGATCCGTTTTGAAGATAAACTTTCCTATACCATTCAAATAGAAGATGCAGCAAAATCATATTTGGTTCCCCGTTTTTTGTTGCAGCCACTGGCCGAAAATGCAGTAAAACATGGATTAAAAACGACAGGTACTGATACAAAGATTGAAATTCATGTTGCCTTAAATGAAAAGGGGTTACTGATAGAAGTATGCGATATCGGACCAGCATTTCCTAAAGAACTTATTCCAGGTTATGGAATAAAAAGTGTTTATGATAAAATGGATTTATTGTTTCGGGATGCTTATGAAAAACAATTTAAAAATGAGCCAGATAAAAAAATTATCATTCATATTGCTAAACTTTTAAAAGATGAACCGGTTATTTAAAGCTATAGTAATTGATGATGAACCTGCCGCCCACAGGTTGTTAAAAAGTTTGCTTCTAGAGCATACGGATACAGTGGAAGTAATTGCAGAAGCGGGAAATGGTAATGAAGCACTTCGTTTGATTCAGGAGATGAAACCAGATCTTATTTTTCTGGATATACAAATGCCGGATTTAACCGGGTTTGAAGTGATTGAAAAACTTAATCACCAGCCTAACATTATTTTTACGACCGCTTATGAGCAGTATGCAATAAAAGCCTTTGAAACATTTTCTATCGATTATATACTAAAACCCATTCGAGAAGAAAGATTATTTCAAAGCATCGAAAAGTTAAAAAATTTCGGTAAAGTTAACAGAGGTATTGATATAGGTAATATTAAAGAGATCATTGAGCAACTACATGCCCTAAAAAAGCTACTGCCCTTCCCATAAAAATTGGGGATAAGATAATCCTTCTTCGTTTTGAAAAAATATCTTACCTCGAAGCAAATGATAAATATGTAAACGTTTTCCTTGAGGACGGACAAAAATACCTCACCGATCAAACATTAACCACCCTTGAAGAAAAACTCCCTGGGGATTTCCTTCGTGTTCAAAAATCTTATATTATAAATAAAGAGAAGATTAAAGAGGTACATAAACACTTTAATGGACGGTTCGTATTAACAATGGATGATAAAGAAAGGAACCGGATTACTACTGGATTAACTTATAATGAGGCGGTCAAATATGCCCTTGGGTTACTATAATTCACACCGCTGGTTTTACATTTTGCCCACACAAATGCTTATTTCGCCTGAAAATGCTTTATGAGCGGTGTAATGCACCTTATGTTTGTACGTCTTGCTAAAGTTTAAGACCATTTTGGGCAGAAAAGGCTGGGCAAAGGAATACTGCCAGCTACCTTGTATAACCAAATATCACTGATTTTTACCGTTTATTGTAAAACTATGTTCCTTGCATGACAAGGTACTTATCTTTGGCCTGTAATAATTAAAAAAAGGTACTAAACAAAATAAAAATACAACATGAAAAAGCTTACGGGACTGCTGATCGCAATTTTAGGATTTACAACAATTTCCTTTGCACAGCAAAAGAATGGAAAAGTTACAGGACAGGTAATAGACGGAAGTAGTAAAATTATTGAAGCAGCCACCATTTCTTTATTAAGGGCGGGTGATTCCAGTGTAGCCAAAATTAGCGTGGCAGACAAGCAGGGGAAATTTGTTTTTGAAGCAATTGCTGATGGCAGGTATATGGTTTCCATTTCAGCAGTTGGGCATGTTAAAGCGTACAGTGAAGTATTTGAAATTAATGAGGCACAAAAGGGAATATCCATTAAAACAATAGAGTTAATTCCTGTATCAAAATCTTTGAATGCGGTTACAGTTGTTTCCAGGAAACCTCTGATTGAACAAAAGATTGACAGAACGATCGTAAATGTGGAAGCAGCTGTAACCAATGTTGGTGCATCCGCTTTGGATGTACTGGAAAAATCCCCGGGTATATCAATCGATAAGGATGGTAATATAAGTTTAAAAGGAAAGCAGGGTGTTCAAGTTTATATTGATGGCCGTCCATCGTATTTATCAGGTACAGATCTGGCAACCTATCTGAGAAATTTGACCAGTGCTCAACTTGAGCAAATAGAAATTATGACAAATCCGCCAGCAAAATATGATGCTGCTGGTAATAGTGGTATCATCAATATCAAAACAAAAAAGAACAAGCAGTTAGGGTATAATGGAAGTATAAATTTAGGTTATGGGCAGGGACGCCTTCCAAAATTTAATGAATCCGTAAATTTCAATTACCGTAAAAATAAAATAAACCTTTTTGCTAATATTGGTTACAGTAACCGCAAAAATTGGCAGGACCTCGATATCCAACGCAAGTTTATTGATAAGAGTACAAAAGTACTGATATCAAATTTCGACCAGAATTCAAGAATAAAAGAAAACGGGGAATCAATTAATGCTAAAGTGGGTTTAGATTATTATGCAACCCAAAAAACCACTCTCGGAATTGTATTAAATGGTTTCAACAATCCTGGTAAATTCAGCAACCGTAGTGATGTATATATTTCAAACCCCAGTAATGTTTTAACGAATATTACAAAAGCTGCTACTAACAATGACAGGAAATGGAAAAACTTTGGGGCTAATTTAAACCTGCGGCATGTATTTGATTCAACAGGAAAAGAATTGACTGCTGACCTGGATTATTTGGGGTACAAAAGTACCAATGCACAGGATTTAGTAAATGCTTATTATAATGCAGTTGGGCAACCAACAGATATACCTGATACATTACTGGGATCACTTCCTCAGGATATAAATATTTATTCTGCAAAAATGGATTATTCACAACCCTTGAAAAAAGGGGCCAAATTTGAAGCAGGGGTAAAAACAAGTTTTGTAAAAACAGATAATGACGCCAGGTATGACAGCTTATTAAATAATCAAAAAGTATTGGACAGAGGACGCAGCAATCATTTTGTATACAATGAAAATGTAAATGCCGCTTATGTAAACTATAGCCGTCCTTTTGGTAAAAAGATCAGTGCACAATTTGGTCTGCGGGTTGAAAACACCAATATAAAAGGACGTTCTACCGGGTTAGTTTATAGAAATAATAATTGGGTGGCTTTTGACTCTACTTTTAACAGGCATTATACTCAATTGTTCCCAACAGTTTTCTTCCAGTATAATGCAGATAAGAAAAATACATTCGGGTTAAATTATGGCCGTCGTATTGAAAGACCGGATTATGAAGATCTCAATCCTTTTATTCTTTTCCTTGACCGTTATACTTTCCAGCAGGGAAATCCAGGACTACTGCCTCAGTTTAGCCATAATATTGAGTTAAGTCATACTTATAAAGGATTTCTTACAACAACATTAAACTATACCAATACTACAGATATCATTAATGATGTACTGGAACAAAATACAAGTGCCAGCGAAACCTTTGTAAAAAAAGCAAATATTGCCAAACAACGCCAGTATGGAATAGCGGTGGCAGCAGGTTTTTCTGTAAAAAAATGGTGGAGCATGAATGTATATGGTAATGTTTATAATAACCAGTACAGCGGTATCATTAATGGGGATTTTGTTAAAACCAATGCCACTACAGGTCAGTTTAATGTGGGCAACCAGTTTAAATTTAATAAAGGATGGGCTTCTGAAGTAAGCGGCTTTTACAGAACATCAGGTATTGAGGGTGTATTTGCTATCCGCGGCTTTGGTATGATGAACCTTGGCGTAAGTAAGCAAATGATGAAAGGAAAAGGTTCAGTACGATTGAATGTAAGGGATGTTCTCTGGTCACAAAAAATTAAAGGAAATATCCGTTACAGTAACATAGATGCCGCTTTCCAGCAGCAAAGAGACAGCCGTGTGTTTAATATTGGGTTCACGTACAGATTTAATAAAGGCAAAGTTGGACAAAAAAGAAAAGTTGGCGGGGCTGGCGATGAACAAAGCCGTGTAAAAGCTGGTAATGAAAATTAATGATGGAATAACCTATCATTAAATCTGGTTCAAAAAACGATCATAGCAGTTTTCTCATGTACATCCCCTGTTTCAACAGGGGATTTTTCATTATAAAAAATCAGTAACCGCTTTACTTACTTTGCTGTCCCTGTAAATTCTGCGGTGACCAAGACCTTTTGTAATAATGAACTGAATATTTGGGTGATTGTCTTCTTTGATTTTTATGGCATCACTGAGCGGTGTAATATCATCTTCTTCATCGTGCAGCCAAAGGATACCGGCTTGTATGTGTTTTACAGCCCTTCGTATAGAAATATGCGAAGGCCTGATGCCTGCTTTTTCTTCAATTAGTTTATTAAACTCTTTTTTTATTTCATCAGTAAGTTGTAAAAATTGAAAAAAAGTATTTACAGCCGTTGTTGTTTCAGTAGCCGGAGCAATCAAAGCGACTCTGTAACTGCTGTCATGCTTTACCTTTTCTAAATAATGCGTTATCGCCAATCCGCCAAACGAATGCGCCATAAAAGAATGTATGGGCCCAAACTTTTTTACAATTGTTTCAATTGTTTTAATATAAAGCGGAAGGTTTAATTGTTTTCCACTGCTGTCACCATGCCCGGGTGCATCAAAGGCCAGTATCTCGTAATTCTTTTTCAGGAGGGGGTTGATATAACGTTCAAAATTTTTTACCGTTGATTCAAAACCGTGCAGTATTAAAACTTTTTTCCTGTTTATATCTTTGTTGTGATTCCAGCGAAAACCACGAATGGTATATTCATCCATTTTAAAAACGATTCTCTCTGCTTTTTCAAATACAGGAGGCGATTTCTTTTTCACTTTGCTAAACGGAGTAGAGAATATTTCCAGCGCTTTTTCCGCCGCTTTTCTTTTAGATACTACTGCCAGCAAATTCAATTTTGTGCGGATATAGCCAATTGCTATCTTTTGTGCTAACTTCATACAAGTCAAAGATAGTTATGAATATTGTCTTAATCGGATCAGGTAATGCAGCAACAGTGCTGGGTAAAAAAAGTATAGCAGCCGGGCATGAGGTGCTGCAGGTTGCCGGTAGAAATGAAGAAGCCTGCGCAGATATTGCTTCCAAACTTAACTGCACGTTTACGATCAACTGGAATTTTATCGATCCCCTAGCCGATATCTATATCGTCGCAATATCTGACACAGCATTGAGTGCTGTTCACGAACAGTTAAATCTCGATAGGCACCTGGTAGTACATACGGCCGGCGCTGTTTCAAAAGAAGTGCTGAAAACTGTTTCAAAAAATTATGGTGTTTTATACCCTTTGCAAACCCTTCGAAAAGAAAATGCAGTGCTGCCGGAAATCCCTTTTTTAATTGATGCCAATACTGCCGATAGCATTTCACTGATTAAAGATTTTGCTGAAACATTATCAACGCATGTGCAGGTGGCGGATGATGAAAGGCGTAAGAAAATACACCTGGCAGCTGTGCTGGTAAATAATTTTACCAATCATTTATATGCCCTCGCAGAAAAGTTTTGTGAGGCTGAACATCTTGATTTTAAACTATTATTGCCATTGATTACCGAAACATCTGAACGCATCAAAACAAATTCTCCTTCGGAGGTTCAAACTGGTCCGGCAGTTAGAGGTGATGAGGCAACGATTGACATGCACTTACAATTATTAAAAAAATATCCGCAATTGATTAAGTTGTACGAGATGTTTACGGATAGTATTCAATCTAAATAATAAAAAATCCCCGCCACTACAGCAGGGATTATAACCGATGTTGATTTTGGTTTTATTTTATCGGCTGAACAATATCTGTTTGTACCTGGTAGGGATCTTTGATCGTTCCCGGATCGCCTATATAAACTTCATACGGTGCTCCGTTTGCTTCTTTTCCATTTGCTTTCATCCAAGCCGCTATTTTATCGTAGGCTTTTGGTATTAAAACATAGGGCCCCCAGTAATGCACCACCACGGCACGGCTTTCCATTAATTGTTTGGTATTAATATCTCCCTGTGTGGCCGGAGGTAGTTTATTAACGGGTATAGCGGCTTCAATCTGCATTGGGTATGTTGGCCCTGAATAAAATGCCATAGGCGCCCCAACCATTTTAATGCCCAATGGTTTTGCAAATGTTCCCATGGCAGCGTAAGCTGAACCGAGTCTTTTACTTATATCTTCAAAATTATCAGCACTGGTTTTAATGTATAATAAATTCATTGCCGGTGAATTTTTTTCCTCTATTTCCATTTTTGGCTCAGCCATATTGGTTGGCATGGCAGGTGTGGCTTCGGCTGCTTTTTTTAGTTCGGCCAGGCCTTGTTCAAAATCAGGCCCTACCATTTTATCCATAAAAAAGAAGAAATATTTGGAAACCGCTTTAGTAAAAAAATTACCCGTTGCTTCACTTTCCATAAACCATTTTACGTTAGTGCCGCCATCTTTTTCATTGAGCTCCCAGCCGGCTTTTGCTACTCCGTTTTCCATAAAGTTCAAATCCGTTTTTACCAATTTATCCGGAACGCTTTCCGTAATGGTCATGCTGCCATTGCCCACGTCTTTAACTTTACTTTCCCAACTATAGGAAGCACCAACGCCAGATGTTTTTTCGCCCCAGTTCTTTTTCATATTGGGGTCTTTTTTGTTCCACGGCATCCACTTGTCGTAACTTTTAAGATCGTTGATTTGTGCATAAACAGAAGCAGGTTTTACCCCATTCATTTGCAAACTCCGCTCCACATGTACTTTTGAAGGGAGGAAAAATGATACCAGTAACAACAGTACCACAAGAATTACAATAGCTGACAGCAATCGTTTCAAAAATTTCATAACAGTGATTGTTTAGGTTAAAAGAGTAAGATTTAAGGGATAGTACTGTACAAGTTAAACTTTCCTGTAAAGATTTACAAGGAGAGGTTAAACAATTTTTTAGCGGGTACCGTATTATTCCCTTTTACGGAAACCTGTTCGGGCATTTTACAATACATTTGCGCAAATTTTTGCGATTAATGTACAAGATAAATTTCAAGTTTGAAGAGAAAGGCCTTGAACCAGTTACGCTTTCCAATATTGCTGCTGACCAGTCAATTTTGGAAGTAGCCCTTCTGAATAATATTGAACTGCACCATAACTGCGGTGGGGTATGTGCCTGCAGCACCTGCCATGTGTATGTCGAAAAAGGAGAAGAATTTTTACCCGAAATAACCGATAAAGAAGAAGATTTTATTGATCGTGCAGTGAGCCCCCGCCTAAATTCCCGCCTTGGCTGCCAGTGTATTTTAGAAGAAGGCAACAGCGGAGAAATAACTATTTTAGTGCCCGATCAAAGCCAGTTTTTAGGAGAGTAATTTTTAAGAACAAGAAACAAGCAACCAATAACAAGCAACAAGAAATATGAGCCATTTTGAACCACCGATACATTGGAATGATTATGAAGACATCGCTATGAAACTCTATGAGCGGTTTGGAGATGATTTTACAGAAGCAAAGATTTACCGTATCCGTTTTACAGATTTACTGGAATGGGTATTACAGATCCCCAATTTTGCCGGTAAAAGAGAAGAAAGTAATGAAGGTCATCTGGAAATGATACAGAGTACCTGGGTTTATGAATGGAGAGATAATCAACCCTGAATTCCTAAAAGCATTTAAACGAAGTAAGTTTTATCAATCATTGAAAAAAACACTTGTTAAAAATATCATTCAATCAGTAATTAAAAATTAAACCCCTTTAGGGGTTGGGGTATGAACGTTCTCAGTCTATTTAAGCCCATTAAAGCATTTGTTCTGGATGTTGACGGTGTGTTAACAGATGGTTCGTTGCTTGTAATGCCCGATGGTGAGTGGGTTCGCCGGATGAGTGTTAAAGATGGATATGTTTTGCAGCTCGCAGTAAAAAAAGGCTATGAAGTATTTATTATTTCCGGGGCAACGTCCAAACCTGTGGCTGACAGATTAAGGAAGCTGGGTGTAAAAGAAGTGCACAATGGGGTATCCAATAAAAAGCAATTACTTCTGCAACTGATGCAGCAATACAACTTGAATAAGGAACTGGTTTTATATATGGGAGACGATATACCTGATTATGAGGCGATGCAGGAAGCAGGGTTACTTACTTGTCCTGCCGATGCTGTTGCTGAGATCAGGCAAATTTGCCAGTATATTTCTCCTGTTAAAGGAGGCGAAGGTTGTGTAAGGGATGTGATGGAAAAGGTTATGAAATTAAATAATCACTGGGAAGCG
>JACPOD010000058.1 GCA_016185185.1 Sphingobacteriales bacterium | reverse complement strand
ACCAACCGTATTGACAAAATAACCTCTTGCCCAAAAATGATTACCCCAGTATGGTTTCTTTTTCAACATCGGATAACTTTTAAATATCCGTATCGCTGTCTTCCCTTTTACTGTTCCCATGTACGTGGACACTGATACCTTAGGAGGAATACTTATCACAACATGAACATGGCCTGTCTGAACATTTAATTCAACTATCTCACAGCCTAACCTTTCACTATACATTCTTATATCCCGTTCCATCATTAAACCTACTTCTCCTGTTAATATCCGAAAACCATACTTCGGGACCCATCCAATATGATAATCACATTTATATACTACGTGGGACTGCTTCTTATATTTGCTCATATTGCAAATTTAATCATACGGCATAGCCCCGAGTACATTACCACCGCCTAAGGCAGTGGGTTTCTAAGTCAGACTAAAAGTTTCTATATACGAAAAACACAGTTAAGAACAAACAGGGAGACTGTTTCTGCAAGTGGGGGATCATGTGTTACGGGGTATTTGCAGGTAATGCAACAATTTACCCTACAGAAGAATAATGTGAACGGTTTGCTATAAGGTTAAGAACTGGTCTTGACAAATTAATGGTTCCGCTAATAGCTTTCTGGTCTTTTGTGATTTTTACAAATTTATTTTCATCCTTACAGCAAATTTTCTTTTTTCCCGATTTACTCATTCCGCACTTACTGCACTTATTTTTTTCAGATTTACTTTCCCAAAGCTCCCAACCAATAAGCTTATTCATGCAATAGTGCAAATGCATCACAGCCCCGGAAGATGAGGCGATGTACAAAACGGCTACTAAGGACAGAATAAATTTTCTCATTTTACGGCATAAAATTAACTTCTCATTTTTATACTAAGCTTGATGTTCATCAGTTGGGCAAATGTTTTTAATTGGTCATTACTTTAAAAGCGATTTTATTTTTTTTTCTAACTCCTGCCCTTCCAGGTCAATGGCAACGATCTTTCCATCGCTATCCAATAAGAAATTAGCGGGTATGGCCTCTACACCATACGTCAATGTTGATGGTGCATCCCAACCTTTATCGTCCACCACTTGCAGCCAGCTGAGTTTATCTTTCTTTACCGCTCCCAACCAACGGTTTTTCTCTTCATCAATACTCAATCCGTAAATCTCCAATCCTTTACTCTTATATTTTTTATAGAGATACACAAGGAAAGGGTTATTTCGCCGGCAAGGCACACACCAGCTTGCCCAAAAATCAAGCAAAACAATTTTTCCCCGCAGACTGCTTAACTTAATAGTGTCCCCATTTTTTCCGGGCAAAGATAAGTCCGGAGCCTGTTGCCCAACGGATATCTGTGCATGCAAAGAAGATCCTATCAAAAGAATAACTACTACTACGATAATATTTTTCATCATTTGCAACATTTTTTTTTGTAAAAAAAGATTTTATAAAATTCCATATCGCTTTTAACATATTCATTCTTAGTTCCCCGCATTTAAAATAACCCGTTGTGCGATTAAGCCGCCAGGGCATGTTTTAAGTGATTAATTGGTTTTTGTTTATGATAATTAATCCATTGCAGCAATGTTACTGCGGCAATTTTACTTATCAGTCTTGTTTTTAATCCTGTCAGCGATTTAGCATAGTTTCTTCTTAACATCATCTGGTCGCATAATTGAGAAAATAAAGTCTCAATCCTT
>JACPOD010000004.1 GCA_016185185.1 Sphingobacteriales bacterium | reverse complement strand
GTAATAACAAAAACGACAGATGTGAAAGAAGATGCAGAAGACGTGATTGAGGAAATAACCCAGTCACACGAAGTGGTATCAGCTGAAGCAGAGATAAAATCTGTATGGCGTAAAGTATTTAATAAGTACACTGCTGCGGTTACGATTTTAGCGATCGCCAGTTTGCTGGTGTATTTATTTTTAAGTGCAGAGCAGTTGATGAATCTACAGCTATTTCTGCATAAAGACAACTATCTTTTTTACTGGATGCTGCTGGCGGGTTTTTTAGCTGAAATAGTTGCCGGTTCAATGGGGATGGGTTACGGAGTAATGTGTACTACTGTTTTACTGATATTGAATGTGCCTCCGCCAATTATCAGTGCCAGTATTCACTCGGCAGAATCATTTACATCAGCTGCTGGTAGTATCAGTCACTGGCAATTGGGGAACGTAAATAAGAAATTAGTAAAGTCGTTGGCAATACCTGCAGTCATCGGTGCAGTCATCGGCGCAATTGCATTAACTTTTGTGGGGGAACACTATGCCAAAATAACTAAACCCTTTATTGCTTTATACACTATGTATCTTGGTTTTCGCATATTGCAAAATGCTTTTAAAAGCAAAACCAAATCCATTAAAAAAAAACATACCAATATTACTGCCTTAGGTTTGGTTGGTGGTTTTATTGATTCATTTGGTGGTGGGGGTTGGGGCCCGTTGGTTACCGGCACCTTTATTAAAAATGGTCATACACCAAGATATGTAATCGGCAGTTCAACTGTTGCCAAATTTATACTCACTGTTGCCAGCGCCATCACCTTTATCTTCACCGTAGGCATTCAGCACTGGAATATTGTAGCCGGGCTGCTTATTGGTGGTATTATTACGGCGCCGTTTTCTGCCATGCTTACCTCAAAACTTTCGGTTAAAAAAATGTTTGTGGTGGTGGGCATAGTCGTTATTATCATGAGCCTTATTACCATCTTAAGGGCATTGTTTTTGTAATATTCTTCATAATTCATTTCATACATTTCTTAACTTTCCATAATGAATATGGATTTAAGAACTGCTTTTCCCAGTTTTGAGAATAAGTTAATTGAAAACCTTGAAGACAAGGCAGAGATCAAAGTATTTGAACCCGGTGAAGTGCTGATGAAAACCGGTCAGTACTTTAAATCTATTTTATTAATCGTTGACGGGTTGATAAAGGTGTATCGTGAAGATGAGGAGGGACACGAATACTTCATCTATTATCTTCAGCCCGGGCAAGCCTGTGCTTTATCCATGATGAGTGCCAGCAAGCAGGAAAAAAGTGAAGTGCTGGGAAAAGTAGTGGAAAGAACAACGGTGATTGCCGCCCCATTAGAATACATGGACCAATGGATGCATGATTATAAGAGCTGGTACAATTTTGTTTTAGAAACTTACCGCAAACGTTTTGAAGAATTACTCATTACACTTGACCATACCGCCTTCCGTAATATGGATGAAAAACTCATCTTCTATCTGAAGCGGGAACAACTCATTCATCGTACCAATATGCTCACTGTTAATAATACTGAAGTGGCGCAGGAACTCAACTCCTCCCGTGAGGTGATTTCAAGATTAATGAAAAAACTGGCAGAAAGAGGTATGATTAAGCAACTCAAAAACCAGTCAATTGAAATTGTCAAACTCGAGTATTAGAAATTTAAAAAACAACTGAGTTTTATCACTCTTTTTCCTGTTTCTCCTCAACGCATGTAATGAACTTCATCACATAAGCCATTTTCGTGACATTGGTCATACCAGCCCGTTTAATTCATTTGGACTTTTGTGATGTAATAACAATCATCACACTTAAACGAACATTATGGAAACGGTACACCACTACGAGGTAAAAGTTAACTGGGAAGCAGACCGCAAAGGTTTAATGACATCTCCCGTATTAAACGAAAATATTGAAGTGGCCACTCCACCCGAATTTCCCAAAGGAATGCCCGGCATCTGGTCGCCCGAACATTTACTGGTAGCAGCTGTCAACAGTTGTTTGATGACTACCTTTCTGGCCATAGCTGAAAATTCAAAATTTGAGTTTGCCAATTTTGAAAGCAATGCCGATGGTAAACTGGAAAAAGTGGAAGGCAAGTTTATGATTAGTGAGATTGAATTGAAACCTGTTGTGACAATTAAAAAAGAAGAAGACAGGGAAAAAGCTTTACGCATTTTAGATAAATCAGAAGCTGCCTGTCTTATCTCCAACTCTGTAAAATCAAAAATCGGTTTTAAACCAGAAATAAAGTTGGTGTGATTTTTAGAAAACCAAAACTCAACAATATGAAACGCCTGGTAATATTAGGAGCAGGAACAGCCGGAACGATGATGGCCAATCACCTGAGTCATGAACTGGACAAAGAAGAGTGGGAGATAGACATCATTGATGAAAGAGAAGAACACTACTATCAGCCCGGTTATTTATTTCTTCCCTTTGATATTTACGAACCGCAGGATATTGTAGAATCTATCCGTGAGTTTATACCTAAAGGAGTGCGACTGCTCAACGACAAAATTGAAAAAGTAGATGCCGAAAAGAATTTGGTATTAATGGAAAATGGTGACCGCCTGCATTACGATGTACTCATCATCGCCACCGGTGCCAAAATTGCTCCCAAAGAAGTGCAGGGAATGAAAGGCGATGAATGGCATCGCTCCGTTTTTGATTTCTACACCTTTGAAGGCGCACTCATGCTGCGTAATAAACTGCGTGAGTGGGAAGGCGGAAAATTAGTGGTGCATATTACGGAGATGCCAATTAAATGCCCGGTAGCTCCATTAGAATTTTCTTTCCTGGCCGATTCTTATTTTAAGCATAAGAAGATGCGAGACAAAGTAGAGATAACTTATGTGACACCATTGAGCGGTGCATTTACTAAACCAAAAGCAACAGCCGCATTAGACCACCTGCTGCATGAAAAGAATATAAAAGTGGAAACTGATTTTGCCATTGCAGAAGTGGATAATGAAAACAAAAAAATCATTGACAATATCAAAACATTTTTGTGATTGGTGATGCCAGCAATATTCCCGCCTCTAAAGCAGGTTCTGTTGCTCACTTTGAAGCAGAGATTCTTACAGAAAACATTCTCCGTTATATAAAAGGAGAACCGTTGAAAGAAGAATTTGACGGACATGCCAACTGTTTTGTAGAAACCGGAAATGGCAAAGCGTTATTGATTGATTTTAACTATACACACGAACCGGTTGAAGGTGAATTTCCTTTCCCCGGTGTTGGTCCGCTTCGTTTATTAAAAGAAAGCAGGATGAATCACATGGGTAAGCTGGCTTTTCGGTGGATATACTGGAACGTGTTATTAAAAGGAACACATATACCGTTTGTTTCTGCCACCATGCAGGAAGCGGGTAAACATTTTTGATTAACAACTTAAAACTATTTTATGGAAAAGATAATATTAGGTAAACCCATCGAAGTAAATGAAGAAGGTTACATGACCAATTTCTCACAATGGAATAAAGAAATTGGGGAAGAACTGGCTAAGGAAGCACATATTCCACTTTCATCCCGTCACTGGCAGGTGATAAATTATATACAGGATGAGTATAAGAAAGAAGTGCCACTCAGCATTCGTAAAATTGGAAAGAGCGGTGTAGTAGATATAAAAGAGTTCTATTCACTGTTTCCAACTGCTCCATTAAAAACGGCTACTAAAATTGCAGGCATACCTAAACCTGCCAGCTGTATTTAATTGTTCACTCAAAAAATTACTACTATGTCAACAACTAATGGCGAAATAAACAAAATGATGATCATCCTTTCCAAAGCCACACTGGAAAACGTGTACGCCGCATTTGTACTGGCCAATGGTGCCCGCAGCGAAGGTATTGAAGCAGAAATTTTCTTTACTTTCTTTGGACTGGAAGCTGTTCAGAAAAATAAAAATGAGAAGCTGCATGTGGCTACCGTTGGTAACCCTGCCATGCATATTCCAACTATGATTGGTGGGTTGCCAGGTATGGAAGCTGCAGCTACTTATATAATGAAAAAAGAAATGGAAAAAGTTGATATGCCCGAAATACCCGAGTTTTTAGACATTCTGAAATGTTCCGGTGTTAAGATGTGGGCATGTAAACTGGCAGTTGATATGTTCCATTTGAAAAGAGAAGATTTGGTGGATGAGGTGGATGATATCATCACTGTTGGTGATTTCTACACCAAAGCCAAAGGCGAAGGTGTACATATGTTATTTATTTAACGACAACTCCTGATGCGTTAAGAAATTGTTGAGCATAGTTTAAGTTAAGATGGTTGTTAATCTGAAACCCCGCTTGAGAGCGGGGTTTTTGCAGCTATGGCTAATAATGATGCGGCTAAACTTTCTTCACTGGACGAACAGATAGCTAAGGCAAAGTATAAACAAACAGATGCCATCTTTTTACCGCAGGCTAATTTTTCTTACACCGCTTTTACAAGCAACAATCCTTTAAATGCATTTGGGTTTAAGCTGCAGCAAAAAAATATTACCGCAGCAGATTTTAATCCTGTGTTGCTGAATAATCCCGGTGGTACTCCTGATTTTACCACGAAGTTTGAATTACAGCAACCATTAGTGAACATTGATATGCTGTACCAGCGTAAAGGTGCTGCTAAGCAAATAGAGATGTACCAGCTTATTTCACAGCGTACCAAAGAATACCTTGCCTTTGAAACAGCAAAAACTTACCTGCAGTTACAAATGTTATATGAAGTAGATAAGGTATTGAAAGAAGCATTGGGTACCGCCAAAGGAATGCAGCAAACCACCAGCAATTATTTTGACCAGGGCCTGATCCAAAAATCAGATTTGCTGAATGCGGAATTACAGGTGATGAATATTGAAACCCAAATTAAAAATGCACAATCCAATATTGCCGATGCATCGGATATGCTGAGTTTGCTGATGGGTAAACAAACCGGCGTGATTTATACAACCGATGCGATTAATAAAGAAACGAAGCAAGGTGCTGATACCTTGCAATTATCCAATAACCGGGCTGATTTTAAGGCTTTACAAAAAGGAATGGAGGGATATGATATGATGATTAAGTCATCAAAGATGAGTTACCTGCCAAGGTTAAATGCTTTTGCTTCTTACCAGTGGAATGATAATGCTATGTTTGGATACAATGCCAATGCTTATCTCGCCGGCATTCAGTTATCATGGAATATTTTTAATGGTAACCGCACTAAAAATTCCATCACACAACATACATTGGAAAAAACAAAGCTGGTAAAACAATTGGGCCAGCAAAAAAGCGAAGCACAACTTCAAATCAATCATGCAAAAAGACAATTGGAAGATGCTGCTTTTGCGATGAAGCAACAGCAACTGGCTATAGAGCAGGCTTCTGAATCACTAAGGGTTTTACAAAATCGCTTTACACAGGGCCTGGTAAAAACAACTGATGTACTGATGGCGCAAACACAATTATCACAGCAACAATTGGGAGCAGTACAGGCTGTTTTCAATTATGATGTAGCTATGGCTTACTTACAATTTTTAACTACTAACAACTAATCTTCAAATACAAGGAATATGCTTAATAAACATTTGCCAGGATTATTATTGACAATAGCGGTTACAGGAATGATTTCCTGCGGTGGCAATAAAGAACAACAAAAAGAAACAACTGAAAAACCAGTGGCTGTTACATTGGGTACTGTTTCTTCTGGTTCGCAAAATGCCATATTAGCCAGCGGACAGGTAGAAGCTATACAAACAGCAAACATCAGCACAAGAGTGATGGGCCGCATTACGAATATTTATGTAAAAGCTGGTGACAGAGTAAATAAAGGTCAAATGCTGGCAACTATCAGCGATGAAGATATACGGGCTAAAAGGGCACAAACTGATGCAATGATTGCAGAAGCAGAAGCAGCCTATGCCAATGCACAAAAAGATTATGAACGCTTTAATAATTTATACAAACAGCAAAGTGCTACGGCCAAAGAGTTAGATAATGTAACACTTCAGTATAATAGTGCCAAAGCAAGAGTAGATGCTGCCAAACAAATGCGCAGTGAAGTAAATGCGTCCCTTTCTTATAGCAGTCTTACTGCACCATTTAGCGGTGTGGTTACACAAAAATTAGCAGAAGCAGGAAACATTGCTAATCCCGGGATGCCGATTGTTACTATTGAACAAAGCGGCATCCTTCAGGTAAGTGCATCTATTGCAGAATCTGATATCAGCAATATTCATTTAGGTGATGCTGCTACACTATTGATTAAATCAACCGGAAAAAGTTTTGAAGGAAAAGTGATACAGTTAAATCCTTCTTCTCAATTCACCGGCGGACAATACATCGTTAAAATCAGTATTCCCGAAACAGCAAAAGCGGATATCTATTCCGGCATGTTTGTACGTGTTACCATTCCTTTAAAAGAAGCAAAGCAAACACAGTCGGATGCTGATGTGGTATTAGTGCCAGTTTCTGCCATAATAAACAGGGATGAGTTAACAGGCATTTATACGGTAAGTGAAAATAAAACTGCCTTACTGCGCTGGATTCGGTTGGGTAAAAATTATGGTGATAAAGTAGAAGTAGTATCCGGCCTGGCAAAGAATGAATCATTTATTCTTTCATCCGAAGCAAAATTATATAACGGGGCACCAGTGACAGTGAAATAAGAGTGGAGGTAATGAATTATTAAAACTATTTAAACAGGATTATGAAAGAAGGATTATCTGGAAATATAGCGAAGGCATTTATCAGTTCTAAACTCACCATTTTACTGATGATTACTTTTCTCCTCATTGGTGGTTACAGTACGATGCTGATACCAAGGGAAGAAGAACCGCAGATAGATGTTCCTATTGCTGATGTGTATGTTGGCTTCCCTGGTGCAGAACCAAAAGAGGTGGAAACAAAATTGACCGCACCATTGGAGAAAATAGTTTCCAATGTAAAAGGAGTGGAATATGTGTACTCCACCTCCATGCAGGGACAAGCAATGCTGATTGTTCAGTTTTATGTGGGACAGGATGTAGAACGCTCCATGGTAAAACTTTATGATGAGTTATTGAAGAACATGGATAAGATGCCACAAGGCGTTACCATGCCCATGATAAAAACAAGAGCGATTGATGATGTGCCGGTACTTGGGTTAACACTGTGGAGCGATAAACATAATGATTATGAATTAAAACAATTGGGAGAAGCATTAACCAATGAAGTGAAAAAGATAAATGATGTGGCTGCAATTAATATTATTGGCGGAAGAAGCCGTGAAGTAAAAGTGATTTTGGATAAAGATAAGATGGCCGAGAATCATTTAGATTTTCTTTCGGTGAGTAAATATTTACAGGGAAATAATGCACAACTATTCTCCGGTACTTTATTAAAGAATGATTCAGCTTTTGCTGTACAAACGGGCAACTTTTTAAATACAGCCGATGATGTGGCTAACCTGGTGGTTGGTATTAATGCCAATCAGCCGGTTTATTTAAAACAAGTGGCTCATGTAACAGAGGGGCCTGAAACTCCCAATCAGTACGTGTTGTTTGGATATGGAAAAGCAGATACTACGCAAAACAAATTCAAATCATCGTATCCTGCCGTAACATTAGCTATAGCTAAAAAGAAAGGAGCAGATGCCATGCAGTTGTCGGAAAAAATACTGGCAAAAGTTGAGCACCTGAAAAAAGATCTACTGCCTTCTGATGTCCAGTTAACGGTGAGCCGCAACTATGGTGAAACGGCTTCTGATAAAGTTTCCGAATTATTATTACACCTGTTTATTGCTATCGTAGTAGTTACCTTATTCGTAATGCTGGCGATGGGATGGAGGGGAGGATTAGTGGTATTCTTATCAGTTCCGGTAACATTTGCCTTAACCTTGTTTGCCTATTATTTCCTGCATTATACACTCAACCGTATCACACTGTTTGCACTGGTGTTCATTACCGGTATTGTGGTGGATGATTCCATCATCATAGCAGAAAATATGCATCGCCACTTTAAGATGAAGCGATTGCCGTTTAAACAAGCAGCAATCTATGCTATTAATGAAGTGGGTAATCCAACGATACTGGCAACATTTACTGTAATAGCTGCCGTTTTACCTATGGCATTTGTTTCCGGTTTGATGGGGCCGTATATGAGTCCGATGCCGATTGGTGCATCTATAGCGATGTTGCTTTCGTTGATTGTAGCCTTAACATTAACGCCATACCTCGGTTATATTTTCCTTCGGGAGAAAGAAAAACATGGTAAAGAAAAAGCACCCTTGCAATTAGAGCAAACAGGTATCTATAAAATTTATTACCGGTTCATCAATCCTTTACTGGAAACAAGATGGAAACGCTGGACATTTATTCTCAGTACAGTAGTAGTGATGCTGGGTTCACTAATGTTGTTCTATACAAAATCAGTAGCAGTAAAAATGTTACCGTTTGATAATAAAAATGAATTCCAGGTGGTGATTGATATGCCTGAAGGAACAACCCTGGAAAAAACGAATGCAGTTGCCAAAGAAATTGCTGATTATGTTTCTACACAATTATTAGTAAAAAATTACCAGGTATATGCTGGTACAGCAGGGCCCATCAGTTTTAATGGTCTCGTTCGCCACTATGATATTCGCCGGGGTGATAATGTGGCTGATGTTCAAGTGAACTTGGTTGATAAGAAAGAAAGAAAACAGCAGAGCCATGAGATAGCGAAAAGTATGAGAGCGGCTGTTCAGGCGATTGCAAAAAAATATAATGCAAATGCCAGGCTAGTGGAAATTCCGCCAGGCCCTCCGGTATTATCAACATTAGTAGCAGAGATTTACGGACCAGATTATAATGAGCAGATGAAGATTGGTCAGCAGGTAGAAAAACTTTTTCAGGATACAAAAGATGTAGTAGATGTGGACTGGTATGCAGAAGATGACCAATGGCAATACCATTTTGAAGTGGATAAAGATAAAGCCATGCGTTATGGAATAGCTCCTGCACAGGTGGTAGCGAATATGTATGCGGCTTTATCCGGACAGGTTGCCGGTACATTGCATGAGCCAACTTCTTTCAGTCCGGTTAATATTAAACTACAATTGAGTGATGCGGATAAATCAGGTATTGAAGAATTAAAGAATTTAAAAGTTATCGGGCAACAGGGTAATGCCGTACCCATGGGAGATTTAGTTACGATTACTAAAACAGTAAAAGAAAAAAGTATCTACCGTAAAAATCAAAAAAGAGTGGTGTATGTAATTGCGGATATGGCCGGTAAACTGGAGAGTCCTTTCTATGCAATCTCTAACATATCTGATAGTGTAAAGCACATTCAATTGCCTGCCGGTTATACTATCAATGAAGAATATACTCACCAGCCAGAAAACGAAGACAACTATACTTTGAAGTGGGACGGTGAGTGGCAGATAACCTATGAAGTATTCCGTGATTTGGGAATTGCATTTGCTGCAGTCATCATCATTATCTATATGCTGATTGTAGGATGGTTCCAAAACTTCACCACACCCATTGTAATGCTTGCCGCTATTCCATTATCCTTAATTGGTATAGTGGGTGGTCACTGGCTGATGGGAGCATACTTCACCGCTACTTCAATGATTGGTTTTATTGCACTGGCCGGTGTGATGGTGCGAAACTCTGTATTACTGATTGACTTTATTGATATACG
Organism: Sphingobacteriales bacterium; assembly: GCA_016185185.1. Classification (GTDB taxonomy): domain Bacteria; phylum Bacteroidota; class Bacteroidia; order Chitinophagales; family Chitinophagaceae; genus AWTP1-9. Next base: position 7,969 of record JACPOD010000004.1, on the reverse strand, counting down.
ATTAAAAGAAGGCATTCCATTAAACCAGGCTATCATTGAAGCAGGTGCGGTAAGAACAACGCCTATCTTATTAACAGCAGGAGCAGTGGTGTTAGGTGCAGTCATTATTTTGTTCGACCCTATCTTCCAGGGATTAGCGATTTCGCTGATGGGGGGCACCATTACTTCCACCTTCTTAACACTATTGGTAGTACCATTAATTTATTTCCGTTTACTGAGAAAAAAATATTCAACTAAAAAACAACAAGCATGAAACTATTAATTATAACCAGCATTAGCGAAGACCTGCATGTTATCTCTGAAATACTCGAGCAGGCAGGAGTGGCTGTATTCAGTGTTTCAGAAACCATCGGACATAAAACAGAACATCATAATTTTTTGCCCGATAACTGGTTTGGTAAAAATGAGGACGGTACCAATGCCTTATTTTTTTTCTGCTTCACTGAAGATGATAAGGCCATTAAAACCATTGAACTGGTGAAACAATATAATGCAGAGAACAATACCGGGTTTCCTGTCCGTGCATTTGTATCACCGGTTGAAATGTCGAGTAATTAAAAATTATAAATTATCAATATGAAAGAAAGAATCGTTCGTGCCGTTGCCGGAACAATTGTACTGGTAAGTATAACGCTAGCCTATTTTATAAATATTAATTGGCTTTTACTTACGGCATTTGTTGGACTGAATTTATTGCAATCTTCCTTCACCCGTTTCTGCCCTTTGGAAATTATTCTGGACAAAACCGGTGTTGGAAAGCAGGATAAAAAGCGTTGTTAATTTTAGTTTATGCTTTATGTGTTTCAAAAGGCAGTCAAAAGTATTTCCCCGCAAAGACGCTAAGAAAGCAAAGAACGCAATGATATAAACCCCAATCATTGTTCTTTGCGCCTTATTTCATTTTGCGTTCTTTGTGTGCCTAATTAAGATTTTGGCTGCCTCTTTTTATTCCGTATTGCGAACAAAGGTTAGCCTTTCCGTTTGTATCTTTGCCCCTTCAAAAATTAAATTATGGCTTTAATCAATGCAGAATTAACCAATCGTGATTTTGGATTTACCATTAAGGATATTACCGGTGCCAACCAGATGAATATTGATATTCCTGCTGACCAGGGAGGAAATGGTCAGGGAATGCGTCCTATGCAAACCGTTTTAGCGGCCTTAACCGGTTGCAGTGGTGTGGATGTGGTGATGATTTTAAAGAAGCAAAAACAGGAATACACCAGCATGAAAATATTAGTAGATGGAGAGAGAGAGAAAGGAAAAGAACCATCTTTATGGGAAACAGTGGATGTTCGTTTTGAGTTTGAAGGAACTGTTGACCCCGCCAAAGCTTACCGTGCAGCAGAATTATCCATCAATAAATATTGTTCCGTAGCAGAAACATTAAGAAGAGGCGGAACGAAAATTAGTTTTGAAGTTGTCGTTAACGGCGAATTGTTTAAAGTAGCTATATAATTATTAATTACTGATTATTGATTATTAACCTGTAACCGGAAACAAAAAGCAAAATACAAACTATAAACAATCAACGTAGTTTAGTTAAGCCCAGAAATGCTGTCATCCTGAGCTTGTCGAAGGATTGTTCGGCAGTTGTACTTGGCTCATCGAGGCTTCGACAAGCTTAGCCTGACATGTTAACTAAACATCATTGAAAAAACTATCAGCAAAAAAATGTCGTACAAACCAGAAACGAAGGCCATCCGTACACAAACAAAAAGAACGCAGGAGAAAGAACATAGTACACCACTTTTCTTAACGAGCAGTTTTGTTTACGATAGTGCAGAAGATATGGCAGCTGCATTTGCAGATGATAGCCTGGATGTAAATATCTACAGCCGTTTTTCCAACCCCACAGTGGATGAGTTTATTGATAAGATATGTGTATTGGAAAATGCAGAAGATGGTATTGCAACAGGTACAGGTATGGCGGCAGTATTTTCTTCCTTCATGACATTCCTGGCAAAAGGTGACCATATTATTTCTGCTTCGGCGGTGTTTGGGTCTACGCATACCATTCTTACCAAGTATTTACCAAAATGGGGAATTGAGTATTCTTACTTTGATATGAATAAACCGGAAAGCATTGAAGCATTGATAAAACCTAATACAAAGATGCTGTATGTGGAAACGCCTTCTAATCCCGGTTTGGATATTATTGATATAGAATATGTGGCAAAACTTTGTAAACAACATAACATTTTATTAGTGGTAGATAATTGTTTTGCCACACCGGCTGTTCAGCAACCAATTAATCTCGGCGCTGATTTAGTATTACATTCTGCTACCAAGTTTATTGACGGACAAGGTAGAGTATTAGGTGGAGTAGTAGTGGGAAGAAAAGAATTGATTCAGCCGATGTATTTGTTTGTTAGAAATACAGGACCTTCTATGAGCCCGTTTAATGCATGGGTGCTTACTAAAAGTTTAGAAACATTATGTATAAGAATGGAGCGCCATGCTGATAATGCGTTAAAGCTGGCGAAAGCATTACAGGGAAATGAAAAAGTTACATCCGTAAAATATCCTTTCTTAGAAACGCATCCGCAGTATGCTGTTGCCAAAAAGCAAATGAGCAATGGTGGCGGTATTGTAACCTTCGAATTAAAAGGCGGACTGGAAAGCGGTCGTAAATTTTTAAATGCCTTACAAATGTTGTCAATGACCAATAATTTAGGCGACAGCAGAAGTATTGCCTCACATCCTGCCTCTACCACACATTCTAAATTAAGTGCGGAAGAGAAAGCTGCTGTTGGCATTACTCCGGGCCTGGTTCGTATATCGGTTGGATTGGAGAATATTGACGATATAGTGGCGGATATTTTGCAGGCGTTGGAGAAGAGTTAGGATTTGTTTAATTTTAGTTATCAAATATTTTTTTCATGAGTAAAGAAGCATTACGAAAAGAAGTAAAAAAATATGTGGATAATGCGGATGAACGTACTTTAAAAATAGTTCATGCCATGCTGGAAGCTGAACAGGATTTTGATAACTGGAATGAACTGCCTGCTGAATTAAAAGCTTCAATCAGCCGGGGTTTAAAACAAGCGGATGAAGGTAATGTGATACCGCATGAATAGGTGGTTAAAAAATATAAGAAATGGTTTTCAAAATAGTTTGGACGCTGGAAGCCTTGCATACTTACCTTGAAATCATTCATTATCTTGAAACAGAATAGACCGAAAGAGAAGTAAAAAATTTTGCGCAAAGTGTGGAAAACAAGATAACACTACTTCTCCGGCCTTGGAAGTCCATTTGACAAACGAAAAAAACTCAGGAAAACTCTTATTCATTCAAAGGTTTAGTTGTATTACAGGGTAAATCTTAAAATCAGGCAAATTGAACTGGTTACATTCTGGAGTGTAAGACAAAATCCAAAGAAATTAAGGAAATTAAAAAAATAAGAGGGTGTTATGAAAAACTAAACTCCTTATCCTTCTTCACTCTTTCAATCTCTTAGCCCATCATCTTTATTGAATGATGGCCTGTGTGTATTTGAGGCTTTGAGTATGTAATGCCTTGCGTAAATTCTTTAAATGATATTCATAACGGCCATTGCCTAAGAAATGCGCCATAGCCGCTTGTGTTAATGAAGGCGAACTGATATCGCTGATTCTTTTTATTTGTTTTACATCATCAGCAAATTTCCCTGCTATCGTCCAGCCTATACGATAGCCCGGCGCTAATGATTTGGAAAGAGAAGAGCAATGCATCACCAAACCTTTGGTATCATAATATTTACAGGTGCGGGGCCTGCTTTTACCAAAGTATAATTCACCATAAATATCATCTTCAATCAAAACGATATTGTTTTTGGTAATTACTTCCACTAACCGTTTTTTATTTTCTTCCGGCATGCAATTACCCAATGGATTATTGAAATTGGGTGTTACAATACAGGCTTTGATATTAAATTTCTCAATGGACTTTACTAAACAATCAATATCAAAACCGTTAGCAGGGTCGCTGGAAATTTCCACCACTTTTAATCCCATGCTTTCGATGGATTGATAAATACCAAAGTAATTGGGGCATTCAACTGCTACCGTATCTCCCGGTTGTGTTACAGCCCTTAAACATAAATTGATTGCTTCGAGACAACCGGATGTAACAATAATATCATCGGCTTTAAATTTACCGCCCCAGTTAAAAGCGAGTTTGGCAATTTGTTTTCTTAAATCAATATTACCCTGCGTGTTTTCATAATAAATACAATGGTCTTTGCTTTTACGCAATGCATACATTACCGATTTGTTGAGTTTGGCAGTTGGTAATAATGAAGCATCCGGCACTGCAATGGCGAAATTCATTTTTATATGAGAGGCTATATCGCCATAGATAGAAGCAATAGTTTCTTTTACACTTACTTCGCTGGTGATGGGTTCGGGCTGAATTACTTTTGGTAAATCAGGAAAACGTTTGAAATTAAAACGTACATAGTAACCGCTCTTGGGTCGTGATTCAATTAATCCTTTTCCTTCCAGATGGTAATAAGCCTGGAAGGCGGTACCCATGCTGATGCCATATTCTTCGCTCAGTACACGAACGGAAGGAAGTTTATCGCCCACCTTTAATGTATCATCTGTTATCATTTTCTCTATACCATCGGCAACCTGCATGTATAAGTGGTCGTCGGTTGAAAATTTTGTTATACGCATGATGTTTGTTAGTCCGGAAGACCGAAAGTCGGTAAGTCCGTAAGAAAAGAATTCATTGGAGAATTACTTTCGGACTTTCGGTCTTCCGGACTTTCCGACTTTTTAAGTCAAAAAATCTGATATAGTCAAAAATACAAAAACTGAATCTGTTTTAGTGTATTTTTTTTGGACATTTTTGTATCGTCAAAAAATAAATCACTCTTGTGATTAGCAAGAAACAGGTTGACCAACTATTTTCTTTTTGTGAATTTTGATAAACGATTTCAATGATTGCTGCAGAGAAACTGAAATGAATTGTCAGGCTGAGCTTAGCTTGCTCTGAGTTTATCGAAGAGAAGCCTTGATGAACATTCATACTAATGCTGAATAATACTTCGACAAGCTCAGTATGACAGCAATGCCCGTCTGAATCCGACGAAGGAGGAGTCTGGCGGGTATGAGGACTTTAACCGCAGAGACGGAGTGACGTAGAGAAATGTAATGATTAAAATAAAGCTGAATAGAATTGTTGCAGTACAAGAGTGCGACGCCAATGCAGCTCAATAGAAAATTAAAAGGGGACTACATAAATAATAACTCATGCTTGATTTGAACACAACAATACTTGAAGAAACAATTGACCCTAATAATTGGGAAGAACTTCGTGCAACAGGACATCGCATGCTGGATGATATGATTGATTATATACAGCAGTCAGGTGACAGAAAAGTGTGGCAACCGATTCCTGCTGCAGTGAAACAGGAATTGGATACTGCAGCACCACAGGAAGCAAATGATTTGAAAGAAGTGTATGCATCCTTTCAGAAAAATGTATTGCCGTATGCATTGGGTAATACGCACCCGAGGTTTTGGGGATGGGTCTGCGGTAATGGTTCAGCTACAGGTATGCTGGCTGATATGCTGGCCAGCGCTATGAATTCAACAACATCGTTTGGGGAACATGCCGATTTATATATAGAAAAACAAGTGCTTGACTGGACAAAAGAAATGTATGGATTCCCAAAGAGTAGTTCAGGTATATTAACTACAGGTGCATCTTTAGCCAATATATTAGCATTAACAACAGCGAGAAATTATTACAATAAAGAGATACGAAAGAAAGGCATCAAAAACTTAGATGGGCAATTAGTAGTGTACGCATCAACAGAAACACATAGCTGTTTACAGAAAGCGGTGGAGCTATTGGGCATTGGCAGCGAACAATTAAGAAAAATAGCAGTGGATGAAAATTACCAGGTAAGGATTGATTTGTTAGAAGAACAACTCAAGCAAGACAAGGCCAATGGCTTCCTGCCTTTTTGTATTGTGGGCAATGCTGGAACAGTAAACACCGGAGCAATTGATGATTTGGAAATTTTAGCGGCAATTGCAAAACGGGAAGGTATGTGGTTTCATATTGATGGTGCATTTGGTGCGGTACCTAAGTTATTGCCTGAGTACACGGAGCGGTTGAAAGGAGTGGAGCTGGCAGACAGTATTGCGTTTGATTATCATAAATGGTTTTATGTGAATTATGATGTGGGTGGGGTACTGATTAAAAATGCACAGGCGCATAAAGAAGCATTTGAAATTAATGCTAATTATTTGGCACATCATGAAAGAGGAATTATTGCAGGTGAATTAAACTATAACCATTTGGGTATTGAACTGTCGAGAGGTTTCCGTGCATTGAAAGTGTGGATGATTTTAAAAGAACAGGGGATTGAAAAATATCGCCGCATGGTGCGACAGAATATTCAGCAGGCAAATTATTTAGCTGAACTGGTGAATGAAAATGCTTCGCTGCAACTGATGGCGCCGGTGCCGATGAATATTGTGAATTTCCGGTTTCATCGTGATGGGTTAAGTAATGATGAATTAAATGCACTGAATAAAGAAATATTGATGCAGTTGCATGAGAGCGGAATAGCAGCGCCATCTTTCACTATATTAAAAGGTTCGTATGTGATTAGAGTGGCCATCACCAATCACAGAAGTAAAGCAACAGATTTTGAAATATTAGTAAACGAAGTTCATCGGTTAGGCGAACGGCTATTAAACAGGAATTAACATGAGTAAAAAAGAATTAAACAGGGCATACATCGCATTAGGATTAGTTAGTTTTTTTTGGGGAACCACCTTTATCGCATCAAGGATAGGAGCACAACACATGCCCGGTTTATTTCTTTCTGCGGTGCGGCAATTTTCCTCAGGTTTGTTGATGGTAAGTTTCTTTTTACTGAAAGGATATAAACTTCCCGACTGGAAATCTCTTAAGCAAATCACCATCCAGGGAATATTTTTATTATCTCTCGCCAACGGATTACTCACCTGGGCATTAGAATATATTAACAGCGGATTTGCCGCTATCATTTCAGCAACGGTTCCATTGTTTGTTGCACTCTTTAGTGTGTGGTTATTACGTAATGCAAAATTGACTTTTTGGATGATTGCCGGTTTGGTAATTGGTTTTGCAGGGGTAGTACTCATCTTTTATGATTATCTCAATCAGCTGCAGGGCAAGTCCGTTGCGTTTGGAATTGTGCTGGCATTCCTTTCTGTTTTAGCCTGGACATTCGGGACAGTGTATACATCGAGATTGAAACCAGCAACAGATATTTTGTTTAGTGTAGGATTGCAAATGCTGATTGCCGGTATTATCACTATGATATTTTGTTTTGCCACCGGTAAATACACTGATCTTTCTGAAATTGGTTCTGCTGCATGGATGGCATTGATCTATCTTATTTTCTTTGGTTCACTGCTGGCTTATTCCGCTTATGTATTTGCCATCAGCAAATTACCACCTGCATTTGTTTCCATCTATGCGTATATCAACCCGATTGTTGCCGTGTTCTTCGGCTGGTTGATGTTACATGAAAAAGTGAATTCAGGTATGTTGCTGGGAAGTTTGGTTACACTGGGTGGTGTGTATATGGTGAATCGTGAATATAAAAAACAAAAAGCATGAACAAAGTAAGAATAATAGATTATAAACCGGAGCATCAGCATTACTTTGAATTTTTCAACCGCAACTGGATTGAAAAATATTTTGAAATGGAAGCGTTGGATGAATATGTATTGACCCATCCGCAGGAAGCAATTTTAGAACAAGGTGGTGCTATACTGATGGCAACTTATGAAGGTCACCTGGCAGGAACAGTGGCATTAAAGAAAGTGGATGCTGTTACGTATGAATTTACCAAGATGGCGGTGGATGAACATTTTCACCGGAAGGGAATTGCAGAAGAATTAAGTTATGCTGCTTTTAAAAAAGGGTATGAGCTGGGGGCAGAAAAAATCATTCTTTATACCAACAGTATATTAAAACC
>JACPOD010000003.1 GCA_016185185.1 Sphingobacteriales bacterium | reverse complement strand
GTTTCTGTATCAAACCAGGTGGTCATATTATCAATTACGAGACGACTTTTTTCATCCTCTGTTAAATTTGCTCCTGGCACAATAGTGAGTACATAACAATGGTGTTGATTATGGTAGGCATAATCAATACTAAAATCATACAGCTGCGCCACATCTTCATCAAATATGTTTATTTTATTCCCGATGAAAGGAATGCCGGGGATTTTTTTACCGGGATTAAAGAACAGCATCTTTAATTGTGCTTTATGTTTTTCCATGCCCGATTTATCTTTTGCTGAAAAATCAACACCTTTTACAATATTGGTTTCGCCGCAAACTTTTCCTTTGGTAAAAAATAATCCTGCATACATTGATGCGGTATAATAGTTCCAGTCGTAATCACCGTCGTAAATATTACCGGTTTTATTTTCTTCCAGCACCTGCAGGGTACGGCAACCATCCGCAACCGTTTGCCTGGTTTTACTTTTCAGGGATGCCTTTATGTTTTGTTTTTTATCCAGCAGGTTTATATCGTTAATGGCAGTAAAACTGAGTATATGCAAATTGCGGAAGGCCTTGTAAAAAGTGGTATCCTCCTGCACCATCTTCATAAAAGCAGGCACACTCATGTCTGAGCGTACTACTACATCAGAAAGTGTAATCATTTTACCTTTTACTTCAATGGTGGTATCTTTTTGTGCCTTTGAAAAGAAAAATGAAAAATAAAAAATGAAAAGAAGAAGCGGTTTCAATATCGTGGGGTTCTTCTTCATTTCGGTTAAATCTGTTTAATCCAATAAATCCGGGTTCAAACAATTTACTTAGGGAACATCATTTTATAATCCACACTGATCTTTCCTCTTGATATATCGTCTAATTTCCCTTTCAGTAATTTTCTTTTGAAGGGTTTCATATAATCAATAAAAAGCCTGCCTTCTATATGATCGTATTCATGCAAAATTACACGGGCTGTTATTCCACTGAATGTTTTTGTATGCGGTTGAAAATTTTCATCCACATAATTCAATGTAACCGTTTCCTGGCGAAAAATATCTTCTCTTATTTTAGGGATGCTTAAACAGCCTTCGTTATAGGCCCATTCTTCTCCATCCAGTTCTACAATGTGTGCATTGATGAAAACCTGTTTGGTACCCGGGTAATCTTCATAATCTTCCCTCTCTTCATCTTCCATATTTTCAAAAATCTGTGTGCTGTCAATTACAAAGAGGCGGATATCTTTATTCACCTGCGGTGCAGCCAGTCCAACACCGTTAGAATCGTACATGGTTTCCCACATATCTTCAATAAATTTTTGCAGGTTAGGATAATCAGGTGTGATATCCTTACAAACTGTACGTAATACCGGGTGGCCGTATGCGACTATAGGTAATGTCATGCCCTCTAACTCCCTAAAGGGAGGATTTTAATGTTATTAAAATAAACCGCAAATTTAATGTAATGGAACCATATAATTCCCCCTTCAGGGGCTAGGGGGTACGCTCCATATATTCCTGCAGTTCACCAATGAGCACCAGTTCAACTTCTTCTTTACTAAAATAAGTTTTTAGAAAAGGAAAAATATCTTTTGTATCAACTGTTGTAAGGCCATTGGCAATAATTTGCAAGGGGTCAGTAACAGCTAACCCTGTTCTTTTGCCGCCATAATCAATTGCCATTATTCGAGCCATGCCCCTAACCCCCTAAAGGGGATTTTATTTTTAATGAATAAATAAATCTGTTATTACGAATACTGCAAACACTACTGATGCAATACCATTAGTTGTAGCAAAGGCTAAATTTACTTTACTTAAATCTGTTGGCTTAACCAATGTATGCTGGTAAATCAACAAAGCCTGGAAAAGAATTACACCTATCCAATACCATAAACCAAACTGACCATAAAAACCTGCATAAACCAAACAAGCAGCACACAACAAGTGTAGTATCTCAGAAACTCTTAATGCTTTTACTTTTCCAAGCCATGCCGGAATAGAATATAAGTTTTGTGATTTATCAAACTCTTCATCCTGCAGCGCATAGATGATATCAAAACCACTTACCCAAAATAATACGGTGAATGAAAATAAAACAGGCAGTAAAGCAAACTGGCCCGTTACAGCTAAGTAAGCACCAATGGGCGCCAATGACAAACCTAATCCCAATATTAAATGACAAAGCGGAGTAAAACGTTTGGTGAAACTATAACCAAGCACAACGAGTAAGGCAACTGGTGCCAATACCAAACAAAGTGTATTAATAAAGTAACAAGTTATAAGGAACAAGGCACAAGAGATGATGGTAAACAGTAAAGCACTGTTTGCTGAAATGATTCCGGCAGGAATTTCTCGTATAGCAGTGCGTGGATTCCTGGCGTCAAAACTCCTGTCGAGGTAACGGTTAAAAGCCATGGCTGCGCTACGGGCAAAGACCATGCAGAGGATAACAAGGATAAATTTTAATATTAATCCAGATTTAACCCACCAGGCAAAACTTGTAATGTCCGGTGACCACCCTATAGATTTATTCAGATTCCACTGCCCTATTCTCATTATATCAAATAAAGTGAAACTGTTTCTGATTGCCAGAAAAAATCCAATCAATGCAAAAGGCATGGCAAAGATGGTATGAGAAAATTTTATAAGACTGAGATAGTTTTTAATTTTTGTCATAAAAGAAATAAAAAACTCAATTCTTAATTACTAATTATTAATTTTAATTCCCCATTTTTGTTCTTACCATTTCCCATAATACAATTCCTGCTGCCACCGATATATTTAAGGAGTGCTTCATGCCTAACTGCGGAATTTCAATACAACCATCACACAATTTAATTACTTCCTGCTCCACGCCACTTACTTCATTGCCGAAAACTACAGCTATTCTGTCAATATCATCAATGGAAAATTTATCGAGCATGATACTCTTCTCCACCTGTTCTATGGCATACACTTTATATCCGTCGTTCTTTAATTGCTGCACAGCGGCTGTTGTTGTTTGATAATATTTCCATTCCACTGTTTCTGTTGCACCTAAAGCTGTTTTATGAATATCTCTGTGCGGAGGTTGTGGTGTGTAGCCGCATAGATAAATACCCTGCAATAGAAAAGCATCCGCTGTACGAAACACACTGCCCACATTGTGCATACTGCGGATATTATCCAGCACCACTACAAAGGGGAATTTTTCTGATTGTTTAAATTCAGTAACCGATTTACGGCTCAACTCATCCATGCTCAGCTTCCGCATTCAAAAAAATTTTACAGGAATAATGAGTAATCAGTAATTATTGTCATTTAGTTATTGAAGCAGTGCTGTCACCCTGAGCCTGTCGAAGGGTTGCTCAGCACCTGCACTTTGCTCATCAAGGCTTCGACAAGCTCAGCCTGACATCCATTCAATTAGTACTGAGGCCTTTTTTCATCAACCACTCTTGTCTTCCCAAACCGGGGAATACATGTCTTTCGCTATGGTAGGAGGAACGAACCAAAGGGCCGCTTTCTACATAGTCAATTCCCAATTCATATCCGATATCTCTTAATTCGGCAAATTCATCGGGATGCACAAAGCGTTGCACCGGTAAATGTTTTTTAGTGGGCTGCAGGTATTGACCAATCGTTACTACATCTATACCCACATTATGCAGGTCTTTTAATGTTTGTATTACTTCGTCTTTTGTTTCACCAAGCCCCAGCATAATTCCACTCTTGGTTCGCATGCCGCCTTCTTTTAAAGTCTTCAGTACTTCCATACTTCGCCAGTATTTGGCTTGAATACGAACCTGCCGGGTTAACCGTTCTACTGTTTCAATGTTATGCGACACCACCTCTGGTACTGCATCAATTATGCGTTGTATGTTTTCTTTCTCCCCTTTAAAATCAGGTATAAGTGTTTCTAAAGTTGTTTCAGGATTTAATTGCTTTACTGCATTGATCGTATTGTACCAGATGATGCTGCCGCCATCTTTCAATTCATCCCTGTCAACAGAAGTGAGTACGGCATGTTTTACTTTCATTAAATAAATTGCTTCTGCCACCCGCTGCGGTTCATCCCAATCTAACTCAGTTGGCCTGCCTGTTGCTACTGCACAAAATCCACAACTACGGGTGCAAATATTTCCTAATATCATAAAAGTAGCGGTGCCTGCACCCCAGCATTCGCCCATATTGGGACAATTGCCACTTTCACATATAGTGTGGAGTTTATGGGTATCCACCAGGTTACGAACGTTTTTATAACTTTCGCCAATAGGTAGTTTCACCCTGAGCCAATCAGGTTTTTTGGGTTTTATTTCTTCTGTAACTGCGGGAATAATCGTGAGTTCTTTCATACCTGCTCTTCAACAATTAAGCAGCAAAGATAGTTGATAAGTTTATTAAAATAATGCTGTATAAGCCGGTAGGAATAATGAGTATCTTTTTATTTACGTCTTCCAAAATTGATGGAGGCATAGGCACTAAAAAAGAATTGCTTGTTACTTGTTAGCAGCATGATCTCCGGTTTTTTAAAATAATATTCAGCGTTCACACCTACCTCAATTGCTGATACCATTTCATTAAAGCGGCCATAATCAAAGCGCAGCCCTGCACGGGCATGTATACCGGGGTGTATCGCTAATTCGTTCCATCCATGTTTTAAGCCTGTGCCTTCAATGATCGTTTGTCCTAAAAAGTCGGCACTATCTGCCACAGAATATTTTATATCCACCACTTCATTATTACTGGGTCTTTGTATGCGCAGATAATAAGGACGTAACAATCCTATGGAAAGACCCCCGGCATATACACCGGTTACTGAAACACCATTTTTATTTCCCCTGTAGCCAAGTATGAGTTGCTGACCAGCAGATATTTTAAACTGGTAAAAAATATTTTTCTTTCCATATACATAGGGTATGTTGGATATGCCCAGGAATACAGAGGTGTTATCAGAAGTAGATTGTTTGCGTTCTTTGGGATGTTTTTTCTCCCCCAGTTCAAAACTTAATAACGTTGCCTTGCGGGATGATTGCATCCATCCTTTTTCATACATCAGGGAGTATCCATCAGTATTTATTTTCAGGCCGAATGTATTTTGTTTGTGAAAAATCAGGGCACCTTCTTCTTCCTGCTTGATCAATGCGTTGATCTTTTCTTTGCGTTTTTGTTTTTTCTCCGGACGGGCATCTCTGCCGGAGCTTTTGGTATCCTGTGCAATCGCAAACTGTCCGGTAAGTATAAAAAGTAAAATCCAGGTAATTTTCCGCACGGTAATGTATTAATGTTATTAGTTGAGTAAATTTACACAAATTTAAAGGAAACAGCCATACACTAAATTATTGCTGCTTTGTTAAAAAACAATTTGACACCTGCACCGGTAAAAATGCTGCCCTGAAAAAAATATTTATTATGACATCAGAAATTATATACGAAGGAAATTTAAGGACCAGCGCCATCCATTTGTACTCCGGTACCACTATTGAAACCGACGCCCCTCTGGACAACCAGGGAATGGCACAGCGTTTTTCGCCTACCGATTTAATGGCTACTTCTCTTGGTAATTGTATGATGACCATTATGGGTATTAAAGCAAGGGATATGCAAATTGATTTAAAGGGGACGAAAATAGAAATACAAAAACATATGAAAGCCGATCCCAGGAGAGTGGGTGGTATTGATGTAATCTTTCATCTTCCCAAACATTTAAACCTGGAGGAAAAAGAAAAAACGATTTTAGAACGTGCCGCTATAACCTGCCCGGTTGCCAAAAGTATTCACCCGGATATTGAAATGAATGTAAGTTTTAACTGGTAGATTGTTTCAGCAAAGAATTTCCCACCGCACAGTTTAAACAAAGTTTTTGATCACAGTAATATTTTTTTAATTCAAGCAATGCCTGCGAATCAAAAGCAGATCTGTTTTCAATTGCTACCTGTATAAATTTTTTTGTAATGGTATTCTGTTCTGCTTTTATTTCTGCTAACCATTTAATGGCTTTGTCTTTATACACAGGCTCTTTATGAAACTCTCCGTAAGCAAACAATACCGGGACAATTGTATTGATAAGTATATTGTTTATCATAACAGCTCCCAGGTGTTTTGGTTTGTATGCTGAAGGTTCATCTATAACAAAATGGTAATGCCAGTAATCATTTGCAGTAACATCAAGCATTGTATTTATCCCTGCAAGCGATCTGCTTTCTTTTATTTTAGAAAACAAATGCAGTGACTGATGTATGAGCATCGCCAGCTGGGCCAACCGTACTGCCGGAAAAGAGGATGGCCGCATTCGAAGGGAGGAAGGCGGTACCTTTACTGGTATTAATTGATATTTTTTACTGCAGAAATTATATTCCCGTTGCAGTAGTTTCGGGTATTCTTCTTTAAAATCGCCTTTAAGCAAACCAGCCTGTCCCAATAGAATAGCTTCTAACTGCTGTATGCTGTTTTTATGCTTTGCAAGAATAGTAACAGGTATGGATTGTGCGATGGCCTCAAAACATTCTTTATTTACTTTTATTCCAAAATTACCCGCCAGTAACCACCAGAATGTTTCTTCCCAATGATTATTGGATTGCTGAAGGAATTGCAATACTTCTGCTGACTTGCGTTGCAGGCGTTCTACCAATAATCTTTCTTTCCAGCTCTGCCATGTTAGACTGTTAATGGATGCGATACTTTTTTCACAGGGAATAAATCCCTGGTTATTCATCAACGCATCATATTTGTTTAACAGCAACGATGAAACCCTGTTCTCTAAAACAAGCGTTGGCATTTTACTTACAGGTTTATCATCTTCCCACACTACATGCAGTACCAGGTTTTGATAATTTATATCATTCGTATGCCGGTGGTTTTTCCAGTCGGATGATTTAAGATGCAGTTCAATATTACCTATTAGCGTAGTGGAATCAATTTTAATTCTTGCTTCAGAAAAATCAGGTCCCTGGTTATTATTAAGCTTACCGGGGTAAACGATTTGCAGTAATTCATTTTGTGTGGTTGTTAAAGCAGACTTATTAAATAACTGCATCTGCCAGATGAATTGAAGAAGACGTTCGGTCATAATAGTTTAATGGTTTATACGTTGAATGATTTAAAGGTTATTGCTATTAAGTTATGAAAGTTTATTCAATTCCTCATAACAACCTTTAAACAATTTAACCATTAAACATTTAAAACTTTTTCAGTTCCTGCACCACCCTGCTTACCGGCAAGCCCATTACATTATAAAAATCTCCCTTTACTGATTTAATGCCCACCACACCAATCCATTCCTGTATGGCATAAGCACCTGCCTTATCGTAAGGCTTATATTTATTTACATAAAAACGTATCTGTTCCTGTGTTAGCAAATGGAATTCAACTTCTGTAATATCTGCAAAGAAAGTTTCCTCCTCTCCTTTTAAGATCACTACACCTGTTATCACCAAATGTTTTTGTCCCGATAAGCTGTTCAAAATATTCACTGCATCTGTTATGTCTTTTGGTTTACCGATGATCTTATCGTTGAGCACTACTACGGTATCAGCAGCAAGGATAATCCTGTCGTGACTCAATTCACTTTTTACCGCTAAGGCTTTGTTACGGGCAATATATACGGGCACTTCAGCAACGGGTAAGTCGGAAGGATATAATTCATCGGTTTCTTTAACTATAATATCAAATGGTATTTCTGCCCATTCAAGCAACTGTTTTCGTCTTGGAGATTGTGAAGCAAGGATGATACGTTCCATTACAAATACAATTTAAAAAATACCATAGAGCAAATTCCGGTTAACATCACCAGTTTTATAAGCGAACTCAGGTACTGAAATTCTGCTGTTGACTGGGCATACCGCAGTTTCTTTAATATCCATACCAATGGTAATACAATAAGCAGCAACACGTAAACAGCACTCCACCACCAGCCAAAGAGTAATACATAAACCTGTACCGCCACCAGCGATACTGTTAATACGATCAACCATACTGCAGTAAATACTTTAGCAGCATTTACACCCCACACAATTGGCATGGTTCTGCACCCATAGCGCCGGTCACCTTCTATATCTTCTATATCCTTTACCACTTCACGAATCAATGAAATGATAAATGCAAAGGCCGTATATAAAACGGTTAACCGCATTATGCGGGAAATAAATGCCGGCGACTCCCCTGTTTTCAGGATAAAATCAAGCATTACAAAAAGGCCCATCACCATTACAACCCAGGCGGTTAATACCGATATAATGATATTGCCCACCAGCATTTTTCGCTTGAATGTAAGCGAATACACAAATAACAGCACCACACAAACTACATTGGAAATACCCAGTAAAAAATGCCCGCTGATATAATCTGCATAAAAACCCATTACAATACCAGTCATAGATAAGAACATATGCCAGAACATGGCCCATCGCCGGCTCATAATCCTGTCAACAACGTTTTGCTGTGGCTTGTTTACCAGGTCAATATTTATATCGAAATAATCGTTGATGATATAACCGGCTGCTGCAATTAAAACGGAGGAAAGAATGATCAGCAGCAGTATTTTTTTATCGGCAAAAACAACAGGTGTTTCCCGTTGAAACAGTGGAATGATGATACAATAATAAAAAAGTAATTGTGTAATAGCGATAAAGACCAGGTTTGGCCAGCGGATCAATTTAAAAAATGCAGCTATTAATTTCATGCGGGGTTATTACTTCCCGAAGTTAATCATTGGCTGGCAACGGAAGTATCCGCTTCCCAGTGATTATTTAATTTCATAACCTTTTCCATCACATCCCTTACACAACCTTCGCCTCCTTTAACAGGAGAAATATACTGGCAAATTTGCCTGATCTCAGCAACAGCATCGGCAGGACAAGTAAGTAACCCTGC
>JACPOD010000109.1 GCA_016185185.1 Sphingobacteriales bacterium | reverse complement strand
AAAGCAACTAAATGATGTTGCTGTAAAACGTGGACAATCATTAGCACAAATGGCGATTGCCTGGCTAATGAAAGATAGCAGGGTGACTTCTGTATTGATAGGCGCCAGCTCGGTAAAACAACTGGATGATAACCTGGCAGCCATGAATAATCTTGCATTTAATGAAAATGAATTATTGCAGATTGAACAGATATTGTCATCATAAATCATTTTATATGAAAAAGATATTGTCGCTTTTATTTTCCATCACAGTAACAGTAGCCATTGCTCAAAATCCTGTTGGCATTTTTGCTGATCATAAAGACATTGGCAACCCAAAACTCAAAGGAGATGTTGTTTACAATGCAGCAGATCAATCATACCAATTAAAAGCTGGTGGTTACAATATCTGGTTTGGCAGAGATGAATTGCACTATGCTTACAACAAAATAAAAGGTGATTTTATTTTAACCGCCAATTTCAAATTCATTGGCAAGGGAACAGATCCGCACCGGAAGTTTGGATGGATGATAAGGGCCAGTGAAGAGGATAATGCTGCTCACATGACAGCCACTGTTCATAGTGATGGATTAGTGGCAATGCAATGGCGCAGAATGAAAGGTGCCTTTATGCGTGACCCGCAAGATGAATTATTTACTATGAAGAAAGCTTGTGAAATAATTCAACTGGAAAGATTGGGTAAGTTTTTTATTATGCGGGTGGCTAATGCCGGTGAACCTTTGCAGGAAGTAGGAAGAACCGATGCGATTGATATGCCAGATGAAGCACTGGCGGGAATATTTATGTGCAGTCATAATGCGGATGTAGCAGAAGAGGCAATTGCCTGGAATGTACGACAGGAATTAACAGTGCCCGATACACACAATGGATACCGTGATGGTGTGTTGGGAAGTAAACTTGAAATCGTAAATGTCTTTGATGGCAAAAGAAAAATCATTCATGAAGATAAAGGCAGGTTTGAAGCGCCTAACTGGATGAAAGACGGTAAAAGCTTATTGTTTAATAAAGATGGTTTAATATGGCAATTACCTGTTGAAGGAGGAACACCGGTTCAACTTAATACCGGAAATGCCAAACGCAATAACAACGATCATGTTATTTCTTTTGATGGAAAATGGTTAGCCATCTCTTCACATCGTGATGGAATGCCGGGAGGGGGCAGCACTATTTATTATTTACCTATAACAGGTGGTGAACCAACTTTGGTAACCGATAGCACACCATCTTATTTGCATGGATGGAGTCCAAATGGCAAAGAACTTGTTTACACGGCACAGCGCATCAGCAAAAGTGCAGTTTATAATATTTACAGAAAGCCAATAAATGGTGGTGCAGAAACACAATTGACATTTTTAGATAAAGGATTGGCAGATGGTCCCGAATATTCTCCTGATGGAAAGTATATTTACTTCAACAGCACTGCCAGTGGTAATATGCAATTGTGGCGAATGAAGCCGGATGGATCAGAACAAACACAACTCACTTTTGATGAGTATAATAACTGGTTTGCCCATGTGTCGCCAGATAATAAATGGATTGCTTTTCTTTCTTTTTCCAATACGGTAGATGCAGGTGATCATCCGTTTTATAAAAAAGTAATGCTGCGGTTAATGCCGGTAAGCGCAACTGGTGCACCCAAAGTGATTGCTTACTTGTTTGGCGGGCAGGGAACAATTAATACACCCAGCTGGAGTCCCGATAGTAAGTATATTGCATTTGTAAGTAATACGGGGCCTGTTAATAAATAAAATTTAACTTATGAAGAAGTTTGTTGTTTCATTTTTTCTGCTCTTGTTATTTATTTCTTCAGTAGATGCACAAAAACAGTTTAAAGCATTATTGGTAACCACTACCCGGGGCTGGCATCATGAATCATTGCATTATGGTGTGGTGGCTTTAAATAAAATGGCGCAACGAA
Source organism: Sphingobacteriales bacterium (assembly GCA_016185185.1). Taxonomy (GTDB): domain Bacteria; phylum Bacteroidota; class Bacteroidia; order Chitinophagales; family Chitinophagaceae; genus AWTP1-9. The sequence goes on along the minus strand of JACPOD010000109.1, from coordinate 13,810 downwards.
ATAATTTTGAATTGGTATTACAGCAAGACCCCAAAATTATTACTGATAAATATTTGGCTGATTTCCAGGTGGTGATTTTTCTTTGTACCACCGGTGATATTTTTGATTCAGCTCAGCAGAAAGTATTTGAAAGATATATTCAGTCTGGCAAAGGCTATGTTGGTGTGCACAGTGCATCAGATACTGAATATGATTGGGAATGGTATAATAAACTGGTGGGAAGAATGTTTCATATACACCCTGCTATACAAACAGCCAGTTTGCAGGTGTTAAATGATAGTTTCCCGGGGATGAAATCATTTACCAACCATCAACTTTGGACAGATGAGTGGTATGAATTTGGTCCTGAAAAAGTGAGCGGATTAAATTACTTGCTGGCAGTAGATGAAAAAAGTTATAATCCTATAGCTGACTGGGGAGCAAAAAAAGGAAGAGGAATGGGGACTCTTCATCCCATAAGCTGGTATCATGATTTTGATGGTGGCCGGTCATTTTATACAGCATTAGGTCATGTGCCGGCAGTTTTTGAAGAAGAATCTTTTCTCCATCATTTATATGGGGGTATTTACTGGGCTGCGACTGGTAAGAAATAACCTATACAATAAATAATTTATTTCGCCCTGCAATTATTGCAGGGTTTTTATTTCATGGACAGGTTTCTTTTATTGTGAGATGCCTGGAAAAAGCCTATTGACCAATATCAGAATTTAAAGTGACCACAATTCTAAATACAACTTCTAATCAAAAATACCTTTACCACAGTTATTTAATTTTCATTCAGTAAAAAAAATATTACGTACCAAATTTACTATATGCCATCATTAAAATTAAAGCAATTGCAGTATGAAAGCGATATGTGGAAGCGAACCCTTGCTTTTATGATTGAGGAAAATATTCATCTAAAAAACAGGGTGGCGGAAGTGTTAAAAGAAGGATTTAATGCAGGCATGCTGCGTGATATAGAATCCTTCCAAAATAAATTTATTAAAGAAGATACGGTTATTGTTTATTTAAGAAACGAAGTAACCGAATTGGATAAACTCCTTGTGCGGGAGATTTTTGAAGACGGGTTAATAAAGAAAAAGGTAGAAAGCAAAATCAGGAAAGTAAGAAACTCTGTAAAACAGGCAGAAAATGAATTTGGGCACTTAAAAATTGATTTTAACAGTTATCTCACAGAAAATCTTTAAGAAACCGATGTATGGTTCTCTAAAAAAAATATGGCGTTTAATCATCCTTTTTTTCCTTGCATTTAGTAATGTGTCCGGCCAAAATAAAAAATCTTCTTTTTTATTTGAAAAGTTTATAGCTACTGAAAATAGCCGCATTAATACTGTTTTAAAAAAACCGGCTGAGGTAAAAGAATTTTATCAATTTGTGAATTTTTCCTTTCACTGGATACCGGATGAAAAAATTGACAACAGAAGTTACTTGCTTGCTTTACTAAACAAGTCAGGGTACAAGGGACTTGATAAAAATGATTACCAGCAAACTTTTATACAGGATTTCAGTAATGGTAAATTGCTGCTTAAAACATTGGATGATTCCATGATGGCAGAATTGAAATTTACAGATGCAGCCATACATTTTTATTCAGATATAGCTTATGGAAACGTTAAACCCCCTTTAGGGTATAGTGGACTTAATTATTCCCCGGCATGTAAAAATATTCCTGCTTTACTGGCACAGCATCTTTTAAAAGGAAACTTACCGTCATTGCTTGCGGAAGTTTCACCCGCACTCTCTGAAATTGCGGAAATAGAGAATAAAATACTATGGATAACCACATTTATTACTAATCCGCTTTTTAAAGAAGTTAAAATTAGCACTTCTGCAAAAACAAGTTCAAAAACCCAATTACTTTTAAAACTGTACCAGTTAGGAATTATTACTACTGACAGTTTAAATTTTGCTGATACTGCCCTGGTCAGGTTTATTAAAGAAGCCCAACGCCAGTTTGATCTCCCACCAGACGGGAATTTGAACAGGGCTACTCTTTTTAATTTAAATATTCCTTTATGGGTGAGATTAAAACAATTGAATATTTCCATTAACTACTTCAGATGGCTGAGTTGTTTGCAGGAAAACCAGGATGTTATTGTGGTGAATATACCCGCTGCATATTTAAAAGTGTATCATATGAACAGGGTTATACTTCCTATGAAAATTATTGTTGGAAAAAAATCTACTCCTACTTATACGTTGAGCAGCAGGGTGGATGAAGTGATCTTATATCCATTCTGGCACGTGCCGTATAAAATTGCCACCGAAGAGTTATTGCCACGGATAAAACATAACCCATCATACCTGGATGAAAATAATTACCAGGTGCTGGATAAATCCGGCAGGATCATAAAGCCATATTCAATAAACTGGCATGCACTGAGCAAAACTTATTTCCCTTACCTGATACGGCAAAGTACGGGCTGTGATAATTCTTTAGGCCTTATAAAGCTTAATTTTTATAATCCTTTCGGCGCTTATTTACACGATACACCATCAAAAAGTTTATTTAAATACAACAGCCGCTTTTTTAGCCATGGGTGTATGCGTATGGAAGAGCCAATGCAATTGGGTCATTTAATTTTAAAGAATAATGCTATTGCTATTGATACGCTGGAACAAAAAGGATGTCTTAACAATCAGTCTCCCGTAATTGTACCGGCAGATGTACATATGCCGGTTATAATATGGTATAATCCTGCCGGGATTGATGCTGCCGGAAGAATTGTTTATTACCAGGATATTTATGAAAAGTTTAGCTGGATGAAATAAGGTTGATTGTTTTTACATCGGAGACCATTCAATTTGCAAGATTTTCCAGTTTATTTTCATCGAGCAAAATTATATTGCCATTCTTTATGTCCAGTAATTTTTCATTTTTGAAATCGCTCAGTGTACGGATCAGTGATTCTGTAGCTGTACCGGCTATAGTGGCAAGACTTTCCCGGCTTATATCAATAATATTATTACAGGAATTTATGTCTTTGTATTTCCGGAAAAGTAAAAGGACAGCTTCAGCTACTTTTTTGCGAAGTGAGTTATAAGCCATTCCAAGTAACTGCGCCTGCTTTTCTTCAATATTAACCGCCATAAGCTGAATAAATTTTTTTGCCACAATTGGATTCTTGGTTAATAATTCATCAAAATCTTCTTTTGGTATCACAGCTAATTCAGATTCTTCCAGTGCTTCGGCAGTATCTTTATACACTCCTCCTTCCAGCATAGCTATGTAGCCTATAAAATCTCCCGGACCATATAGGTCAGTTACCAGTTCTTTTCCTTCCTCATTTGATTTATATACTTTTACTTTTCCTTTCACTAAAAAATACAGGCGATTTGGATGATTCCCTTCAGAATAGATTATTTGTTTCCTTTTATATTTATTTGTGTTTCTCCCATCAATAAATGAATGAAGCAATTCCCTTCCCGAATTCGTATTTGTTGAAGCTGCATCATTTAGTAAACCATTGGTTTTTCCCTGTTTTAGCCATTCGTTTTTTTTGAGGCGGCTATCTACAGCAGTCAGTAACTCGGTTCCGGTGAATGGTTTAACAATGTAATCATCAGCCCCAAGTTCCATTCCTTTTCTAAAATCATTTCTTTCCGATTTGGCAGTTAGAAAAATAAAAGGCGTATTTTTTAATAGCTCATTCTTTTGTATGGCATGCAGTACGCCGTACCCGTCCAGCTTTGGCATCATAATATCACATATTATCAAATCCGGGGTACTCTCCAATGCTTTTTCTATACCCGCTTTTCCATCAGGTGCTTCTATTATTTTATAATTGGATAGCTCCAGTATTTCCGCAGTGTTGCTGCGTATTTCATCATTATCTTCAATTAATAAAATCTTTTTCATTTGATATTTTTTTTGAAGATTATTGTAAATATTGATCCTTTTTCCAGTTCACTGTTGCATGTTACTTCTCCATTCATTAATTCTGCATATTTGGAAACAATATGTAATCCCAGTCCGGTGCCCTGAATATTACCGGCATTGGCTCCACGGAAAAAACGTTCCATTAAGTGTTTTTGATCTTCTTTTGTTATACCGATTCCGTTATCTTTTACGGAAAGTGAAAAATTGGTTTTTTGATTGTTGGTGTTTATTTCTATTAATTTCCCTTCACCGGAGAATTTACTGGCATTTGAAACAAGGTTCATTAAAATGTGTTTAAAAAGGGATACATCCAGTAAAATATCCTCTCTCCCTGTGTGTGTGTGTATAATTTCCTGCCCCTTTTTAAGTGTCCCGTCAAATTCGTGTATAAAATTTGTTATGATTTCTTTCAGGTTAAATACAGTAGGTCTCACCTGGATTTTTCCTTCCTCTATACGGCCCACATTCAGAAAATCATTAAGGATATCTGTAAGTGTATTGACAGACGAAACGATCCGTTTTAAATGTTTTTCCCTGTTAACTTGTTCTTCGGTAGTACCGTATTTTTCAATTAAATATGCAGAAGAAAGAACTGTGCTGAGCGGGGTGCGGAATTCATGTGATGCCATTGACACAAATCTTGATTTTAATTCATTTAGTTCTTTTTCTTTTAATAAGGATAATTTAAGTTCTTCTTCCATTTTTTTCCGGTCGGAAATATCAATGGCAATACCCATAAAACCTGTAATGCTATTTTTATTATTCCGGATAGCAGTTATACTAAGCAATACAGGAAAAGTAGTACCGTCTTTTCTTACGAAAGTATAGGGTTCTTCTTCATGTATATTTCTTTTTGCCTTTTCCGTCATTACATCGAAATCGGTTTCTATAAGTACCCCGAATTCTTTAAAAATGATTTTTCTTTTCTGATTAATATCCTCTTTTTTATGAAGGATCATCGGGGTATGCCTGTTAATAAGCTTTTTTGATGTATAGCCAGTGTTTTCAGCAGCTTCCGGATTAAAGAACTGAATGATGCCTTTTTCGTCCGTTACAACTATCATTGCCCCTGCATTGTCCAAAATAGCCTTTTGAAAGGAAGCTGCTTTTTCCAAAAGATGATATGATTGTTCCAGTTTTTTTGCTGCCAGTTTAAACTGTGTTGTTCTTTTCACCACTTTTTGCTCTAACGCACCATTTAATTTAATCACATTGGCTTCGGCTTTTTTTCGCTCTGATAAATTTGTGATAAAAACAATAATATGTTTTGCATTATCTTTTTTATAAATGCGCATATTTATTTCTGCCGGTAACTCCTTGCCATTTTTTTTCCTTGCAATTACTTTTTCATTTTTGCACAGGAGTCTCGTAGAAAGGCTGTTAGATTGTTTTTGATTAAATAACCGGTGTAATTTTCTAAATTCCCGTGGAATAATTTTTTGGATGCTTTTGTTTAAAATTTCTTTTTTGGTATATCCAAATTCCTTTAGTGCATAGGGGTTTATTGCATTAATAATACCTTTTGCATCCGTTATGAGGATCCCCATTGTAGCAAATTCAAATAATGCTTCAGCATATTTGGCATAGCCATCCGGGGATTTTACAGAACGTAACATTGCTTGTTGGTGTTTAAAGATGCACCTTGTTTCAGGCTAAAGTAACAAACAATGCAGGTAGGCAGGATGATAAGCCTCAACTGTTAAAATGATAATAGACCATTTACATCAGCTTAACAGGCGTATGATAGAATTATCTTGCAACACACCCTCCATCTAATACCATATCAGCCCCGGTCATAAAAGAAGATTCATCTGATGCAAGGAACAAAGCAGCCCTGGCAATCTCCACAGCATCTGCAACACGACCCCTGTGGTGACATATTTTTTATTGTTTCCTTCATTTCCGGATTTGACAAAAGAGCTTCCGTCATCGGTGTTAGAACGCCACAGGGGCAAATTGTATTTACCCGGATATTATCTTTTGCAAGAGTTACAGCAAGATCTTTGGTTAATAACCGTAAACCACCTTTAGAGACAGTATAGGCAACACCATTGCCCCCAACTAATCCTGCAATGGAAGCAACATTAATAATAGAACCCCCTCCATACTTTCTCATATATGGTATGCAGGCTTTGCATCCAAGAAATGGACCGGTGAGATTTATTGCCAATATTTTATCCCATAATTCTTTTGTAGTTTGTTCACAACTCGTAAAGCCGGGAAATATGCCGGCATTGTTTACCAGAATGTCGATTCGGCCATATTGCAAAATAACAGTATTGATCACTTTATCCCATTCCTCAGCATTGGTTACATCTTGTTTTATACAATCGATCAACAAGACTTCACTGGCAGTTTTTGTTACCCAGGATCTCAATTTTTCTTCCTGAATATCGGTAGCTAAAACCCGGGCGCCTTCTTTTGCAAACAAAATTGCTTCTGCCTTACCCATTCCTCCGGCAGCACCTGTTATGATGGCAACTTTATTTTTTAATCTTTCCATATTTTAATTTATAGTTTGTAATCCGGCTTTGAAACTACTATGGTACATACATATAAAACAATAACCGGCATCAGCGTTAACTTTGATTCTACTCACTTCATTCCTGATAAATTTCAATTCATACACTTTTGCATTGCCCGTTCTTTTGTTTCAATACATCTTTGTACTGTTAAACTTTATTATATGAAAAAGATATTTCAAATAGTATTATTGGTGGCTACCTGGACGGCCTGAGTGGAAGAAAGCTCAGCAGTATTGCAGTTAGCGGCAGAGCTACTGTAACTAAAGACCTGCTGCAATACACGAAGCAATTTGTAAACGGCGATATTTATAAAAAAGCTTATGCTCAGCTAAAGGAGCGCAATAAACCCACACAAAATAAACTACAGACTCCGGAAGAGATGAGAAAGGGTTTGATTGACAGCTATACAAAAGCAGTTGCCCAAATGGAAGAAAGTGTGAAAAAAGCAGATGCTTCCACAAAGAAACTGTTTGAGGATATGCTGGTGGAGTCAAAGAAGAACTTGAAAGATGCGCAGGATCCCAATAATGAGATGATCAAAAATTATGAAAGTAATTATGAAAGCATGGTGAAAATGAATGAAACAGCATACCAGCAACAAATGGAAAAGTGGGAAGAAGAATACCCAACGGACCATATAGTATCTATTAAGCGTCGCTTGCAGCAGTTTTTGGATGAAATAAAGGTAATTGATTTTAATGCAGGTTAACAGAAAGAAACGGTAAGAAAATTTTTGTAAATCCAGCATATGAGCGTAAGAGCAACCGCTGGAAAATGGCTTTCCGTGCAGGTAAGGAGGTAGTAGAACCGGATAGGACATTTGTACAGGAGTGGTTAAGAGAGATTAAGTAAGTAATGAATTTATAATTATGAAAGCCATTCACTATTTGCGGATGGCTTTTTTATTCACATCAAACATTTGAGGTTTATTTACCGGGGTAGCCACTTTTTTGAAACTAAATTATTTTATTCCTGAGTTTAAACTGGTTACAGCCATTTAAATGCGTTTGTTAGCTTTTTAAATGCTAAAAGTCGCCATCTGAACAATTTCTTAGCTATTTATTTGATTACTCTACCAATTTTATATAGTTTTGTCGGCAGTTATTTGATAATTTGAACCAGCCAGCGCATTCCCAGTCTATCCAGGCAATTTCACGCCGGAGCGTTACAGGTGTTTTTTGCTGAGGTTTCAATTTCTCGTTTGCTTCCCAAAAATGATGGTAAAAAAAATGAGTGAGAATTTAAAAAATAGCGCTACACAAATAGTCGACCAGTTGAGTGGACTAAATGAAGTGCAGGCAATAACCTTGCTGGCGGAACAATTCCCCGGTGAAGTAACGTTCTCTACCAGCTTTGGTTTGGAAGACCAGGCAATTGCTCATTTAATTTTCTCTAATAAACTTCCCATAAAAGTATTTACGCTGGATACAGGCCGGATGTTTCCTGAAACATATTCTACCTGGAGCAGAACGATTGAGCGGTACCAACAAAAAATTACAGCGTATTATCCTGATGCGGTTTCATTGCAACAATTTATTGAAGAAAAAGGCCCCAATAGTTTTTACGAATCTGTGGAGAATCGTAAGGGCTGTTGCTATATCCGTAAAGTGGAGCCATTGCAAAGAGCATTGAAAGGGAATAAAATCTGGATTACCGGAATTAGATCGGAACAATCCAATAATCGTCATGACATGCCACGTGTTGAATGGGATGAAACAAATCAAATCATCAAGTTTCATCCGATACTGGACTGGACATGGGGACAAGTGCACCAGTTTGTGAGTAAGAATAATATTCCTTACAATCCATTACACGATAAAGGTTTTGTAAGTATTGGATGTGTACCTTGTACAAGAGCCATACAACCCGGTGAAGATTTCCGTGCCGGCCGCTGGTGGTGGGAAGATAGCAGCAAGAAAGAATGTGGCTTGCATGTACACGAAGAAATAAAAATAGAAAGTAACTAAGCATATTTTTTTACAAAAATAACCTACTGTTTTAGTAGACTAATAAAATAGAAACATGAGTCAGTACAGATTAAATTATTTAGAGCAGTTGGAAGCGGAGAGCATTCACATTTTTCGTGAAGTAGCGGCACAGTTTGAACGTCCGGCCCTGTTATTCAGCGGTGGTAAAGATTCCATCACCATGGTGCATTTGGCGAAGAAAGCATTTGCCCCCGGAAAAATCCCGTTCCCTTTGGTGCATATTGATACAGGGCACAATTTCCCTGAAGCATTGGAATTTCGTGACTGGCTAGCCAATGAAGTAGGTGCTACGTTGATTGCCCGTAAAGTGGAAGACACCATCAAACAAAGAAACCTTACTGAACCCAAAGGAAAATTTCCCAGCAGAAACTGGTTACAGACTTATACTTTATTAGATACCATTGAAGAATTCAAATTCGATTGCTGCATTGGCGGTGCGAGGAGAGATGAAGAAAAAGCAAGAGCGAAAGAAAGAATTTTTTCAGTAAGAGATGAGTTTGGTCAGTGGAATCCAAAATTGCAGCGTCCTGAATTATGGAATATTTACAACGGCCGTATTCACAAAGGAGAAAATGTTCGTGTGTTCCCCATCAGTAACTGGACTGAATTGGATATCTGGAATTATATCCGTGCAGAAAAAATTGATTTGCCTTCTATCTATTTCGCTCATGAAAGAGAAGTGGTGGAACATGAAGGACAATTAGTGGCTATGTCGGAATATGTTAGACTCGATGCAGATGATGTAGTCATAAAAAAACAAGTTCGTTACCGCACTGTGGGTGATATGACCTGTACTGCTGCAGTGGAATCAACCGCTTCTACATTGGATGATGTAATCAATGAAATTATTTCTACCAAAATAAGCGAACGTGGTGAAACAAGGATTGATGATAAAGTAACCGAAGCAGCGATGGAAGACAGGAAGAAGAATGGATATTTCTGAGACCCCCTAACCCCCTGAAGGGGGAATAAGGAGGCTAACTAATAATAAAGATCTTTTATAAAAATAATTTTTAACTATTCAGTCCTTAAATAAAATAAAGGCTGGCTAAAACTAAGTTCCCCCTTTAGGGGGACAGGGGGTTTATATGGATTTATTAAGATTTATAACAGCAGGAAGTGTGGATGATGGCAAGAGCACATTAATTGGTCGTTTGTTATACGACAGTAAAAATATTTTAATTGACCAGTTAGAGCAACTGGAAAAATCAACTAAGAACAGGGCTGATGGTGAAATAGACCTGGCATTGTTAACGGATGGACTTCGTGCAGAAAGAGAACAGGGCATTACGATTGACGTGGCTTACCGTTACTTCACTACACCAAAGCGCAAGTTTATTATTGCAGATGCTCCCGGTCATGTGCAGTACACCCGTAATATGATCACCGGCGCATCGAATGCTAACCTGATCATTATTTTGATAGATGCAAGACTGGGTGTGATTGAACAAACACGTCGTCATTCTATAATAGCTTCCTTGTTGAAAATACCACATGTGGTAGTTGCAATTAATAAAATGGATCTTGTTGGGTACTCCCAGGACCTTTACAACAATATTGTTATTGATTATGCGGATGTGGCCAAATCACTAGGGTTGAAGGATATCACTTATATACCAATTAGCGCATTGAATGGTGATAATATAGTTGACAAGTCTGAAAAAATTAACTGGTACGATGGCAAAGCGTTGTTGCAGCACCTGGAAGAAGTGGAAGTGAATACAGATGTTAATCTTAATAATTCAAGGTTCCAGGTTCAGTATGTTATCCGTCCTCAAACAGAAGAGTTGCATGATTACCGTGGTTATGCCGGTAAAGTAATCAGTGGTATTTATAAAACAGGAGATAAAGTTACCGTATTGCCTGCGGGAATTGAAACATCTATATCTAAACTGGAAGTAGGTGGTAAAGAAGTGGAAGAAGTATTTGCGCCGCAAAGCGTAACCATTCAATTAGCGGATGATATAGATATCAGCCGTGGCGATTCAATTGTTAAGTCAACGGATATTCCTCAAACTAATAATGAAGTAGAAGTATTGATGTGCTGGCTCGATGATAAACCTTTGCAGACCGGCAATAAATATTATTTGCAGCACAACAGCCGCTTAGTTCGTTCTGTTGTCCGCAATATTGAATACAAATTAGACGTAAACACCTTGCAGAAAGAAGCAGTAGAAGGTAATGTGAAACTGAATGAAGTTGTAAAAGCTACTATTAAAACTGCATCTCCATTGGTGTTTGATTCATACCAGCATATTAGTGGGAATGGCAGTGCCATATTAGTGGATGAAACCAGTAACAGTACTGTTGCAGCCGTTTTATTTGCCCCCAACCCATAAAGGGTAGTAAAAAAAGTAGATAAGTATATAGAGTTTATAAAGCTGATATGTCAGTACAAAAGATAAATAGAAATAATAAGCCTGGCCTCCCTTCTCTGAAGGAGAAGGGAACGAGGGAGGAGGCTAAAGTAATCATCATCGGCGCTGGTCCCGGCGACCCGGATTTAATTACAGTGAAAGCGGTGCAGCATTTGCAAAAAGCAGAGGTAGTATTGATTGACCGTTTGGTAAGCGATGAAATATTGAAGCGTTATGTTTCTCCCGAAGCGAAAGTGATTTATGTAGGTAAACAATGCCGCAAAGGTAATTCTACGCCACAGGACGAAATAAATGAATTGATTGTTGAATATGCTAAGCAGGGAAAATATGTGGTACGATTGAAAGGTGGTGATGTTTCTATTTTCTCCAATGTGCTGGATGAATATGAAACATTAATTGCTCATCAGATTCCTTATGAAGTAGTGCCAGGCATTACTGCGGCCTCTGGTGCAGCAGCGTATGCTGGTATTCCTTTAACAGCAAGAGGTCATTCAACTGCTGTTCGCATTCTTACTTATTACAAATCGGAAATTGTAAGTGATGAATACTGGAAAGATTTGGCAACTACAACCGATACACTGGTGTTTTACATGAGTGCGGAAACATTGGATAAGGCGGTAAATAAATTAATTCAGTTTGGAATAGGAAAGGATAAACATATTGCCGTGATAGAGCAAGCTACTACACCAATGCAAAATGTATATGCTTCCAATGTATATGATTATTTTAAGAAAATCAGCGGACAAAGTTTTGTTTCACCATCGCTGGTTATCATTGGAAAAGTGGCTGCATTGAATGAACAGTATAGCTGGATAGCAAACAGCGGCAGTAAAGAATATTATTTTAAACCCGTTACTCCCATTGAAAATAAAATCACAAAACCGAACCAGTTAAAAAATGTTAGCAGAGCCTAAACTTAAAATAATACTTGACCTCGTTCAATCTTCATCGAAAGAAGAACTGATATGGATGAACGGGTATATCTCCGGCTTAATCAGGAATGGCAAAAGCCAGGAAGAGATTGCACCTGCTCCATCATCAACTGTTAAAAAAATCACCATCGCTTATGGAACTGAAACCGGCAATTCCAAAAAAGTAGCCACTGAATTTGCTGTTAAAGCAAAAAAGCATGGAATTGCTGCTAAGCTGGTAAGCTTAGACCAATATAAGATCAATGATCTGGTGAAAGAAGAGTATTTCTTCACAGTTATCAGTACACAGGGCGAAGGTGAACCACCTGTTGGTGCTAAAAAGTTTTACGACCATATTCATAATAATGGGTTTAAAGTTTCCCAAATGAAGTATGGCGTACTGGCTTTGGGAGATACTTCTTATCCGCTGTATTGTAAAGCAGGTGAGGATGTAGATGTTCAATTAAATAAATTAGGCGGAGAAAGAATCGTTCCATTGCAGAAATGTGATGTGGATTTTGAACAGGATGCAGATGTATGGTTTGAACATGTACTGAAATCACTAAATGAATCTGCTGTTGTTACACCTGCTGTAAAAATTCAACCGGCTGTTGAAACTAAAAAAGCAACAGGAAAAAAATATTACAATGGTACTATCCTTACTCATGTTAATTTAAATGACCGTGGTTCCAATAAACAAACCTATCACGTAGAAGTTACCGCTGATGAACCAATAGAATATGAACCCGGGGATGCACTGGCCCTGATTCCTTTTAATAAGGCATCGGTAGTTAAAGAAATTATTGCTTTAACCGGTGTTGATACAACGCTGGAATTGGAAACCACTAAAGCAAAAGGTACAGTTGAAGAATTGCTGACGAAGAACATCAACATATGTTATCTGCTCAGCTCAGTTGTTAAGAAGTATGCAGCTATAACCGGTCATGCAATTCCAGAGGTGCGGTTTGATTTGATTGAGCTGGTTAAAAAATATCCTGTTAAAGATGCTGCGCAATTTGTGGAAGTGCTGAAATCGCTTACACCGATTGCACCAAGATTATATTCTATTTCTTCTTCACCCAATGCGCATAGTGGCGAAGTGCATATCACCGTGAGTTTAAATCGTTTCCTGGTTAATAATGAAGAGCGGTTAGGTTTATGCAGTGAGTTTATTGGAGGGTTACCGGTTAATACCAATTTTACTTTCTATATCCACAAGAACAGGAACTTCCGTTTACCGGCTCCTGGAAAAGATATCATCATGATTGGTCCCGGTACAGGAATTGCTCCTATGCGTTCATTCCTTGCTGAAAGAGATGCTACAGGTGCTAATGGGCGTAACTGGTTATTCTTTTTCAAGAGACCAGCAGGAGAAAATCTATGTACAGCATAAGATAAAAAAAGAAGCTGTTGAATTCTGGCAATGGCTGGAAGCAGGAGCTTATATATATATCAGCGGAAGCAAAGACCCGATGAGTAAAGATGTAGAGAACACTTTGCTGGATGTAATACAAGAACAAGGAAAAAAATCAGCTGAAGAAGCAAATGCTTATTTGAAGAAGTTGAAGGATGAAGGTCGATACGAAAAAGATGTTTACTAAGCCCCCTGTCCCCCTGAAGGGGGAACTTAGGTGTAGTCAGGCTTTTAAAAAGGATGATTTACTATGAAGTAATGTTCCGTAGGAACATCTCGTGGGTAGTAGAAACAATAGAAATGGTTTTTCATTCCGTAGGAATGATTGGTGAGGTGAATAGAAATACAGAACGTAAAAGAGTGCGACGCAACAAAAGATTAATAGTAGTAATAAAGCTGGACCAATAATAAAAAATAACAATGTCAGACAAAACGGAAAATAATTTATCACCGATAGAAAAAATTAAAGTAGCCAGCAAGGGTTTGCGGGGAACTTTAAAGGAAAGTTTATTGGATGAACACACCGGTGCCATCCGTGAACTGGATGAAGCATTAGTGAAGTTTCATGGTATGTACCAGCAGGATGATCGTGACCGTCGTGAAGAAAGAGAAACAAAAAAGCTGGAACGTTTGTATTCGTTTATGATCCGCTTACGTTTGCCAGGCGGTTTTTTAACGCCAGAAAGATGGCTGGCTGTACATCATGTAGCT
>JACPOD010000108.1 GCA_016185185.1 Sphingobacteriales bacterium | reverse complement strand
TATCTTTGACCACACTTAAAATTTTCAGCTATGAGTAAATTTTCTTCTTACAATTTTGCCGGACAAAAAGCGCTGATCCGTGTTGACTTTAATGTTCCGTTAGATAAAAAAACTTTCGCTATTACCGACGATAACAGGATGAGGGCTGCCGTTCCCACTATCAAAAAAATTTTAAAGGATGGCGGATCTGTTATTTTAATGAGTCACCTGGGCCGGCCAAAAGATGGTCCTGAAGAAAAATCATCTTTAAAACACCTGGTCAGCCATTTAAGTGAATTGCTTGGCGGCACACCTGTATTGTTTGCCAATGATTGTATTGGTGAGCAGGCTTTTCTCACCGCCGGTATGTTAAGGGCAGGCGAAGTATTATTATTAGAAAATCTGCGGTTTTACAAAGAAGAAGAAAAAGGCGACGAAGCATTTGCTGAAAAATTAAGCAAACTGGGAGATGTATATGTGAACGATGCTTTTGGTACAGCTCACCGTGCACACGCCTCTACGGCAGTGATTGCAAAATATTTTGCTGCAGATAAAAAGATGTTCGGTTTATTAATGGAAGGAGAAGTGGCCAGTGCAGAAAAGGTAATGCATCAATCCGAAAAACCATTTACGGCCATAATCGGTGGTGCTAAAGTGAGTGATAAGATACTTATTATCGAAAATTTGCTGGACAGAGCAACAGATATCATTATAGGCGGAGGAATGGCCTATACGTTTATGAAAGCAGAAGGAGGACATATAGGGAATTCCCTGTGTGAAGAAGAACGATTACAAACGGCGCTAGACCTGATAGCAAAAGCGGAAGCAAAAGGTGTAAATATCCATCTTCCTTCCGATTCAGTTATTGCCGATAAATTTGATGCAACTGCACAAACATCTGCGGCGCCAAGTAATAATATACCAGAGGGCTGGTTAGGGTTGGATATTGGTCCCAACGCCTGCGAGCAGTTCAGCAATGTTATCAAACGCAGCAAAACCATTTTATGGAATGGCCCGATGGGTGTTTTTGAAATGGAAAAATTCCAGCATGGAACGAAAGCTATTGCCACTGCCATAGCGGCTGCTACACAAGCAGGTGCTTTCTCCCTGGTAGGTGGTGGGGACTCTGTTGCCGCTGTCAACCAGTTTGGTTATACTGACAAAGTGAGTTATGTTTCTACCGGTGGCGGTGCTATGCTCGAATATTTTGAAGGAAAAGTGCTGCCGGGTATTGCAGCGATCAGCGAATAAGCAATTTCGTCATGACTAAATGAATTGGCCCTTGCTTTGCGCAGGGGTCTTTGCATTTAAATAAACAATGTATCTTTAAATTCAACTAAAAGAAACAACAATGAACAGAAGCACACTTATAATTCTCCTCGTAATTGGAGCAATTGTTTTATTTGGCGGTTGTGGCGCCGTAAGCTTTCAGCGCAATGCCGTAACACAGGAAGAAAACATTAAAGGCAAATGGGGAAATGTACAAAGTGAATACCAGCGCAGGGCTGATTTGATCCCTAACCTGGTAAATACAGTAAAAGGGGAAGCAAATTTTGAACAGCAAACATTGATTCAAACGATCGAAGCCCGTTATAAAAACCTCAACAACATAAAAGTTGATCCTAACAATCTTTCACCCGAAGCGATTGCCAAGTTTCAGGAAGCCCAGGCAGGGTTAAGCAGTGCCCTAAGCCGTTTAATGGTAGTGGTTGAAAATTACCCTAACCTTAAAGCAAATGAAGGTTTCCGCAATTTGCAAACACAGTTAGAGGGAACCGAGAACCGCATTAAAGTTGCCCGTAATGATTTTAATACGGCTACACAGGGTTTCAATACACTGGTAAGAAGGTTCCCGAATAATATTTATGCAGGGTTCATGAACTTTCATCCCAAGGGATATTTTGAAGCCGAAGCTGGCGCCGATAAAGCACCAACAGTTGATTTTGGTAATGATCCCAATAAAAAATAATTACGTTGAATCTTTTTTCATTTTTTAACAAGCCCAAAGAATTTTTTCCGCCACAAGATCGTGAAAGGATCGTAGAAGCTATCCGTAATGCAGAAAGAAAGACCACCGGTGAAGTGAGGGTATTTGTGGAAAGCCGGTGCCGTTTTGTAAATCCTTTAAACCGGGCAGCAGAAATTTTTTATGGACTGAAAATGGAAAAAACAGAACACCGTAATGGAGTGCTTTTATATATTGCTATGAAGGATCGCCAGCTGGCAGTATTTGGGGATGAAGGTATCCACAACAAATTGGGTGATGATTACTGGAATAACGAAGTAAAAAAAATACTATCTCATTTTAATAAAGAAAATTATGCACAGGGAATTATAGATGTGGTAACAGATATCGGTAATTCCCTTCACCAGTTTTTCCCTTACGAAGATGACGACCGTAATGAATTGCCGGACGATATCATCTTTGGAAAATAAGCACATGAAAAAAATATCATTCATCATTTTGCTGGTTTGCTCATCAGTGCTTGTGCTGGCGCAGAACATTCCTGCACGACCCAACCCACCCAAACTGGTAAATGATTTTGTTGGGCTGCTTTCAAAAGACCAGGCAGATGAGCTGGAAAGAAAAGTAGTTGCTTATGATGACAGTACATCTAATCAGGTTGCTGTTGTGATTGTGGGTACGCTTGATGGTTACGAACCGGTTGACTATGCCGTGAAATTGGGAAGGGAGTGGGGCGTTGGTAATAAAGATTTTAATAACGGTGTTATCATTTTAATATCCACAGGTGCAGATGGCAGCAAACGAAAAGTTTTTATAGCGCCGGGTTATGGGCTGGAAGGTGCGTTGCCCGATATTATCTGCAAGCAAATAGTAGATGCTGAATTAGTACCTAATCTTAAATCAGGAAATTATTACCGGGGTATTGATAATGCCATCGATGCTATTATTAAAGCAGCGGCAGGTGAATATACAGCCCCTAAAGGTTACCGTAACAGGGGAGATGGCGGCTCCGGTAGAGGGGTACTTTTCTGGGTCATCTTATTCATCATAATATTGGTAATCATTAATAACCGCAGGGGTGGTGGTGGAATGATGAGCAGGAGAGGATGGAGAAATAATGTACCGCCAATTTGGTGGTTTCCCAGTGGTGGCGGAGGCGGCTGGGGCGGTGGTGGAAGCTCCGGCGGCGGCGGTTTTGGTGGATTTGGTGGCGGTAGTTTTGGCGGCGGTGGTGCTGGTGGGGATTGGTAAACCCGGTTCCTAAAGAAAGATAGAGTAAATTAATTCTATAATAATGTCTTTATCTTTTACAAGTAAATAATGAGACTTTTTTATAATCTTAATAAAGAAAAAATAATTCTTTCTTTTAAATTTTGTTTCATTGCATTCTTGGTTCTTCTATCAGCTATTTACTTTGTTAAGTTTAGTGATAATCCAAGCTTGCTTTACAAAGTATTTCTGCATCTGTTATTGTCCTTAGCTATTACACTATTTGTAACCGGTTTGATTTTTATTTCTGGTTATTTACCTTTTATAAATCAAAGAAGATTTTTTGAAAACGAACAAGTAAAAAGATTATTTAATAAATACAATTTTAATGCTGACTTTATTTTTAAAGAAAATAAATGACAATTTACACAGGAAGTAATGTCAGGTATAATTAATTTAACATCAATAGTTATTTTCAGAAGTCAAACTAAAAGAAATGCTATTGATGTTGTGATCGAATTTGAGTATCAAGAAAACGAAATGCCAAAAATTTTAAACTTAAAAAGGAACTTAAAGAAAACGACATTATGCTTGGAAGGGGCTGGGTAAAGCAAACAATCAATGATCTAAATAACCTGGAAGTTAAATTATCGGAGTTTATCCTACTAATAAAAGCAAAGGGATTAAATTAAAGTAAAATTTAAAACTGCAATGTAAACACCGTTCCTTCTCCAACCTTACTCTGCACATTAATAGTTCCTTTATGCAGCATCATAATCTGCTTACATAAACTAAGGCCAATACCACTTCCTGTTTTTCTGGTACTGAAGAATGGGATAAAAATTTTATCGAGCACATCATCTGGTATTCCACTACCGTTGTCGGCTACTTTTATGAGCACCCTGTTGTTGGGATTAATATAAGCAGATAACTGAATCTTTGCATCCGGTTTTTCTTTTACTGCTTCAATGGCATTTATCACTAAGTTAATTAATACCTGCTCAATTAAGTTAGTGTCCAGTTCCAGTGATAGATCGGGATCTTTTAAAATAATTTCCGGTTCAATATTTTTTTCATTGAAGGTTGGTTCCATTAAGCGATGCAGATTTTCAAACAAATCTCTTACATACACCCGTTTTACATTGGGTTTAGTTATTTTGTTGAGATTACGGTAAGTCTCGGCAAACTTTAATAAACCTTCGCTTCTTCTTCTTATGGTTTCTATGCCAAGCTCCAAATCTTCCACCGCAGCCGGGTTTTGTATTTCACTGCTTGATTTTTGTAACCGGTTTTTCAACGTATCTGCCAATGAAGAAATAGGAGCAATGGAATTCATTATCTCATGCGTCATTACACTTAATAGTTTCTTCCAGGCTTCCGCTTCATTTTCATCCAATGCTTCGTTTACGTTTTGAAAAGCTATGAGTTTATATATTTTCCCATCTGTTTGAAAGGCAGAAGCAGCAATCAATACTTTAAAACTGTTTTTATCTCCTGTAGCTTTGGTTACTCTTTGCTCACCCGTTTTAAGAGCAACAATATCTTTATACAAATGCTCATCTCTTCTTTCTAAAGATTCAATAGTTTTCAGGTATGGTATTCCCATCATTTTCTTAAACGACTCATTCATCCACGAAACTTCTCCACTGGCTACATCGTACGAAATGATACCCGTATCCACCAGCTCCAGTATTTTTTGCAAATACAAAAACTGTGTTTCTCTTTCCCGGCTGATTAATTTGAACGTATTGTTGATCTCATTAAAACCTTTGCGCAGATCTTTTACGGGTTCCGGCGCATGCTTTACATCAAAATGACGGGAAAAATCCCTGTAGTGTATCGATTCAACAAATTGTTCCAGCTCTTCATTATTCTTGCTAATAAAACGAAATAATTCAATAATCAAACCAATGATCACAGCAATGGCAGCAAACATAAACGTATAATAACCTTTTACCAATAACCATGCACCCGTAGTAATCATAACGGAAAGAATAGATATCCTGATTAAAATTAATATTTGGTATTGTTTAAGCATAACGGCCCCACCCTCGTTCCCTCTCCAAAGGAGAGAGAGGCCGGGCAGTTGTAAATTTATTTAGCAATTGTAATTAAGCATTTCAACTTTTTTCTATAATTCAGCAAACCAACACTTTATTTTTGGCATGCTGTAAAAATTATCAGCCACTCCAAAAGCCCCCCTTTGGGGGGTAGGGGGCTTTTATATATCATATTTACTCAGCCTCCTGTAAAGAGCCGTGCGGGTTAGCCCCAGCTCTTTGGCGGCTTTGGTAATATTGCCATTATGTTTCTCTATAACTTTTAAGATAGTATTTTTTTCTATGCTGCTCAGTTTTAAATCTGTTGGCTCATCATTTTCAAAAATGGGGCTTTCTATTGGAGAAAAAATTAAATCCTTTGCATGGAGCACATCGCCTTCCACCATTATCACGGCACGTTCAATAGTGTACTGCAACTCCCGTACATTACCGGGGAAATGATATCTCTTTAATTTATCCAACGCTTCTTTATCTAAATGAATAGTCGGCTTAATATATTTATCGGTGTACTGTTTTATAAAATGCCGGGTAAGTAATTCAATATCTTCTGTACGTTTACGCAGGGGGGGCACAGTAATTTCAACGGTGTTGATGCGGTAGATAAGATCTTTACGGAATTTAGATTCGTTTGCTAACTCAGCAAAAGGAACATTGGTGGCACATATTAGCCGGATATCAATTGGTACAGTCTCATTACTCCCTAATCGCATGATCTGGCGGTTTTGTAAAACACTCAGCAATTTAGCCTGCTGCTGTAAAGTAATGTTACCGATCTCATCTAAAAAGATTGTTCCGCCATTAGCTGATTCAAATCTTCCAATTCTGTCTTCCCTTGCATCTGTAAAAGCACCTTTTTTATGGCCAAACAGTTCGCTCTCAAAAAGTGATTCGGTCAATGCACCTACATCCACTTTAATAAAAGGTTTACCGGCCCGTAATGATTTTTGATGAATGGCCTGTGCTATTAAATCTTTACCGGTTCCGTTCTCACCTAATATCAGCACATTCGCATCCGTCGGTGCAATCTTTTCAATTTTTAAAAAGATCTCTTCCATTAACTCGCTTTCGCCAAGCAAGGTTTTACCAATGATGGAATCATGTGAGGCTTTAACGGAAGCAGAAGCTTTTCCGGATTCTTTCTTACGGATCAAATCGGTGATGGTACTTACCAGCTTTTCGTTATGCCAGGGCTTTACAATAAAATCAGAAGCACCTTCTTTCAGACATTTTACGGCTAAATCAATATCGCCATAAGCAGTGATCATAATTACTGCAATGGAAGGTTCGAGTTCTTTTACTTTACGTAACCAGAACAAACCTTCATTACCTGTATTGATACTGCTGTTAAAATTCATGTCGAGTAAAAGCAGGTCAAATTTTTTTTGACCCATTAACCAGCGAAGGTTCTCCGGATTTTTTTCTGTAACAACCTCTTTGGCTTCTGTTTTTAATAAAAGACGAACGGCTGTCAAAACATCCGGATCATCATCAACCACTAAAATATTTGCATTCTTTAAATTCATATTCCAAACTCAACTACAATTATACCATAAATACAAGCAACTGTAATCGAATTTTTTAAAGAAATTAATTGGATATATATTATTGTATCGAAACCGAACACTGGTTGTGTTGAAAGCGTACAGTGGCACCAGGGCATGTTCTCTAAATACTTGAAATTCAATACTGTGCCAATTGGCACAGGCTTTTATACTGTATAGGCGTAACAGTTTTCTCATGTATGATTTAATAGAGTCACCCGTGCAACAGTTTCAGCCAACGGGTGACTTTATAAAGACCGGGAAAGGCAATGAGAATTCAGCAATAACGTATAAGAAATAAGAAAAGATAAACGAAAGAAAAATGGACAGAGTCATTGCAAAGAAGAAATGGTCAACAAAAAGAATACTAACCATTGCCGGGATAACGGCCATCATTTTATTGATAGCAGGCAGTATTTATTTCACATCAGGAAAATCAAAACTGAATGTGAATACAGACAGGATCACCGTTAGCGAAATTAAAAAAGGAACGTTTCAGGAATTTATCCCGGTGAATGGTGTGGTATTACCCGTAACAACTATTTACCTTGATGCACAGGAAGGCGGACGTGTAGAAGAAAAATACGTAGAAGATGGTGCGATAATGAAAGCAGGTCAACCCATCCTTCGCTTATCCAATACCGATTTGGAATTAGGGCTGGTTACACAGCAAACCAACGTGTATAACCTATTAACGCAAATGCAGATTTCCCGTAACGCTGCTCAACAGAATACGGTGAATAAACTGAACCAGGTAACAGATGTAGATAATCAGTATAAAGAAGCCGAAAGGATTTATAACCTGAACAAAAAATTATACGAGAACAAAGCAATAGGATACCAGGACTTCAGGAAAGCAGAGAATGATTATAATTACCAGGTGGAGAAAAGAAGGTTAGCGCAGCAGATTTTATCGCAGGACTCTGTGAGCACGGGTCAACAACTGGCTCAGGCAAGACAGTCGTACGAAGGTTCACAAAATGCCCTGAATGTGATGCGTAAAAAAGTAGGTGATTTGATTGTAAGGGCACCGGTAGATGGTCAGTTAACTTCTTTGGATGCAGAAATAGGACAAAACAAAAATAAAGGCGAACGGTTAGGACAAATTGATATTACGACAGGATTTAAAGTAAGAGTGGATATTGATGAGCATTATATTTCAAGAATCTTTACTGGTTTAATGGGCAACTTTGACTTTGCCGGTAAAAACTACAAACTCAAGATCAAAAAAGTTTTTACACAGGTAACCAATGGAAGGTTCCAGGTAGATATGGAATTTGTTGATAAAGTGCCCGAAGGTATAAGACGTGGACAAACATTACAAATCAGGCTGGCATTAAGCGATGAAACTACGGCACTTTTATTACCCAAGGGCGGCTTTTATCAGCAAACAGGTGGCAACTGGATTTTTAAAGTTAACGAGAACGGAACAATGGCCTACAAAGTGGATATTCAATTAGGAAGACAAAACCCGGATTACTATGAAGTATTGCAGGGCTTACAACCTGGCGATAAAGTAGTGACGAGCAGCTATGAAAACTATGGCAATATGCAGGAATTGGTGTTGAAGAAAGAGTAGCCCCCTAAATCCCCCAACGGGGGACTTATTGAGTCCGCTAAGTGTAAAGGCTCTTTATAAAATTGCAAGGAAGTAATTATTGATGATTAAAGAACTTAAGACGAATTGGAAGAACTGAAGATTAAATAACCACCACAGCACCGTCCCTCTCCTGAAGGAGAGGGAACGAGGGTGAGGTTAAAACAGACGATTATGAAAAAGAGGATGATTAATTTACTGGTGATGTTATTGATGATGTTCCTCGCTACTTCATCAAAAGAAACAAGTACTTTGAATGGCAAATGCAGCACTATGTGTATGCAGGATAACGGTGATGTAAGTGCTTCGGTAATAAAAGAAGAAGCTGAAGAGGAAATGGTGCTTTCTCCCATTAACTTGTTTATGATTCATGCACAATAAAACAAATCTTTTTTTAAAATGAACACAATGATAAAAATTACAGGCCTCGAAAAATATTATCGTACAGAAGAGGTAGAAACAATTGCACTGAACAAATTAACGATTGATGTAAAAGAAGGAGAGTTTGTGGCTGTAATGGGCCCATCGGGTTGCGGCAAATCTACTTTGCTCAATATACTTGGTTTATTAGACGACCCCGATGGAGGCAGTTTTGTATTTAATGGAATTGAAGTAGCAGGTTTTAACGAACGCAAAAGAGCCGACCTCCGGAAGAAGAATATTGGATTTGTGTTCCAGAGCTTTAATTTGATTGATGAATTAACGGTTTTTGAAAATGTGGAGCTTCCGTTGATCTATAATAATGTAAAAGCTACCGACAGAAAAAAACGTGTGGAAGAAGTGCTGGACAATTTAAAGATCATGCACCGCCGCAATCACTATCCGCAGCAGTTGAGTGGTGGTCAGCAGCAGAGGGTGGCCGTTGCAAGAGCAGTGGTTAACAATCCGAAATTAATTTTAGCGGATGAACCTACCGGTAACCTTGACAGCAGCAACGGTAATGAAGTGATGCAGCTTTTAACGGAATTGAATGAAAAAGGAACCACCATTGTAATGGTAACACACAGTGAACATGATGCCCGTTACAGCCACCGTATTATACGTATGCTGGATGGACATGCCGTAACAGAAAATATATTGATATAGTTCCCCTAAATCCCCCAAAGGGGGACTTGTAATCCTGACGTATTATTGGCATAGAGAAACTGAATGAGATTGTTTTAAAAAATGAACCGGTTAGCCGGTTACATTTATTTTCGTCCATCACGCAAGCACTATTGTATTGACTAAAACCAGAGATATGATTAAGAGTTATTTAAAAATTGCCTGGCGAAATTTATGGAGAAACAAAAGTTTTTCCTTTCTCAATATTTCAGGGTTGGCCATTGGTATTGCAGCCGCATCATTAATCATTGTATGGTTATTGAACGAAGTGAGTTATGATCGTTTTCATACCAACGCCAACAGGATATACAACGTGTATAATGCTGATGTGCATGAAGGAAAAACATGGTGCTGGAATACCACGCCCAAAGTAATGGCACAAGCTATTCAGCAGGATTATCCAGAAGTGGAAACAGTAGTTAGGGTTAACTGGCCACAGCCATTGCTTTTTACTATTGGTGATAAAAAACTAAAAGCAACGGGCCATTTTGTTGATTCTGGTTTTTTAAAGATGTTCAGTTTCCCTTTGATTAAAGGAAATGCCAATACAGTTTTAAATAATAACTATTCCATAGTAATAACCGAATCACTTTCTAAAAAATTATTTGGTAATGAAGAAGCGGTTGGTAAAACTTTTTTAGTTGACAACCAGGATAATTTTACAGTAACCGGTGTGTTAAAAGACATCCCCACCAATACACAGTTTGATTTTGAATATTTAATTCCCTGGTCTTACATGCGTACCAAAGGATGGGATGATGAATTTTGGGGCAACAATTCAACCAACACATTTGTACAATTAAAAAAAGAAACCACCCTTGCTTCCATTACTCCCAAAATAAAAACACTGAGGAGCAAGTATGATAAAGAATCGCCTAAGATGGAAACCTTTCTTTACCCCATCAGCCGTTCTTATTTGTATGGAAAATTTGATAATGGAAAAGAAAGTGGCGGCCGTATTGAAACTATCCGCCTTTTTGCCATCATCGCTATTTTTATTATCCTCATTGCCTGTATCAACTTTATGAACCTTTCCACAGCAAGAAGTGAAAAACGGGCAAAAGAAGTGGGCATAAGAAAAGTAGTGGGTGCAGAAAAAAAATCACTCATCGGCCAGTTCCTTGGCGAATCCATTTTAATTTCTTTTATAGCCGGTGTATTTGCTTTAATTATCATATCCATTTCGCTTCCATACTTTGCTGACTTAGTGCAGAAGAAATTATCCATCAATTATTCCGATTACCGTTTTTGGCTGGCAGGAGTGGGTGTTATTTTGTTTACCGGTTTGCTGGCCGGTAGTTATCCTGCATTATATCTTTCAGGCTTTAAACCGGTGGCTGTATTAAAAGGCACCTTTAAAAAAGTAAATGCATTAGTAACACCACGAAAAGTTTTAGTGGTAACACAATTTGCATTTGCCATTATACTTATTATAGGAACCATCATCGTAAGGCAGCAATTACTGAATGCACAGGACAGGCAAACAGGTTATTCAAAAGATAACCTCGTGTTTTCTTTTTTAGAAGGTGACATGGAAAAAAATTATCCTTTAATAAAAAATGAATTGCTGAGCAACGGTATTGCCACATCTGTTACTAAAACGAGTGCACCCATTACCGAGGGCTGGAGCAACACTTGGGGCTTTGAGTGGCAGGGCAAAGACCCTAATGATAAAACAGTAATTGACCGTTATTGTGCTGACGATGACATTTGTAAAACAGCCGGTCTGCAAATAATTAAAGGAAGGGATATTGACCTGGATAAATATCCTACCGACTCATTTGCTATGTTGTTAAATGAATCGGCTGTAAAGCACATGAAGTTTACTGAACCGCTTGGGCAAATTATTTTGGACAATGGAAAAAAATGGCATGTAGTGGGTGTGGTAAAAGATTTTATTTTAAAATCACCCTACCACCCCATAGAACCCATGATTATTGAAGGAGCCGCAGGTTGGTTTAATGTGGTGCAGTTAAAATTCAATACGGTAAAAAGTACAAGAGAAAACCTGGCCGCTGCAGAAACTATTTTTAAAAAATACAATCCCAGTTATCCATTTGAATACAAGTTTGTGGATGAGCAGTATGCAAAAAAGTTTGACAATGAAAAACGCACCGGTAAACTGGCAGGTCTCTTTGCTTTCTTAACCATTTTTATTTCCTGCCTCGGATTGTTTGGCCTGGCAAGTTATATGGCCGAAACAAGGATAAAAGAAATTGGTGTACGAAAAGTATTGGGCGCATCAGTATTCAGCATTACGAGTATGCTCTCCAAAGATTTTTTAACACTGGTAATTATTGCGAGGACTTGAGGCCTGCATAAGTAATTATCAAATTAACTATGATAAATATTTTTCTAACAAGTTATGCTTTGAAAGATGTTGCAATTTTTCGGAGTGTTTAAAAACCCTCCCCCTTTGGGGGAGATGGAGGGGGCTTTATGTTCAAAAATAATTTTAAAATTGCTTTCAGGAATTTAAAGCGTAATAAACTTTACAGCTTTATCAATATTTCCGGCCTGGCAATGGGCATTGCTGCATTTTTACTCATTCTTGAATATGTAAGTTTTGAAAAAAGTGTAAATGGTTTTCATAAAAATATTTCTTCCATTTACCGCCTGCTTAACGAAAATACCAAAGGACAAACATGGCCGCAGGTGGAACCCGGCTGGGCACAAAAAGCAAAAGAAAGTTTTGCGGAGATAAAAGATTATTGCCGTTTTGAAGAAGGAGTGGGCCAGGGCATTGTGCAGCGCAGCGATAAGAAAGATGCCACTTTTCGTGAAGTTAATATGGGTTATGCAGAAGGTAATTTTTTCCAGTTCTTTAGTTTTAATGTACTAAAAGGAAATGCGGCTGAATTTAAAAAACCCAATGTTGTTTTTCTATCGGAAGCCGGTGCAAAAAAATATTTTGCAAATGAAAACCCTGTTGGAAAATCACTGGTACTGTTTAACCAGTTTGGAAAAGCAACTTATTCTGTTGAAGGTGTTTTTTCAATCCCCGCCAATTCCGATATCCGTTACGATTTGGTGTTCTCATTAGAAACTTTAAAAAATCCTGCCAATCTCAATGATAATGGCTGGGCACGATTAGATAACCTCAGCAGCCAGTACATCAACACTTATTTTTTATTAAGCGATGGGGCCGATTATAAAAAGACAGAACAAAAATTAATCAGTCTCCGCAATGAACTAAAAAAAGATAAAGACGGGATTGTTTTCCGGCTGCAGCCTTTTGCCAATGTTCACCTGCCTGCTTCTTTCAGCGATAATTATCAAACAACCGGTAACCTTAAATATGTTTATATACTCGGCATAATAGCTTTACTCATATTGGCTATTGCCTGGTTCAACTATATAAATTTATCTACAGCCAATTCATTAAAACGTGCCAGCGAAGTGGGTGTACGCAAAGTAGTGGGGGCCACACAGCAATCATTAGTGTTCCAGTTTTTAGGTGAATCCTTATTGGTGAATTGTATTGGTTTTGTAATGGCATTGGTACTGGTGCAATTGATTCAACCTTTATTTAATGATATTATTGGAAAAGAACTTTCACTGCGTTCTTTAATTAATAACCCCGTATGGATAATGGGTTTGGGATTATTGTTATTGGGTTCATTGGTTTCCGGTGCTTATACAGCATTTAGTTTATCCAACTTTAAACCGGTAGAAACATTAAAAGGAAAATTAAATAAAAGTGCCAAAGGCGCCACACTGCGAAAATCATTGGTTGTTTTTCAGTTTAGTATTTCCATTGCATTGCTGCTGGCAACAGCACTTATCTACCGCCAGTTGAATTATATGCAAAATCAAAACCTTGGAGTTAACACGGAACAATTGGTGATAATACGTGGGCCCGAAGTGGGGCGTGACAGTACTTACAGCCAACGCCGTACTGCTTTCTGGAACGATATAACACAGCAAAGTTTTATAAAAGATTATTCATTAAGCGGCACCATACCGGGCAATGGATACAATTTTGCCACATCCGGATTTACACAACCCGGTTCAAAAAAAGGAGATGAATTAAAATCGTATTCCTTTGCTATTATTGACAGCCGTTATTTAAATACGTATCAAATACCATTAAAAGCCGGCAGAAATTTTACAGAAGCAGAAACCGGTGTGGAATGGAATGATAACAGCAAAGTAATGCTGAATGAAAAAGCAATTGAAGAACTGGGTTTTGCATCAGCCGAAGATGCTTTGCGTACCAAAATACAGTGGGATGAAAGGCAACTGGAAGTAATTGGCGTGGTTAAAAATTATCATCATACCAGTTTGCAAAGGGCTATTGACCCCATCATATTCTATCCGCAAAACAACAGCGCTTATTTTTCACTGCGCCTCAGCACCAATAAACTTCAGAACAGTATTGCCAAACTGGAAACTATTTACAAAAGATATTTTACTGATAACCCGTTTGAATATTATTTCGCCGATGAAAATTTTAACCGGCAATACATCACCGAGCAGCAATACAGCCGCTTGTTTACCACGGCATCCATTTGGGCTATTATCATTGCCTGTTTGGGTTTGTTTGGATTAGCTACTTATACAGTGGAAACAAGAACAAAAGAAATTGGTGTACGTAAAGTACTGGGTGCAAGTGTATTTACCATCACACAACTGTTATCAAAAGATTTTTTAAAATTAGTTTGTATTGCCATTGTAATTGCATCGCCCATTGCATGGTATGTGAGGACTTGAGGCCTGCATAAGTAATTATCAAATTAACTATGATAAATATTTTTCTAACAAGTTATGCTTTGAAAGATGTTGCAATTTTTCGGAGTGTTTAAAAACCCTCCCCCTTTGGGGGAGATGGAGGGGGCTTTATGATAAAAAATTATTTTAAAATCGCCTTAAGGAACCTTTGGAAGCACAAAGGTTTTTCTGCTATCAATATAATTGGACTGGCAATGGGCCTTGCGTGTTTTATAATGATAGCCATGTATGTGGTGGATGAACTGAGTTATGATAAATACAACGATAAGGCTGGCAGGATTTACCGCATCAATTCGGATATACGTTTTGGTGGCACCGATTTAAATATGGCGGTAAGCGCCGACCCAATGGGTGCTGCATTGAAGAAAGATTATCCACAGGTGGAAGAATATACCCGGCTGTATGCATCCAGCGGTTCAAAACTGATAAAAAAAGGAACTGAATTTATTAACGAAGACAGGGTGGTAAATGCAGACTCAACTTTTTTCAGTGTATTTACATTACCCGCTATTGCTGGCGAAACTAAAACAGCATTGAATGAACCCAACACTGTTGTAATTACAGAGTCAGCAGCCAAAAAATATTTTGGTAGTACAGATGTAATTGGAAAAAATGTGGAAACAGATGAAAATAAAAGCACCCTTTATAAAATTACTGCCGTAATAAAAGATGTGCCGCACAACTCGCATTTTAATTTTTATTTTTTCTTTTCAATGGATAATGTGGATTACCAGTTTGGCAATTTCCTCAGCCATAACTTTCATACCTATCTTTTGTTAAAGCCGGGTACTGATTATAAAGCTTTCAATAAAAACTTTCCGCAGGTGATTGATAAATATGTTTTGCCACAGGCAAAACAGTTTATGAAGATTGAAAGCATGAAGGATTTTGAAAAAACAGGCAACAGGCTGGAATATTCGTTGATACCTGTAACCGATATCCACCTCCATTCTGCAAGAGGGGTGGAGCTTAGCGCCAATGGTAACATCCAGTATGTATATATATTTTCAGCAGTGGCATTGTTTATTTTACTTATCGCCTGCATCAACTTTATGAACCTTTCCACAGCCCGCAGTGCAGGAAGGGCTAAAGAAGTGGGCATACGAAAAGTATTGGGTACCGAAAAAAAATCATTGATAGGCCAGTTTCTTACAGAGTCCACACTAATGGCCTGCCTCGCATTGTTGCTGGCAATTATTATTGCGTGGGCATCGCTATCGTGGTTTAATAATATTGCCGGCAAGCAAATGTTTATTTCCTCGCTGCTGCAACCGAAATATTTACTTGTATTATTACTGCTTCCTGTAATGGTGGGCATACTCGCTGGCAGTTACCCGGCTTTTTTTCTTTCCTCTTTTCAACCCATTACTGTACTTAAAGGAAAAATAAACAGCGGCTTTAAAAAAAGTATCCTGAGGAATTTTTTGGTAATATTTCAATTTGCCACTTCCATCATGTTAATTATCGGCACTATAATTATTTATAAACAGCTTAATTATATACAAACAACCAAACTCGGTTTTAATAAAGACCAGGTGCTAATTGTAAACAATCCAGGTGTACCCAACGAAGGCAGGGAAGCATTTAAAAATGAAATAGCAAAACTCAGTGGGGTAAAATCAGCCTCCTTTGCCGGTTACCTCCCGGTAAGTAATTCATCCCGGAGCGATAATACTTTTTCAACCGAAGCAGTGATGAATGAAAAGAATGGATTTAATATGCAGAACTGGAACATTGATTACAACTACATCCCCACTATGGGAATGGAAATAATTAAAGGCCGCAATTTTTCACCTGACTTTGGCAGCGATTCATCCGCCATCATTATTAACGAAACCACGGCAAAAGTGATTGGCTATGACGACCCCGTGGGTAAGAAACTCTATACCAACAATGGACCTGGTGAACCTAATTTGCCATATACTATTATAGGTGTGGTTAAAAATTTTAATTATGAATCGCTTCGAAAAAATGTTGGCCCCTTATGTTTCCGTTTGGGCAATAACCGCTGGGTTACTGCATACCGGGTGGCCACAACAAATATCCCGGGTTTGATAAAAAATATTGAAGCAACTTATAAACGCATGGCGCCGGGCATGCCTTTCAGTTACGAATTTTTAGATGAATCGTTTGACAATATGTACCGGGAAGAACAACGGGTGGGTAAAGTGGCATTAACCTTTGCAATACTGGCAATCATTATTGCCTGCCTGGGTTTGTTTGGACTGGCTACTTATATGGCCGAACAACGCACCAAAGAAATTGGTGTAAGAAAAGTATTGGGTGCATCAGTGCCAGGTATTGTGTCAATGCTGTCGAAAGATTTTATAAAGTTGGTAATGTTTTCATTTGTATTGGCGGTGCCGTTTGCGTGGTGGGGGATGAATAAGTGGTTACAGGATTTTGCATACCGTATTGATATAAGCTGGTGGATATTTATGGTGGCGGGTGTGGTGGCATTACTCATTGCATTGATAACAGTAAGCTTCCAGGCAATTAAAGCAGCGCTGTCTAACCCGGTGAAGTCATTGCGAACAGAGTGAATTATAAATGCTGCAGGCAATCAGTTAAAAGCATGCAGCCTAAAGCAATAAATTTTTATGATAAAAAATTATTTCAAAATAGCAGTTAGGAATTTATTGCGCCATAAGGCATTTTCTTTTATTAATATAACCGGCCTGTCGTTTGGGCTTACCTGTTGCCTGCTGTTATCAATGTACCTTGTACATGAATTAAGTTTTGATAAATTTCATTCAAAGGCCAACAGGGTGGTAAGGGTGATAATGGATTATAAAATTGGTGATGCAGGTAACAAAGAAAATTTTACCAGTACTAAAGTGTTCCCCGAGTTTAAGCGCCGTTTTCCTGAAGTGGAAAGCGGTGTTAGAATGACAGGGAGTGAACGATTAGTGAAATACAACGATAAAATATTTATTGAAAAGAATTTTCTTTTTGCTGATTCTACCTTCTTTCATGTTTTCGATTTTAAATTATTAAGTGGAACAAAAGATGATGTGCTTAAAGCGCCAAAGATGGTGGTTGTTTCAAAATCGGTAGCCAAAAAATATTTTGACGATGCAAACCCTGTTGGTAAAACCTTGTTGCTGGGAAGCAAACAGGATCCATACCTGGTTACCGGTGTTATTGAAGATTGTCCTGCCAATTCGCAAATTCAATACAGCATGGTGGCTTCTATTTCCAGCTTTGGCCCTTTGCAGGAAGAAAGATATAGTGATGCCAACTATACCACTTACCTGCTGATGAACAGCAGTGCATCACTAAAGCCCCTTCAGCAAAAAATAAATGCTTTGATGAAGGAAAACAATGCCAATGATGAGTTTAAAGTAAATTTTGAACTGGAACCTTTTTCTCAAATCCATCTTCACTCACCATACGATGCTTTTGTTCCTAACAGGAATATGGCATACATCTATATTATTTCAGGCGTGGCTTTACTTATTTTAATCATCGCCTGTTTTACTTATATCAATCTCAGTACAGCAAGAAGTACAGAAAGGGCAAAGGAAGTGGGCATCCGTAAAGTATCCGGTGCATATCGTTTACAATTGTTCTGGCAGTTTATCAGTGAGTCGGCAGTGCTGGCAACATTGGCGGTGTTGTTAAGTTTTGGATTAATGTATTTGCTGTTACCATCCTTTAACCAATTAGCTGGTACCGTATTAAAATACCAATCTATTTTTAATCCTGTAATGCTTGCAGTTGTTTTTGTATTTATTAACGTAATAGCATTACTGGCTGGCAGCTATCCTGCCATGCTGTTATCCGGCTTTCCGCCAATAAAAGTATTGAAGGGTTCTTTTAAAAACACCGGTTCTGGTACTTTGTTACGTAAGGGGCTTATCGTATTCCAGTTTGCTATATCAGCTTTTCTCATCATCGCCACTTTTATAATAAAAGAGCAATTGCAACTGATCCAAAATAAGAAATTGGGTTATAGCCGTGATAATGTGCTGATACTGGATATGGATACAAAGCTGAATGAAAAGAGTGATTTGGTGAAAACCGAACTGCTTGCCCTGCCCAATATAAAAACGGTTTCAAAAGCGTATGAATCGCCGGTAAAAATTAATGGCGGATATAATATGAGCGGTACCGACTTGTCAAAATCTATAGCGGTAACCGCTAATCCTGTTGATGAAGATTATGTGGATGCCACCGGGCTTGAATTAATTGCCGGAAATAAAATGACAAAACAGGATGTGCTGGATGCATCGAAAGATGATTATACAAAATGCTATTATCATTTTATATTGAATGAATCTGCTGCCAATGCTTTGGGCTGGAAACCCGAAGAAGCCATTGGTAAAAAAATGTTTTTGGATGAAAGCCGGCCGGGAGAAGTGCGTGGCGTGATAAAGGATTTTCATTTTGCCTCGCTGCATTCACCTATACAGCCATTGGTATTGTTTCCGCAAAGATGGGCAAATATTTTATTAGTTAAAACTGATGGTAACAATATTGCTGCTACTATTACAGCAGTTGAAAAAAAATGGAAAAGCCTTGCGCCGCACCGGCCTTTCAGTTACCGTTTTATGGATGATGACTACCAGAAATTATATGAAGCAGAAATGCGGACAGGAAAAATATTTAATGTGTTTGCAGCACTGGCCATTGTATTAGCCTGTTTAGGTTTATTTGGTTTATCTGCTTATGCTGCCCGCCAGCGTATAAAAGAAATTGGGGTGAGAAAAGTATTGGGGGCATCTGTACCACAAATAACCGTACTGCTGTCTTCAGGTTTTGTAAAACTGGTGGCGTTGGCCTTTATAATAGCAACACCAGTTGCGTGGTTTTCTATGCACAAATGGCTGCAGCAATTTAGTTACCGGGCAGATATCAACTGGTGGATATTTATTGCAGCCGGTGTATTAAGTGTGTTGATTGCAGTGGTTACAGTAAGTTTTCAATTTATTAAAGCGGCAGTTAGAAACCCGGTTAAGAGTTTAAAGACGGAATGAACAATGTAAAATAATATTGTTCCCACCTTACAAACGAACAATATTAAAAACTAAAAAATTAAAACCATGATTTCGCATTACGTGAAAGTAGCATTCCGAAACATCCGCAAACAAAAAATGTATGCGGCCATTAATGTTGGCGGCTTTGCTATTGGTATCGCAGCCTGTTTGCTGATTGCTTTATTTATTCAGCATGAAACCAGTTACGACAGCAGCAATCCCAATCGGAATCATATTTTTCGTTTGGTGGGAGAGGCTAAGCAAAATGGTGAAGTGCATTCCGGTATCGCCTTTCCGGCACCGATGGCTAAAGCAATACTGAATGATTTTCCTGAAGTGGAAAAGGCAGGTCGTATTATGAGTAATCCATTGTTTGGTGGTGCTAACAACCAGGTGAGAAGACCCGATGAACAAAGCAATAACTACGAACAGGGTTTTGCATTTGCCGATACTTCTACGCTGGATATTTTAAATGTAAAAATGATTTATGGTAATACTAAGGATGCACTACGGGAACCATTTTCGGTAATTCTGAACAAGAGTATGGCTGATAAATATTTCCTCAACAAAAATCCTGTAGGGCAACGACTGATATTTAATGACAATCCAAAATTGCCGATTGTAGTTGGTGGTGTGATGGAAGATTTCCCTTCTAATTCTCATTTGCAGTATCGTGGATTTATTTCATTGGCCGGCGTAAGTTTTTGGGATAATGAACAAAGCCAGTGGACAGCCAGTAACTATGATATTTATGTTCAGTTAAAACCCGGTGCCAATGTAGCTGCTTTTGAAAAAAAGATGATGGATGTGGTGGTTGATAAATACATGGTTCCAGCCATGACTGCCGATGGACAAAAAAATGCGAAAGAGAGTTTTAAAGACGCAAGAATTTATCTCCAGCCTCTTTCTGACATTCATTTATATTCTTACAATATCGAACAGGACGATACAAAGCATGGCGACATACGTTTTGTTTATCTGTTTGCTGCCATTGCTGCATTTATTTTGTTGCTGGCCTGTATAAATTTTTTAAATCTTTCCACTGCCCGTTCTGCCAACCGTGCCAAAGAAGTAGGTGTAAGAAAAGTTATTGGCGGCAGCCGTAATAATCTTATCAACCAGTTTCTTTCTGAATCATTACTCTACAGTTTTCTTTCATTTTTTATTGGCGCTATAATCGCCGTATTAGCATTGCCGATGTTTAGCAAAGTAGCAGGCATTCATTTAAGTATGCCATGGAAAGAATGGTGGTTGTTACCGGCATTGATTGGTGGGGCTTTAATAATTGGGTTATTGGCAGGTTTATACCCGGCTTTTTATTTGTCTTATTTCAAACCCATCAATACGCTGAAGGGGAATGTAAGTTTGGGAAGCAGGAATGGAAGGTTGAGAAGCGCATTGGTAGTTTTCCAGTTTACCATTTCGGTGGTGTTACTTACCGGCACAGCGGTTATCTATAAACAGATGCAGTACATCCTCAATTCAAAAACCGGTTTTGATAAAGACCAGGTGCTGATGATTGAAGGAACGGATGCATTAAGAGATCAAACCACTTCTTTTAAAAATGAATTATTGAATTTGCCAGTGGTGAAAAATGTAAGTGTAAGCGATTTTCTGCCGGTTAATGATACCAAGCGTAATGGCAATACTTTTTGGGAAGAAGGAAAACAAATAAATGATGGGTTTGTATTGCAGCACTGGGTAGTGGATGAAAATTATATCCCCACACTGGGAATGAAACTGATTGCGGGAAGAAATTTTTCCAAAGATTTTCATACGGATTCTTCCACTACTGTTGTGAACAAAGCACTGGCAGATCAACTGGGCATTAAAGACCCTGTTGGTAAAACCATCACCAATGGTGGAGAACATCTGCGCATTATTGGTGTAGTGGATAATTTTTATTTTGAAACGATGAAGCAGCAGGTAAAGCCGTTGTGTATGGTATTAGGCAACAGCAACAGTATTGTTTCCGTAAAAATAAAAACGGCTGATATGAAAGCAGCCTTAACATCCATCGAAGCTAAGTGGAAACAATTTTTGCCCAATCATCCAATGCGGGTTACATTTTTAGATGAGCGTTATGCAGCCATGTACATTGATGTGCAGCGGATGCAATACATCTTCACCGGTTTTTCTATACTGGCGGTAGTAGTGGCTTGTCTGGGTTTATTTGCTTTGGCTGCTTTTATGGCTGAACAACGCACCAAAGAAATAGGCATCCGTAAAGTATTGGGTGCATCGGTGGCCGGTGTGTTTGCATTGCTCACCAAGAATTTTTTAAAACTGGTATTCCTGTCGCTCATCATTTCCATACCCATTGGCTGGTGGCTGATGAATAAATGGCTGCAGGATTTTTCTTACCGGATATCACCTGGCTGGGAAATATTTGCCTTTGCTGCAATATTAATGCTGGCGATTGCTCTCTTTACAATTTGTTTCCAGGCACTAAAAGCAGCAGTAGCAAATCCTATAAAAAGTTTAAGAATCGAATAAATTAAAATTTATACCAAACATCATACATCATAAATCAAACATAAACCAACTGCTATGTTTAAAAACTATTTTAAAATCGCCTGGCGTAATTTATTGCGTAATAAAATTTACACAGTCATTAATGTGTCGGGTTTAAGCATTGGCCTGGCTTGTGCTATGCTCATCATACTTTATGTAAAAGATGAAGTAAGCTACGACTGCTTTCATACAAGCGTTAACCATATCTATCGTATAACAACGCAGGGAATAAATAAAGACGGAAGCAAAGGAACCAAAGATGGCAATACGGGTAACCTGCAGGGTCCCCGCTTCAGCGCTAATGTGCCTGAAATAAAATCTTTTGTTCGTGTGCAGAGCGGACAGGAAGATTTTAAAAATGCCACAGAAGTTACTTCGAAAGAACTGTTGTATGTTGACGCTAATTTCTTTTCTGTTTTTAGTTTTCCTTTAATAGAAGGAAGTGTAAAGGACTGTTTAAAAGAACCGCATTCAGTTGTACTGACTGAAGAGGAAGCCGTAAAACAATTTGCTACCAAAGATGCAGTGGGTAAGTTTGTAATGATAAAGAAAAACGATCAATTCATTCCTTATACTGTTACTGCCATTGCAAAAAGATGCCCGCAAAATTCATCCATTAAGTTTCGTATCCTGCTGCCACTGCAGGACCCGAAAGAAGATGCACTTAACAGTGAGAACTGGTTCAATTTTTATTTAAACACTTTTGTGCTGGTTCCCCCGGGTACCAACCTGCAAACAACAGAGGAGAAAATGAACCGGTTTTATAATGCAGATACAAAAGATGCATTAACCTCCTTACAAAAAAAGTTTGGAGATGATGTGCTGGGGTGGAAAAGTGAATATCACCTTCAGCCGTTTACCGATATGCATTTGAGTAAAGAACTTCCCGCCCAGAACGGGCTGGTGGATGCAAGCAATCCTGTTTATTCATATATCCTTTCAGGAATTGCCTTGTTTATTTTACTCATTGCTTCTATCAATTTTATAAACCTTACCATTGCCAGGTCGGTACGCCGTGCAAAGGAAATCGGCATCCGCAAAGTGGTGGGTGGTGAAAGAAAGCAACTCATCCTGCAGTTTCTTGGCGAGTCATTTCTTATTTGCTTTTTCGCTTTTTCACTTGCCATACTTATTGTTCAACTGGTGCTGCCTGTGTTTAATAATCTTTCCTATAAAACATTGGCGCTTTCTTATTTGTTTGATGCAAGGTTAGTGGCCGGATATATTTTACTGTTTCTTATTACTGCTTTACTGGCAGGGTTTTACCCGGCGCTGGTTTTGTCGGGCTACAATCCTGTGCAAACATTGTACAGCAGGTTTAACCTTGGAGGTAAAAATTATTTACAAAAAACACTGGTGGTATTGCAATTTTCACTGGCTTCGTTTTTAATTATTGCCACTTTTACTATCTATTCACAATTCAATTTTCTCATCACTGAAAAATTGGGTTACGACGATACTAATCTTGTCACTGTGGGTAAACAAAATTTAACAAGGGAGCAGGCGGCTTTATTAAAAAATGAATTGGTTAAAAGTGGTAACATAACCGATGTGGCATTTAAGAACGGAGGATCCTGGGGAACAGCAGCAAAAGTAAACGGCGATTCAACCATCCAGTTTGCTTATGAAACGATTGATGAAAATTATATTCCGTTGTTGAAAATACAATTATTGCAGGGAAGAAATTTTTCAAAAGCCTTTCCTTCCGATTCGGGTAATGCTGTGTTGGTAAATGAAGCTTTTGTAAAGAATGCCGGCTGGAAAACCCCCATTGGACAAATTGTAAACTTCAACTACGACAATAATGAAAAATATACAGTGATAGGAGTAGTGAAAGACTACCACTTCCAGTCGCTCAACCAAAAAATAAACCCACAGTTGTTTACCATGAAACCAGCCAACAGTTATGGAACTGCGTTTATTAAAATAAAACCAAACACAGAGACAGCAAGCCTGAAGTATATTGAAGCGGCTTACAAGAAATTATTCCCGGCAACACCTTACAGTTATGTTTTCATGAGTGAAAAAAACCGTAAGAACTATGAAGCAGAAGCAAAGTGGAAGCAAATAATGTTTTTCAGCGCCATACTTACCATTTTCATTTCCTGCATTGGGCTTTTTGGTTTGTCGGTGCTGTCGGCAGAAAAAAGAACCAAAGAAATCGGCATCCGCAAAGTGCTTGGTGCTTCGGTCCAAAGCGTTGTAGCGGTACTCTCAAAAGGTTTTATCAAATTGGTGACAATTGCACTGTTCATATCAATGCCGCTTGCGTGGCTGGCTGCAGGCAAGTGGCTTGAAAATTATCCTTACAGGATAATATTAGGTTGGGAAATATTTGCAGTTGCGGGGATAATGGTAATTGCTGTAGCATTGATAACAGTAAGCTTCCAGGCAATACGTGCAGCCATTGCCAACCCGGTAAAATCATTAAGAACAGAGTAGATTATTATACTGCCTGTCCGCTTTCAAACACAAGGTGTACGAAAACGTACACTTTTATATTGCTTTATTACAAAACCCTTTCCTGGTAAGGGTTTTGTGCTTGGCATGGAGGTTGAGATTTTTATACCTAAACAGGATTGGATATGATTCAGACTTATTTAAAAACAACTTTCAGGAACCTGGTAAAAAACCGGAAACATGCATTGTTGAATATATTGGGATTGTCCGTGGCACTGGCGGCCTGTATTATAGTGTTTCTTGTTATTCAGTACGAAACCGGTTACGATAAACATTTAAAAAATTACAAAAACATCCATCAAATTGTAACAAAAGATGTGGATGCAGCGGGTGAACATTATACTGCTGGTGTTCCTTTTCCTTTAATAAAATATTTGCGGCAGGATTACCCTCAATACACGTTTACTGAAATGATGCAGAATAATGGTGTGCAGGTAACAGTAAAACAAAATTCAGCTGAATCAAACAACAAAAAATTCAGGGAAGAAACGGGTTTGTTTTACGGAGAACCGGAATTGATGCAGATGTTTGAAGTAAACTTTTTGACAGGAAATGCTTCCTTACTGAAGGATGTAAACAGTGTGGCTTTAAGTAAATCCATAGCTGAAAAATATTTTGGCAGTTGGAAAGAAGCAGCGGGCAAACGCATCAACATTGATAATTCAAATTATGATTTACAGGTGGCGGCGGTATTTGATGATGTGCCGGAGAACAGTGATTTCCCTTTTAAAATTGTTGCTTCTTATGCCGGCTTTATTGCACATGATGGAAACGGATGGCCTTTAACAGACTGGGGCTCCAATACAAGTAACCACCAGGTGTATGTATTGTTGCCGGAAAAAGCCAATATACCGGCCCTTGATAAAGAACTTCATTCCTTTGAAAGAAAGTATGATAAAAACAAGAAAAGTACACGTACTCATTTCTTACAACCATTAAGCAAAATTCATTTTGATGACAAGCTGAGTAATAATGGTGATCATATCACCACCAGGCGTTCTTTATATACACTCGCTTTTGTAGGACTATTGGTGATACTTATGGCTTGCATCAATTTTGTAAATCTTTCTACAGCATTGGCGGTTACCCGCAGCAAAGAAGTTGGTATAAGAAAAGTAATGGGGAGCAGTAAAACACAATTACGCACCCAGGTGTTTTTTGAAACGGGTATGTTAGTTATCACAGCAGCCGTTATTGCATCAGGGCTTTCTTATATCGCATTGCCTTATGTAAAAAATATTTTTGCAGCACAGGGTACACTTAGTTTATTTAATACCGGAAGCATTGTTTTCATTTTATTGATAACACTGGTTACTATTCTTCTTTCAGGAATTTACCCTGCATTTATCATGGGCAAGTTTAAACCGGTAGAGGCAATAAAAAGCAAAATCAATACCACCAAGGTAGGCAGTATTTCTTTGCGGAGGGCACTGGTGGTTTTACAGTTTTCATTCTCACAAATATTTATTATTGCTACTATCATTGCTGTAAGCCAGATGAATTTCATCCGTACTGCCGATTTGGGTTTTAATAAAGAATCAGTATTGATGTTACAAATGAACAGTGATAGTATTACCCATTCAAGAATAAAAGTATTTAAAGAAGAATTACTCAGCCGCAGTGATGTTAAACTGGTGAGTTTTGGTTTAGATGCACCCAGCAGTGGTAATTCCTGGCAAAGCAATTTTGCTTTTGATAAAATGGAGGACAAAGATTTTAGTGTAAGCCTTAAAATGGGTGATGAAAATTATGCTAACACATACGGTTTAAAATTGCTAGCCGGCCGCTTTTATGAAGCAAGCGATACCTGCCGTGAATATGTAGTAAATGAAACCCTATTAAAAAAATGCGGTATGAAAAATCCGCAGGATGCTATTGGTAAATTGTTCCGCTTAGGAGGAAGAGAACCAATGCCAGTGGTGGGTGTGGTAAAAGATTTTAAGCAACAATCATTAAAAGAAGCAGTAGTACCAATCGTTATCTCGCCAAAACTTAAGTATTATCAATCAGCCGGAATAAAACTTTTCAGCAACAACCTTTTAAAAAGCAATACTGAAATTCAGCAACTGTGGGACAAATATTTCCCCGAGTATGTTTATAATTCCAATTTCCTTGACGATAGCATTAACCGCTATTACGAACAGGAGCAGCGGTTAAGTCTGATGTATAAAATTTATGCAGCCCTTGCCATCTTTATCAGTTGCCTTGGTTTATACGGGTTGGTTTCTTTTATGGTGGTACAAAAAACAAAAGAAGTGGGAATACGGAAAGTATTAGGAGCCAGTGTGCAAAGCATCATGTATTTGTTCAGCAAAGAATTTACTGTCCTTATTGCTATTGCTTTTTTATTAGCAGCACCGGCAGCATGGTATTTAATGAATAGCTGGCTGAAGGATTTTGTTTACCGCATCAATATAGGTGTGGGTGTTTTTGCTGTTGCTATTGCTGCTTCTATATTAATTGCCTGGGTTACGGTGGGATATAAATCGTTGAGAGCAGCATTGGCCAATCCTGTACAAAGCTTAAGGATGGAATAGATCGGTCATCAGGGATTATTGATATAACTCATCTTAAAATAACCGGTATGCTAAAAAATTATTTGAAAGTAGCGGTCCGTTATTTGCTGCGCTACAAAACGTATACAGCTATTAATATTTTAGGGTTAGCCGTGGGTATTACCTGTTGCCTTCTCATTATGCTTTTTGTACGAAGTGAATTCAGTTACGACCAGTTTCACAATAAAGTAAACAGGATTTACAGGGTGTCACAACACGAAAAGTATGAGGGACAGGATTTTGTTAATACTGTCACGCCGCTTTCAATGGCATCAGTAATACAACAAGCCTATCCTGAAGTAGAAAGCAGTTGCCGGGTATTTGCATTTAACAGGCTTGTAAAAGTTGGCAATAATAGTTTTAATGAAGATATCCGGATGGTGGATTCTACTTTCTTCCGGGTTTTTGATTTTAAACTGTTGCAGGGCGATAAAGAAAATCCATTTCCCAATGCCAGTTCGGTTATACTTACAAATGAAATTGCAAAGAAATATTTTGGGAATAATGCTGATGTCATAGGAAAACAGTTGCTGATTGAAGTTGGTGACGAGAAAATTTTATTTACTGTTTCCGGTATAGCAGAACCCAACCCCGAAGAATCCAGTATACGCTATAAACTTTTAATACCGTATGCTAATGCAAAATATATGTTTGGGCCTAATGCATTCACCAGTTGGTTTAATGTACAAAGCGAAACTTATTTAGTACTGAAAGAAAAGACGAATATGGCGGCCCTGGAGGCAAAGTTCCCTGCCATGATTAAAACGCAGTTAGGCGAAGATTACAAGGAAGGGGCATTTAATTTACGATTACAGCCATTAACAGCTATACATTTAGATACCAGTTTGCCGGCAGGTAATGAACCCATCAGCAACCCAAAATATTCTTATATATTATCTACTATAGGTATTTTGTTATTATTGGTTGCCTGTATAAACTTTATCACATTATCTGTTGGCCGCTCTTCTTCAAGAGCTATGGAAGTCGGAGTACGAAAAGTTATGGGGGCAGAAAGAAGACAACTGATTCGCCAATTTTGGGGTGAAGCTTTTTTGCTGACTTTATTTTCAGTTGTAATTGGTATTGTACTGGCATTTGTATTTTTAAAACCATTTAATAACCTTACCGACAGAAATCTTAGTATTCAATTTGACTTTGGTTTAATTTTTTTCTGTACCGGGCTGATGGCGACTATAGCAATTATCGCTGGTATTTATCCCGCCGTCATTCTTTCCGGTTTTAAACCGATAGAGGTATTGAAAGGAAAATTAAAAATGAAGGGTAATAACTGGCTGCGTCAAAGTTTGGTAGTTGGTCAGTTTGTTGCTTCTATTGCAATGATCGTTTGCACTATTGTAATTAGCCAGCAGATGAAATTTCTTCAAAATAAAGACCTTGGTTATACTAAGAAGCAAGTTATTGTAGTCCCTACCAATAAATCAAGAAAAGAAGGATTGAGCCTGGCACAGTTGTACCAAACAGAATTATTAAAACATCCGGAAGTGGCAGATGTTGCTATTTCTCTTTACAGCTTTAATGAAAATGCATGGATTGAAATGGGTATTACGGACGATAAAAAAGTATATCATAGTTTTCAGTTTAATGCTGTAATGCCGGAGTTTATTAAAACAATGGGTATAAAATTAAAAGAAGGGAGGAGTTTGGATGCAACTAACCAGGCAGATTTGACCCAAAGTGCACTGGTGAACGAAGCATTTGTTAACGAATTTGGATTAAAAAACCCGGTTGGGAAAAAACTTCCGGGAAAATTTGATCAGCAAATTGTGGGTGTAGTTAAAGATTTTAATTACCAGTCATTACATACAAAGGTTCGGCCGCTAATGATGGTAGTGATGCCCGACTCAGCTTTTCGCCGTTCAGAAAATATCAGCTACGATTTCCCTCCGCAACCAAGAATATCTGTTAGAATGAAAACAGCTAATGCAGTGGCTAACCTGGCAGTACTGGAAAAAGCCTGGAAAACCGTTGTTCCCAACCAGGATTTTGATTATAAGTTTTTAGATGAAAGTATTGCAGCACAATATAAATCTGAACAACGCACTAATGCCATTGTAAAAATTGCATCCATTCTTTCCATATTCATCGCCTGTATGGGACTATTTGGATTAGCAACATTAGCTGTAGTAAGGAGAACAAAAGAGATTGGTGTACGAAAAGTTTTAGGGGCAGGTGTGGGTAGTATCGTTGGTTTGTTATCAAAAGGTTTTGTAAAAATGGTTGCAATGGCAGCAATCATTGCATTCCCGCTGGCGTGGTGGTTTATGAATGACTGGTTAAAAGATTTTGCTTATAAAGTAAATATCAGCTGGTGGGTATTTGCTTTATCTGGTATTGCCGCATTA
Source organism: Sphingobacteriales bacterium (assembly GCA_016185185.1). Taxonomy (GTDB): domain Bacteria; phylum Bacteroidota; class Bacteroidia; order Chitinophagales; family Chitinophagaceae; genus AWTP1-9. Next base: position 19,878 of record JACPOD010000108.1, on the reverse strand, counting down.
CTTGTTGCTTTATTTACAGTAAGTCTGCAGGCTATAAAAGCAGCATTGACCAACCCGGTAAAAAGTTTACGAACAGAATAAATAATAGTTCTTTTGGAAAAACAATTTGTAAAATCAAAATCATTTTTATGATTAAAAATTATTTCAAAGTTGCTATCCGAAACCTTTTAAAAAGAAAAGGTTTTACACTTATTAATGTACTGGGTTTAGCTACCGGCATGACGGTGTGTATGCTTATTGTTTTGTTTATACAAAGCGAACTCAGTTACGATACACAGCATAAAAAGGGGGACAGTATTTATAGGGTTGCACTGGAACGATACTATCCTGGCCGCTCCACTTCTTATGCAATTATACCACAGTCAATAGGCGAAGCCATTAAAACAGAATATCCTGAAGTACTGGATTATACCAGAGTATTCAACTTTGGTGGTAACGGAAATTTTTTTCTCAAATTCGGTGATAAAGTATTTGAAGAAAAAAGAGTAATGGCGGTAGACACTAATTTTTTCAATGTTTTTACTGCTAATACTTTGTTTGGCGATGCGGCCACTGCTTTAGCAAAACCTAATTCAGCTGTAGTAACAGAAACTGCTGCAAATAAATATTTTGGTTCTGCATCTGATGCAGTAGGTAAAGAATTTAAAACAGATGGCAATAACGATAGCACCAATCACTTTGTAATTACTGCTGTAGTAAAAGACTGGCCTGAGAATTCCCACTTTCTATTTGACATTTTATTATCTGATAATACTTTCCCTTTTATAAAAAGACCTAATTATATTAATTTCTCTGCACAAACTTACCTGCTCTTAAACAAAAATGCTTCTTATAAATCATTAGAAGCAAAATTTCCTGAGATCATTAAGAAATATGTTGCCGGTGAAATATCAAAAAACTTTGCACAGAGCTGGGAAGATTTTGCAAAAGCAGGAAATGGATACCGTTATTTTCTGCAACCATTGAAAAAAATTCATCTGATATCTGACCTCGAAGCAGAGTTCAAACCCAATGGTAGTATGACAGCGGTGTATATGTTTGCAATTGTAGCCGTATTTATTCTCTTCCTTGCCTGCATCAACTTTGTAAACTTATCTACTGCCCGTTCAGTAGAAAGAGCAAAAGAAGTTGGTATAAGAAAAACATTTGGTTCAGAACGGAAAGCACTGATGAGCCAGTTTTTAACAGAATCGGTGATAATAAGTTTTATCAGTATGCTTGTTGCTTTTGGATTGATTGTTTTACTGCTACCGGTGTTTAATAAATTATCGGGTAAGGAAATGAGTGTTCTTTACTTTTTACAACCGCAATGGATATTAATTTTTACCGGCTTTGCTGTAGTAACAGGATTTATAGCCGGGTTATATCCTGCATTTATACTTTCTTCATTTAACCCAATTGAAGTTTTAAAAGGACGATTCAAATCTAATAGGGCCGGTTTGATGCTGCGTAATGGATTGGTGGTATTTCAATTTGCTATTTCTGTAATCTTAATTATAGCCACCATTGTGGTGAATTACCAGATGACTTTTATGCTGGGCGATAAATTAGGATTTAAAAAAGATCATGTAATTGTTATTGAGAGAACTGATTTGCTCGATAAACAATTAACTGCTTTTAAAACAGAAGTTGAAGGGTTATCAGGTGTTCAGTCTGCTACCGGAACAAGCACATTACCGGGTAATCAAAATTTCTTTGGTGTTTCTTATCAGCCTGAGGGAACAAAATCTCCAATGACCGGAAGAGGAATAATAGTAGATGAAGATTTTGCCAAAACACTCGGACTTGAATTAAAAGAAGGCAGATTTTTTTCAAAAGATTTTTCTACTGATACATTAGGTGTAGTATTAAATGAAAGAGCAGTTAAAGAACTTGGTCTTACCAAACCAATAGGTGCAAGACTTACAACCAGCGATGATTTCTTAAATGCTCCGGATGGCTCTCCTTATGTATATACGGTATTAGGTGTAGTAAAAGACTTTCACTTTCATTCTTTGCATGAACCAATTTCCCCGCTTGTATTTAGTAACAATAAAAAGTTTGGTGGCTTTGCAGGATTGGTTGCCTTAAGAATTAATGGTGATCAGTTTAAATCAGTTTTAAGCTCATTAGAAAACAGCTGGAAAAAATTTGTAAAAGAAAGACCATTTCATTATTACTTCCTTGATCAATCCTTAGCCGACCAGTATAAAGCAGAACAAACAACACAAAAAGTATTTACCATTTTTTCAGTGCTTGCCATTTTTATTGCCTGCATTGGTTTATTGGGATTAGCAGCGTATGCTACTCATTTACGTAAAAGAGAAATCAGCATCAGAAAAGTTTTGGGTGCCAGCACAGGAAAAATAACCACCATGTTATCAGCCGATTTTTTAAAATTGGTAATTATCGCATCAGTTATTGCCTTCCCTGTTGCCTGGTTGGTTATGAATAAATGGTTACAGGATTTTGCCTACCGTGTAAATATAGCATGGTGGATTTTTGCTATTGCAGGAACCCTGGCTGTATTGATCGCTTTATTCACCATTAGCATGCAGGCTATCAAAGCAGCTGTGACTAATCCTGTAAAATCATTAAGAACAGAATAACCACCCTAACCATACCAACTGTTCAACGGTGTACGGAACTGGACAAAAACTGTCCGTTTTCGTACACTTTTTATTTTACTCCTGCTAAAACCCTTGCCAGGTAAGGCTTTGCACATTGGCACGGCTGTTGAAAATATAGGGTAAACATGCTAAAAGAATCGCTTTTATGCTGAAGAATTATTTTAAAACAGCCATCAGGACACTCTGGAAAAACAAGGTTTTTTCCTTTATCAATATCAGCGGACTGGCTATTGGTATCAGTGCTTCGCTGGTTATTTACCTCATTGTGTCTTACGATTTTGGGTTTGATAAATTTCAACCAGACAGCGATCGTATTTACCGGGTGGTGGCCAATATGAAGTTTCCTGACCAGGATATTAAATTATCGGGTGTGCCTATGCCGTTGAAAGAAGCTTCAAAAAAAGAAATTACTGGGGTGGAAATTTTTGCCCCCTTTAATTTACAGAACGGGGATATGAATATTAGCATACCAATTGCCGGTGTAAATAAACCTGCTGTATTTCGTAAACAAAGCGATATCATTTTTGCCGATAATAATTATTTTAAAATAACACCTTATGAGTGGCTGGCCGGTTCGCAGCAAAATTCTTTAGAGCAACCGTTTAGTGTGGTATTAACGCAAAGCCGTGCAAAAACTTATTTCCCTTATACTGATGTTTCAAAAGTGGTGGGGCAGACAATTATATATAACGACTCCATTAAAATGACTGTAAGCGGTGTGGTAAAAGATATCGAGGCACCTACCGATTTTATATTTAAAGAATTTATTTCTTACAGCACTATTACATCAAGTGGAATTAAAGATGTAATGGGATTAGAAGAGTGGGGCAGTATCAGTTCTTCTTCTCAGTTTTTTATTAAACTCAACAAAGGGGTTACAAAATTCAATATTGAGAAACAGGTGCAAACCATGTTTGATAAACATCAAAAAGATGCTTTTTTGAAAATGACTTTCAGCCTGCAAAATTTAAAAGATATTCACTTTAACCCGGATTACGGAAGTTTTACAGACAGGCAGGCACATTTACCAACATTGTACGGATTATTGACTGTAGCTGTAATATTGTTATTATTAGGTTGTATCAACTTTATCAACTTAACAACCGCACAGGCAGCACAAAGAGCCAAAGAAGTAGGCATAAGAAAAACAATGGGTAGTTCCCGCACGCAGTTGTTGTTCCAGTTCATCAGTGAAACTTTTATATTAACGGTAACAGCTACTTTATTATCGCTGGCTTTAGTACCATGGCTATTAAAAGTATTTGCAAATTTTATTCCGCCAGCGTTAAATACCGGCATGTTATATCAAACCAATGTGATAGTGTTTATTGCCATTCTTGTATTGACAGTTAGTTTGTTTTCCGGTTTTTATCCTGCTGTCATTTTATCTAAATACAAACCGGTGCAGGTACTAAAAAATCAATCAGTAACTATTTCTGGAAATACAAGAAGGGCCTGGTTAAGAAAATCTTTAACGGTTACACAGTTTGTAGTGGCGCAATCATTTATTATAGTGGCACTGATGGTTAGCAAGCAGATTCGGTTTGTATTAAATAAAGACCTTGGGTTCAGAAAAGATGGGATTGTTGCAATACAAACGCCATCACCTGCCAGAAATATTAAAGAGGCAAAGGGAACCAGAAATGCTTTATTGCATAAACTGGAAGCAATACCGGGTATTGAAAAAATTTGCCTGGCAGGTTCTGCTCCTGCTGCCAATGGTTATTCAGTAAGTACAATTAAATATAACGATGGTAAAAAAGATATTGAAACAACTGTGGAAGTAAAGTATGCTGATGAAAACTATTTTAAGATTTATAATATGAAACTGCTGGCCGGAAAGTTTTTAACTCCTGCTGACAGCGCCACCGGTTATGTTATCAATGCTAATTATGCACAGTTTCTTGGATTTAAAAATCCTCAGGAGGCTATTGGTAAAATGCTGAACAGGGGAGACAGACCCCTGCCGGTTGTTGGTGTAATCAATGATTTTTATGCCCGTTCTTTACATAGTCCAATCAAACCATTAGTCTACACAACTGATGCTTACGGACAAGGAGCTTTTCATATTGTATTAAAACCAACTACCGAAGCAGACGGATGGAAGAATACGATCAGCCAGGTAGAAAAGGAATACAAAGCCATTTATCCCGGTGAAGAGTTCAGGTATAATTTTGTGGACGAAGTAATTGCTAAGTTTTATAAAAGTGAGCAGGATATTTCACGGTTACTAAAATGGGCCACCGGGCTAGCAATTTTTATCAGTTGTTTAGGGTTGCTGGGTTTGGTGATTTATACCACCAACCTTCGATATAAAGAAATGGGTGTAAGAAAAGTGTTGGGTGCTTCGGTTATGCAGTTGTTTACTTTGCTGAGTAATGATTTTATTAAGTTAGTATTGATAGCATTTATTATTGCCGCACCTTTGGCATGGTATGCCGCAAATAAATGGTTGCAGAGTTTTGCTTACCGTACCAGCATAAGCTGGTGGGTGTTTGCTGTAACCATTGTGCTGATGATACTGATTGCCATTATCACACTTAGTTTTAAAATATTAAAAACAGCCTTTGAAAACCCGGTAAAAAGTTTAAGAACGGAGTAGCCCCCTAATTCCCCCGAAGGGGGACTTTTGGAACAAAACTAAATTTAAATTGATAATAAAGGCTCGAAGCTCGAAGCTCATAACTCGCAGCTACTAACAATGATCGAACTAAAGAAAATTTCAAAATGGGTAATGGTGGGTGGAAAGCCCAATTTTATTTTAAAAGATGTAAACGCAACAGTAAATGAAGGAGAATTTCTTTCCATTATGGGGCCATCCGGTTCGGGCAAATCCACGTTACTGAACGTAATTGGTATGCTCGATGAATTTAATGAAGGTGAATACCGTTTCTTTCATGAGGAAGTACACCGGATGAAAGAAAAGCAACGTTCCAATTTATACAAGCAATATATCGGCTTTGTGTTCCAGGCTTATCATTTAATTGATGAGCTAACCGTATATGAAAACATTGAAACGCCGCTCATTTACCAGGATGTAAAATCAAGTGAAAGAAAAGCAATGGTGGCAGATATATTAGACCGCTTCAATATTGTGGGGAAGAAAGATTTGTTTCCAACACAACTCAGCGGTGGACAACAGCAATTAGTTGGTATAGCAAGAGCATTGATAGCAAGACCAAAATTAATCCTGGCAGATGAACCAACTGGTAACCTCAACAGCAAACAAGGTGAAGAGATAATGAATTTATTTAAGCAATTGAATGAGGAAGGGGTAACGATAATACAAGTAACACACTCCGAAAAAAACGCAGGATATGGCAAGCGTATTATTCATTTGCTGGATGGGAGAATTGAAAAAGAAGAGTAAACTATAAATAAAAAGAAAGAGACATGAAACAAGTATTAGTAGCAGTAATGTTATTGGCAGGATTTACAGCAACGGCACAATCAAAAACATTAACCCTGCAGCAATGCCTGGAAACAGCATTGAATAATAACCTGCAGGTAAATCAAAGCAACCTGCAAATGCAATCGGCACAAGTTAACTGGCAGCAGGCCAGGGCAAATATGTTGCCGAACATTGTTGGTGATATTAACTATGGTGCTAACCAGGGACGCAGTATTAATCCTTTCACCAATACATATATCAACCAGCAGCTTAATTTTTCTAATCTCAATGTCAATGGTAGTATTCCTTTGTTCAACGGATTCCAGGTGCAGAACCAGGTGAAGCAAAATAATTTGGCTTACCAGGCAAGCAAGATGGAATTTCAGCAGGCAAAAGATAATCTTACACTCAATGTGATATTAAGTTATTTACTGGTGCTGAATAATGAAGATGTGCTGGATTTAGCCAAAGCACAAATGAAAGTAACCAGAAAGCAAGTTGAGCGTTTGGATTTATTAAATAAAGAAGGTGCTATTGCTCCTTATACCTTTACTGATTTAAAAGGTCAATATGCATCGGATGAAGTTTCGGTAACCAATGCACAGAACAGTGTGCAGTCCGCTAAACTTACGTTGGCACAACTGATGAATGTTCCTTACGATGAGTCGGTAGCATTGGAACGTATCAATGTAAATGAAGCATTAGCCTTATACGATGGCACAACAGATAAAATTTATGAAGAAGCGGTTGCCAAACTTGGTATAGTAAAGGCTGCCGACCTGCGTAAACAAAGTGCGGAGAAAGGAATTAAAGTGGCCCGTGCAAACTACACTCCAACATTAGCTTTATTTGGAGGATTAGGCACCAGCTATTCCAGTGCGGCTTCAATGAGCTCATTGGTGAGTGAAAGTTATAGTACCTCTGATTCTTATGTAACTGTAAATGGCACCAACTATCAGTTGAATGTAAAACAGCAAAATTTTAAAAGCGAACCATTTGGTTTAGGTAAACAATACAATAATAATCTTTACACCAATTTTGGTTTGGCATTAAGAGTTCCGATTGCCAATAATTTAAGAGCAAGAAACCAGGTAAAGCTGGCGCAGATATCTTACAAAAACACACAGCTGATTTCTGACAATACTAAGATTCAGCTGCGTCAAAATATTGAGCAGGCGTACTTTAATATGACCGCAGCTTATAACCGTTACCAGTCATTCCAAAACCAGGTTACTGCACTGGAAGAATCCTTTAAAGCTGCCGAAGTACGATTTGAAAATGGTGTAATTAATTCTGTGGAATACCTGCAGGTGAAAAATAATTTAGACCGGGCAAAATTAAATCTCACACAGTCAAAATATGAATATGTGCTTCGAACTAAAGTGCTCGACTATTACCAGGGAAAATTAAGCTGGTGATAAACGCAGGTAGTTTCACTTTTCAATATTCGCTATTTAATAAAGAAGCCCCCTGGAGAAGGGGGCTTTTACTTTTTGCTATCATTTGGAGATAGCTTACAAGAAACCAACCAACATATTTAGAATAATCACTTAATCTGTTTAATATCCCTGCCGCCAAAAAGCGGCAGGGATATTAAAAAACCGGCACAGTAGACCTGTTGTTAATGAACTGCAATATGTTTTGCAGTAGTCTTTTTAACTTCAGCTTTTTTAGGGAGCATCAGTTTTAATTCACCATTTTCATAAACAGCTTCAATTTTATCGCTGTTTACAAATTCTGGTAAGGTAAAGGAGCGGCTAAAGGTTTTGTAGCTGTACTCTTTGCGGCTGAACTTTTCATCTTTCTCTTCTTTTTCCATTTTCGTTTCAGCACTGATGGTGATGATGTCGCCATCAATGTCAATTTTGAAATCATCTTTTTTCAAACCTGGTGCGGCCATGGTAAGCCTGTATTCTTTTTCGTTTTCACTAACATTTACGGAAGGAACCGTTATGGTTTTCATTAAATCAGAATCGTACCATTCGTTCCAGGGTTTGAAAAAATCATTGAAAACAGAAGGGAAAAGACGTTCATTGTTGAATCTCATTAAATCTCTGTTTGCCATAACTACCTCCTTATTTTAAAAGTGCTGGATTTATTTTTCAATACAAATGTAGCTGACAGGTGAATGGAAGGAAAGCGATATTGGTCAGTAGGAGGGATGAATTTGGTCAGGATTTTTGGGTGAGTGGTGAGTAGAGGTAGTTCGTTTTGTGACGAACTGAAGAGCTTTGTGGCATTGCCGGTCACTTGCGCAGCATCCTGCGGACACTTCATCGTTCGGTAATTCTATTCTGCTTATTAGTCTTCAGTTTCCAGCTCTTAGTTTGCACCACTTTATTTGTGTTGCCAACAGATGATTGCATATTAACGGAAGTGCTTCTGTCAACACAATAGAAGATATACTTACTATTTTAGCCCCCAATAATTAATGAAGCATTTTGATTTACATTATAGTCAATCGAAGAAACATTCATTACGAATGGTCGGCTACAACTACTTTTAATAAAAATTTCTATTTGAACAGGTCAGTAAAATGATGTTTGCAATAATAAGAATTATTGTATTTGTCAGCCACTGTAATTTGTTGCACTTAATTGGAATCTGATATTGTCGGGATCACGAAGGTATACCTGGTTCCCATATTCCATGGTAGGATTTGCGGAGGGGAATTCATTTTTCAACTTTTCTAATACAGTTTCTGCATCAAAAGATTCAATGCCAATACAGAAATGATCAATTCTGAATGAACTCTCATCTTTATTAATACTTAAGAAGCTATTGCCAAGGTCAAGATTACAATAATCTTTATTCTCGGTACTCACTTTTAAGCCCAAAAGTTTCTGATAGAAAGCTTTTGATTTAACTACATCGGAAACATAGATTGTAGCATGATTCAACATTTTTCCCTCAAGAGTCGCTTGAGCAGTTTCTGTTAACATGGATGGGGCAGCAGTAATAACTGCTAATGACTGAACAAAATCCCGTCTGCTAATGCCGCCTTTTTCGTAGCAATCAAGCATTTTGTCAATAAAATTTTTCATTGTTTTTTTTTATAATTATTGTGACGTAATAGCATTACCACTAACTAACAGCTTTTTACCAAACATTATTCATCTCCATGATTCGATATAATCACCAATCAAAACTTCTCAAAATATTTTGCCAACTATTAACTGCCAACTTTCATTTCCCTTCCCCCAACCACTTAAACGGTGAATAATTTTTCTCTGGTTGGAGGTTGAATTGCTTAATACTTTCTTCTTTAATAAAATGAATAGCCTCCTCAATACTATCCGTAACTAAAAATAATTTCATGTCTTCTTCCGAGATTGTTTTTCTTTCTTTCATCCGTTCAATATGCTCCAGCAGATCTTTGTGGTAATCTTTGCAGAAAATAATAATGGGAAAGTCCTGTATCTTTTTTGTTTGAATCAATGTCATCGCTTCAAACAATTCGTCTAATGTTCCAAAACCGCCCGGCATTACTACAAACGCATATGAATACTTTATAAGTAATGTTTTGCGTACAAAGAAGTGATTGATGTTAACCCATTTGTCCAAATAGGGATTGGGGTGTTGCTCCATGGGCAAGACAATATTGCATCCAACGGAACGGCCACCAACATCCTTTGCTCCACGGTTAGCTGCTTCCATAATGCCGGGACCGCCACCGGTCATGATCGTAAAACCTAATTGAGCAATTTGTGCACTCAGGCTTTGGGTGAGTTTATAATATTCATGATGTTCGTCAAATCTTGCCGAGCCAAATACTGTAACACAAGGACCGGCAAAATGAAGGGCACGAAAACCACGGATAAAATCAAATACCGTTTTCATGGTAAATTTAAATTCCTGCCAGCGGCTTTGCGGACCCGCCAGGAATTTTATTTCGGATTTGCCATTGGTTGGCTTAGCAGGCATAACTATATTTTGTAACGAAATTAATAAAGCAAAAAAGAAGAAAACGTTATTTCAGCAATTTTAAATCGGGCTGTGCGTATTTATACACTTTAAAATAAATGATGGTTTTGGTTTGATGTACACCTTCAATAGCGGATATCTTATTCACAAAAGCGACCAGGTGGTCATTATCCCTGCACATCACATCCACTTCCAGATCATAATCACCCGATGTCATGGCCAAAAAACTTACTTCCGGCATCTTCGCAATTTTCTGTGCTACTTTTTCTTTTAACGTAGCCGGACGAACATACACGGCTATGTGGGCATAAGAATGAAACCCTACTTTGTCAGGATTTACCCTTCCTATAATATTAATAGTACCATCTTCTATAAGTTTATTAAATCTTGTGCGGATCGTCCCAATAGAAACGTTAAGCTTTTCCGCAATTACAGTGAACGACATACGTCCATCTTCCTGCAGGCAGGTAAGGATAGCAAAATCGAGTTCATCAAGACCGGTATAGTTATTCCCATTCATAACAGTGCGCAAATATGCGATTAAAAAATGTAAAATTTGCCTGTTTTATTTCAAAAAATACATTATTTTTATTTTTTCACTATTATTCTGCAAAATTTGTAATAACTATAAAATGAAGTACACAGCAGTTCAAAACTATATCAATGGAAAATTTGTTCCGGCTTCTTCTGAAAGAAAGCTGGATGTAATATCCCCGGTAGATGGCAATCATTTGTCAACTGTTGCTATGTCCACAGCAAAAGATTTGGATGCGGCTGTTAAAGCAGCCAAAGCAGCATTTCCTAAATGGAGCAAATTGCCTATTAAAGAAAGAGTGCAGGTTTTCTTTCGCTATAAATATTTATTAGAAAAGAATTTGAAAGAGCTGGCAGAACTGTGCAGTGAAGAAAATGGAAAAACTTATGGTGAGTCAGTTGCTGAAATTGAAAAATGTATTGAGCTCACAGAGTTTGCTACTTCATTACCTCAATTAGTAACCGGCGAAGTGCTGGAAGTAAGCCGTGGTGTTGAATGCAGAACGGAACATGTTCCATTAGGAGTTGTTGCTTCTATCGTTCCCTTTAATTTCCCGGCAATGGTTCCTAACTGGACACTGCCGAATGCGATTGCATTGGGAAATTGTATGATTATAAAGCCATCTGAAAAAGTTCCATTGTGTTGCGGTAAGCTTGCTGAACTATTAAAAGAAGCAGGATTACCTGATGGCGTATTTAATATTGTGCATGGTGACAGCGAAATCGTAAACGCTATATGTGACCATCCGGGAATAGAAGCGGTATCCTTTGTTGGTTCAACTAAGGTAGCTAAAATAGTTTATCAAAGAGCCACACAAAATTTTAAAAGAGCATTGGCATTGGGCGGAGCAAAAAATCATTTAATGGTATTGCCCGATGCAAAAGAAGATATGACAGCACAAAATGTAGCAGCGAGTATGAGTGGTTGTGCCGGTCAGCGTTGTATGGCAGCCAGTGCAATGATTGGTGTGGGTAATGTGGATGCCATCATAGCAAAAATTTGTACGGAAGCTAAAAAAATTATTCCCGGGAAAAATTTAGGAGCTGTTATCAGTAAAGAAAGTAAAGAACGCATTGAACGTTATATTGGCGAAGCAGAAAGAGATGGTGCGAAAATTTTAGTGGATGGCCGTGGTACTGTTGTAGAAGGAAAAGAAAACGGCACTTATGTTGGCCCTACGGTAATTGATTATGTTAAACCGGAAATGAGTGTGGCAAGGGAAGAAATTTTCGGCCCGGTTATTTCCATCATGCGAACCAATACTGTTGATGAAGCATTAGCAATAGAAAATGCCAACCCTTATGGTAATGCCGCTTCGGTATTTACTCAGAATGGTGGCTTAGCAAGATATATTACAGACCATGCCAGCGCCGGCATGATTGGTGTAAACGTTGGCGTACCCGTACCCCGTGAACCTTTTTCTTTTGGCGGATGGAATGAAAGTAAGTTTGGTGTGGGTGATATTACTGGTAAAAGTTCCATTGAATTCTGGACGAAATTAAAGAAGAGTACTACCAAGTGGAATCCTGAAGCGGGGGTGAATTGGATGTCATAAATTTTCAAGGTCACAATTTGTGACCAAAAGTCTTAAAAAATTAAGCCGCTAACCAAAACCTTAAAATATGCGAATCATTAAATCTATTCAGAACAGGATTTATGAATTAAGGGGTGAACGGGTTATGCTAGATTTTGACCTTGCAGCTCTTTACGAGGTTGGAACAAAGGTTTTAAACCAGGCAGTGAAAAGAAATATTAAAAGATTCCCCAAAGATTTTATGTTCAGACTTATGCCAGATGAATGGGAATACATGCGGTCACAAATTGTGACCACATCTGAAGTTCAAAGTACCATGCGGTCACAATTTGTGACCGCATCCCAAAGCAAAAGGAATATAAATATTACGCCTTATGCTTTTACGGAACAGGGTGTTGCCATGCTAAGTGGAATCCTAAACTCCGATAAAGCCATTGCTATGAACATTGCCATTATGAGGGCCTTTGTGGAAATAAGAAGAGTGCTGATTCAGGAAAATAATTTGCGGGAACAGCTCAAACAAATAAAAGAAAGAATAGGTGAACATGATGTGCAGTTAAACCAGATTTACGATGCGATGGAAAATTTATTAGATGAAAAAGCATCGCAAAGAAAGTGGGAGGAAAGAGAAAGAATCGGATTCAAAGGAAATTAGCCCCAACCCTAAAGGGAGCTATGAAAATATTTACAAAATAGAATTCAAATAATATAATTTAAAATGACTGTAAAACTTAAAACTCAAACTGAAGTAATAAAAGACACCCCTTTAGGGGAAGGGGGCGCCATAATCCAGGATAGCCAGGATTATACTTTGTTTAGCTGGAGCAAACAAAAAGGTACCAATCCCATTGCAGTGAAATATGCAGGGGGTGTTTACCTATACGATTATGATGGGAATCGCATCATCGATTTTTCATCGGGATTGATGAATGTAAACATTGGTCATGGTAATCAACGGGTGACTGCTGCAGTGGTAAAACAAATGCAGGAAGTGGCATATGTTACTCCGAGCTGTGTTACCAAAGCCCGTGCTGATTTGGGAAAGAGATTGGCAGAAATTTGTCCCGGTGATTTGAATAAATCATTTTTTACTTTATGCGGCGCCACTTCTATTGAAAATGGAATTAAGCTGGCGAGGTTATACACCGGCCGTCATAAAATATTAACCCGTTATCAATCTTATCATGGCGCAACGATGGGAGTAATATCTGCCGGTGGTGACCCACGCAAATTACCGGTAGATGCACAGCAGTCGCCAAACTTTGTTCATTTTGATTTACCTTATTTATATCGCTGGGAATATGGTGAAGAAAATTTATTGAAAGAAGCAGTAGCATCTTTAGAAAGAGTGATTGCTTACGAAGGTCCAAATAATATTGCTGCTATTTTATTAGAAGGTGAATCGGGTACATCGGGTTGTTTGCAATATCCAAAAGGATATTTAAAAGCAGTAAGAGAAATTACACAGAAGCATGGCATCTTAATGATTATGGATGAAGTGATGAGTGGGTTGGGAAGAACAGGTAAATGGTTTGGTTTTGAGAATCATGGAATCATTCCTGATATGATTGCCATGGCAAAGGGATTGACATGCGGTTATCTTCCCTTCGGTTGTTTGCAGGTGAGTGATAAAATTGCTGCTAAATATGATGATGCCGTATTGCCATTGGGACTTACTTATTCAGCCCATCCTGTTGCCTGTGCCGCTGCATTGGAAACATTAAAGATATATGAAGATGATGGCTTAATTGAAAACTGCTTGGCCATGGAACAATACATGAACCAGCAGGTGGAAAAATTAAAACAACAACATCCATCCATCGGCGACTGGCGTAATACCGGTTTATTAGGTTGTTTTGAATTAGTAAAGAACAGAACAACGAAAGAACCAATGGCTCCATTCAACGCCAAGCCAGATGAAATGCTGGTGATGAATAAAGTAGCTGCCAAAATTAAAGAATTAGGCATGTACACTTTTGTAAGATGGAATTTCATTTTTGTAGCGCCTCCATTAAGTGTAACCAAAGAACAAATTGATGAAGGATTAGCCATCATCAGCGAAGCAATCAAAATAGCAGATGAAAATACAGCCCCCTAAATCCCCCAAAGGGGGACTTTATGAATCCCTGAAATTTTAATTTATAATGGATATTGCAAAAACAGAATTGTCCGACGTTTTTATCCCCCCTTTGGGGGGTGGGGGGGCTCTTATCAACGATGATTTAGCTCCTGTTCCCAAAACCAAACGTACATGGGGAACATGGAACTATGCCGCACTGTGGATCAGCATGAGCTTGTGCATACCAACGTATATGCTGGCAAGTTCCCTCATTGGTGGAGGAATGAACTGGTGGCAGGCGATACTCACTATCTTTCTCGGTAACACCATTGTATTAATACCAATGATATTAAATGGTCATGCTGGTGCTAAGTATGGTATTCCGTTTCCTGTTTTTGCAAGAGCAAGTTTTGGTACTACCGGTGCAAACATTCCCGCTATCCTTCGTGCCATTGTAGCTTGTGGATGGTTTGGTATTCAAACATGGATTGGTGGTGCTTCTATCTACAACATATTAAGAGCTTGGAATTCATCTTTACTTGAAATAGATAATCATTCTTTATTTCCGCAGGCCATACCGATGATATGTTTTTTACTCTTCTGGCTGCTCAACATGTTTGTAGTTTATCTCGGCGTAGAAAGTATAAGAAAGTTATTAGTATTTAAAGCTTTCTTTTTACCAGCAGCAGCCTTAGCATTATTATTCTGGGCTATTAGTGCAGCCAATGGGTTAGGCCCCATTTTAGACCAGCCAACGAAATTAACAGGACCTGCATTCTGGAATTATTTTTTTCCCGCATTAACAGGGATGGTTGGTTTTTGGGCAACACTTTCTTTAAATATTCCTGATTTTACCCGTTATGCTAAATCACAAAAAGCACAGATACGTGGACAGATGATTGGCTTACCACCATCCATGACATTGTTTGCTTTTATTGGAGTAGTAGTAACATCAGCCACTGCAATAGTATATGGCAATACCATTTGGGATCCTGTGGCATTAGCCGGGAAGTTTGAAAATAAAATGATGGTAACATTTGCAATGATTGCTGTGGCTATTTCAACACTCGCCACAAATATTGCTGCCAATATTGTAAGTCCTGCTAATGATTTTGCACACCTGGCTCCAAAGAAAATAAGTTTTCGTAATGGCGGATATATTACCGGTATCATTGGTGTATTAATCTTTCCATGGAAATTAATTGCCGACCCTAATGGTTATATTTTTACCTGGTTAATTGCGTACTCCAGTTTGCTGGGACCGGTTGGTGGTATTATGATTGCAGATTATTATTTTATAAGAAAGCAAACACTGATGCTGAACGACCTTTATTCCAAACACGGAAACTATAGTTTCTCCAATGGAATAAATTATAAAGCCATCTTTGCATTGTTGCTCGGTATTTTACCGAATGTCCCCGGCTTTTTAGTTACCGTTAAATTGATTGGTACAGACGCAGTGCCGGAATGGATTAGTCATTTATATAATTATGCGTGGTTTGTAGGTTTTTTTGTGAGCGGATTGTTATATTGGTTATTGATGAAAAGGGAATAACTATTTTAAATTTTATATTTTGAATTTTAAATGGAAGATTTTCATTCATAATTTAAAATTCAACATTCAAAATAAATCGCTATGAGTGTTTTAATAAAGAACGGAAGAATTATTACAGCGGACGCCGATTATGTGGCCGATATTTTTATTGAAGGCGAACAGATAAAAACCATCGGTAAAAATCTTTCGGTGAGTGCGGATAAAACTATTGAAGCCTCCGGCAAACTGGTGATGCCCGGTGGTATTGACCCACATGTGCACCTGGATATGCCCTTCATGGGAACTTTTTCTTCTGATAGTTATGAAACCGGAACAAGAGCGGCATTATATGGCGGCACCACCATGGTGATTGATTTCATCCTGCAGACACAGGGAAAATCTTTGCAAAGCGCCTTAAACGACTGGAAGAGCCGGAGCGATAATAATTGTGTGGGTGATTACAGCTTTCACATGGCTGTAACTGATTTTAATGAAGAGACTAAAAAGGAGATAAAAACTTTTATTGAAGAATACGGTATCACTTCTTTCAAAACATTTATGGCGTATAAAGGGGCATTGATGATTGATGACCGGCAGATGATCGGCCTGATGGAAGAAGTAAAAAAACACGGCGGTTTAATTAATGTACATGCCACTAATGGCGATATGATTGATTATTTAATTGCCAAGCATAGAGCGGAAGGAAAATTATCACCGCTCTATCATTATTTATCTCAACCGGAAATTACAGAAGCCGAAGCAAGCGAACGTTTTGTAGATATGGCTTCTTACACTGGTTGTCCTGGTTATATTGTGCATTTAACCTGTGAAGGTGCTTTGAATGCAGTACGTAATGCTACAAGACGTAATCAAAAAATGTTTGTAGAGACTTGCATTCAATACTTGATTATTGACGCATCTTTATACGAAAGAGAAGATGGAGCGAAGTGGGTAATGAGTCCGCCCTTGAGAGAGAAAAAAGACCAGGCAACATTATGGGCCGGCATTAATCAAGGGTTGGTGCAAGTGGTTGCAACTGACCATTGCCCGTTTATGTGGCAACAGAAGTTAATGGGCAAAGATGATTTCAGTAAGATACCAAACGGTCACCCCGCTATTGAGAACAGGATGGAATTATTGTTCAGTGAAGGTGTGGTGAAAAATAAAATCACCTTAAATAAATATGTGGAAGTAGCCAGTACGAATGCGGCAAAGATATTTGGTATGTTTCCCCGTAAAGGAACGATAGCTGTAGGAAGTGATGCTGATGTAGTTATTCTTGACCCGAATGAAAAACATACCATCTCTGCTAAAACACATCACATGAATGTTGATTATAGCGGCTATGAAGGATGGGAAATAACCGGTAAAATAAAAACAGTGTTATTAAGAGGTGAAGTGGCTATTGATAACGACCAGTGTTTGGTAGAGAAAGGGTACGGACAGTTTATTAAACGTAATAAAGTGAAGCAGTACATTTAAGAATTATTTTAAATGTTAAATGATGAATATTGAATGATATGGAGAAGTTGCTCGGATAATAATCGTTTTCATTTAAAATTTAACATTCAAAATTCAACATAGAAAAAAGCAATGGGCAAATCAAGAATGGAAGCTTTTAGCGACGGTGTTATTGCCATCATAGTCACCATCATGGTACTGGAGATGAAAGCACCGGAAGGAACCAGTTGGGAAATAATGAAACCGCTGGTGCCAAAGTTCTTAAGTTATGGATTAAGTTTTTTAGGAGTAGCTATTTACTGGGTGAATCATCATCATTTGGTACACACCATTTCAAGAGTTACCCCAGGTATTTTATGGGCCAATATTAATTTATTGTTCTGGTTGTCGCTGGTACCGGTTGCTACTGCCTGGATGGGTGAGAATCACTTTGAAAAAACAACAGTAACGGCATATGCTGTTTTATGTTTGCTATGTGCAGTGGCTTATAACATTTTACAAAAGGCAATTGTAAGTGGAAACAAGAAAAACCAAATTGTAAATGACGTCGTAAGGCCAATGGGATATAAAGAAATAGGCTCAATAATGTTGTATAGCCTGTCGATACCTGTAGCACATTTTATCAACCCGGTGATATCCGGCTTTATGTTTTTAACCGTATCGCTCTTATGGCTGATACCCGATAAAAAAATAGAAAAAGCACTAAACGATTAATAAATCATTCATTTAACATTCAAAATTCAAAATTTAAAATAATCACCAATGCCAAGAATTATCAAATCCGGTTTAATACAAATGAGTTTGCCAAAAACAGAAGGCGAAGGAACGATTGAGGAAATTGTAGAGGCAATGTATCAAAAGCATATTCCATACATTGAAGAAGCAGGAAAAAAAGGAGTGCAAATTCTTTGTCTGCAGGAAATTTTTAATACACCTTATTTCTGCCCGGGGCAGGATACAAAATGGTATGCATCAGCAGAAACCGTTCCGGGTCCAACTACTGACAGGCTTGCTGAGTATGCAAAGAAATATCAAATGGTAATTATTGTTCCGGTATATGAAAAAGAACAGGCGGGTGTATTGTATAACACCGCAGCAGTAATTGATGCAGATGGAACTTATTTAGGAAAATATCGTAAGAATCATATCCCGCATACCAGTGGTTTCTGGGAAAAGTTTTTCTTTAAACCCGGTAACTTAGGCTATCCGGTGTTTCAAACCAGGTATGCTAAAGTTGGTGTGTATATCTGTTACGACCGTCACTTCCCTGATGGGGCAAGATGTTTGGGATTGAATGGAGCGGAGATCGTTTACAATCCTTCTGCAACGGTAGCAGGACTGAGCCAGTATCTGTGGAAACTGGAACAGCCGGCACATGCGGCGGCCAATGGATATTTCATGGGCTGCATCAACCGGGTGGGTGAAGAAAAACCATGGAACCTCGGCAAGTTTTATGGCAGCTCTTATTTTGTTGACCCCCGCGGACAAATATTTGCACAGGCCAGCGAAGACAAAGATGAATTGCTCATTGCCGAATTTGACTTGGATATGATTGAAGAAGTAAGAAGCGTATGGCAATTCTTCCGCGACAGAAGACCGGAGACTTATGGAAGACTAACTGAACTATAGTTTATTTTAAATTTTGAATTATAAGTTTTAAATGAGACACATTGAGAACTAATTCAAAATTCAAAATTTAAAATTCAAAATAATGATTACAAATAACAGGTTAACTACTGAGCAGTACGAACAAAACTTCAGCGATATTCACCCGCCGTTTGAAACGCATAACGCAGCGCTGGTGGAAGCCAATCGTTGTTTGTTTTGTTATGATGCGCCGTGTACAAAAAGTTGTCCCACGAGTATTGATGTGCCGAAGTTTATCAAGCAGATCACTACTAATAATATTAAAGGTTCAGCACATACAATTTTTCAGTCAAATATTATGGGAGCTGGTTGCAGTAAAGTTTGCCCGGTAGAAAAATTATGTGAAGGAAGTTGTGTGTTTAATTTGATGGATGAGCCACCAATACCAATTGCGAAGTTGCAACGATACAGTACTGAAATAGCAATGAAAGAAAACTGGCAACTCTTTGAAAGAAAAAAAGTCCCTTCAGGGGTTGGGGTCAAACGTGTTGCAATAGTTGGTGCCGGTCCTGCAGGATTAAGTTGTGCACATGTATTGTCAAGAGAAGGAGTGGATGTTACCATTTATGAAAAAGAAAGTAAAGGTGGCGGACTGATGACCTATGGTATTGCCGCTTATAAAGTAACACCGCAGTTCTGCGAAGATGAAGTGAATTATATTACTGCTATTGGTGGTATTGAAATTAAATACAACCAGGAATTAGGAAAGGATATTTCATTGAGTGAACTGAAGAAACAATACGATGCTGTTTTCCTCGGCATCGGTGTTGGTATTGCACGGCAACTGGAAATTCCCGGTGAAAAATTAGAAGGGGTGGTAGATGCGATTCAGTTTATTTATGATTTAAGAGCAAAAGGTTTTCCTTCTGTTCCGGTGGGAGATAAAGTAGCCGTGATTGGTATGGGTATGACGGCGATTGATGCAGCCACACAGGCCAAACGTCTCGGTGCAAAAGAAGTAACCATGGTTTACCGCCGTACTAAAGAAGAGATGCCCTGTACACAACATGAATTAGACATTGCGATGCTCGATGGATGTGAAATCATTTGGTTAGCTGCTCCTAAGAAAGTGAAAGGTGAAAAGGGAAAAGTGAAAAGTTTAGTTTGTAGTAAAATGCAGTTGGGCGAGCCGGATGCCAGTGGAAGAAGAAGCCCGGTTGATACGGGAGAAACCTTTACACTGG
>JACPOD010000027.1 GCA_016185185.1 Sphingobacteriales bacterium | reverse complement strand
TTTGTGATAAGAGCGGCTGTCCGGCAAAACTTCTACCTTTATCCATACGGTTTGTTTTTGTGTAGTAACTCAAACATAACCATTATGGGTGGTTCGAAAGAACTGCCCTTTTATTTATATTTTAGTCGGACAATAGTGATAGATTGTATAACTTCTTTTAAAAATTTATTTTCATCAATCACATGTACACCAAATCTTGCCACAATAAGTTTCTTTGATGGAATAATATAAACATCCTGTCCCCCATAGCCATCCATGTAAAACATATCTTTTGGCACATCCGGGAAAGCCTCTTTGGTACTATCTTTTTCATCCTTCCCGTTTAACCAAAACTGGTAACCATAATTTTTATACGGGTTGGCCGCTGGTGAAACAACAGATTCTCTTACCCAGTTTTCGGGAAGGATCTGTTCCCCGTTCCACTTGCCATTGTTGTAGTACAGCAAACCAAATCGGGCAAAGTCTCTTGCCGTTCCATAACTATACGAAGAACCAATATAAGTTCCTGACGCATCCGGTTCCAGTAAAAAACTATAGGCATTTATTTTATGAAACAATGCCGTATAAGGAAAAGCAGCATAGGCTCTCTCCCCTATTGTTTGCCGAACAATACGACTGATGATATTCGTATTTCCACTGGAATAATTAAAAACAGTTCCCGGTTTGTATTTCAGTGGGAGTTTGGCAGTATATGCAGCCATATCACCATAGTTAAAAAGCATTTTGGTTACTTCGCTGGGACGGGTGTACACTTCTTCAAAATCCAAACCAGTTGTTTGTTGTAATAAATTAAGAAGGGTTATCTTTTCTTTACTGCTGCCTTTCCATTCCGGTACCGGAGCCGGAGCATTGATATTAAGTTTCCCCTGTTGCACAAGGATACCAATCATAGCGGCCGTTAAACTTTTACTCATCGACCAACCAAGAAGAACCGTATGCTTATCAAAACCCGGTGCATATTGTTCGGCAACGATCTTGCCGTCATATAAAACAAGTACAGCTCTTGTATAAGCCGGCACTCCATTTTTAGATTCCTTCATCACATTGTTTACTGCATTATTCAAAGCAGCTATATTAACAGCAGAAGGAATACTGTCAATTATTTTATCACCATAAGGCCACGGAATAGTATCTGCATTGCTAGCAGGTACTGCAGGAAGATCAAATTGTTGCCGGCGTATGCTCGTTTCACTAAACTCGTTAATGAGTGTACAACCCAGTCCTTTCCGGTAAATCGCTTTTCGTTTTGCAAACCCCCATACCGATCCGGTTACAGAAGAATCTTTTTCATCAAACGTATAGGAAGCAAGTGATTTGGGAAAATCGCCGAGGTCTTCTTTAATCACATCATTTGCATTACGGTGCTGCAGGTAAATGGAAGAAGCCAAATATTTTGCACCATACCCGCTGATGAGCGGAAATACCTGCCAGGCTATTATAATCACAGCAATTAAAAGAAGCAGAAATAGTGTAATCAAAGTTCTTTTAACCAGGGGGATGTGGCCACGGAAACAATGTTTATGGAAATTAAAGAAGCGTATGATGTGTTAATGGATCCTGCCCGGCGGGAAGAATACAATTATAAACGCTGGTACAACAGAACCATTGGAAAAGATTTTATAAGCAAACCGTTGCATGCGCATGATGTACTGAACGAATGCAAGAAACTAAACAATTACCTGTCAGGCGTAAACCAGTTTCAAATAGAATTTGATGCACTGAGTCATCATATTCATGAAATACTTTCAGATGCCAATATGAACCTGTTGCTTCAGTCAGGTGAAAATTTATTGGTGAGCCAGGTGATCAGGCTGCTGTTACATGCCTGTACTTTTTTACCTTATAAATACCAGCCGGTCATTATGGAGAAGCTGGTACAATTATTAGGAGACGACCGGGAAATGCATGAAAAAATTCAATTGCATATAAAACACCAGCAGCAAAAAGCGTTGCTGGAAAGGTATAAAATAGGGATCGTAATTGTGTTTACGCTGTTAATTTGTCTGATCATCTATTTATCATCCAGATAAATTTATCTTTGCCGCATGCATTACGTTTCTGTTGAAGGTCTCACAAAGAGTTTTGGTATTAAGCCCCTTTTTGAAAACATTTCATTTCACATAGAAGAAGGAGATAAAATTGCACTCATTGCCCGCAATGGTTCGGGTAAATCAACCCTTTTGCGCATATTAGCTGGAAATGAAATTGCGGATGAAGGAAAAGTTTGGATCAGCAAAGATGTAACCGTTGCTCTTTTTGAACAGGATCCTCAATTTGAAGAAAACAGTTCGGTACTCGATAATATCTTTCATCATTCCCACCCTGTTATTAATGCTATTAAAGAATATGAAGCTGCTTATGATGCAGATGATGCTGAAAGGATGGGTATTGCCATTATTAAAATGGATGAACTGGGTGCATGGGATTTTGACAGCAAGGTGAAACAGATATTGGGCAAATTAAATGTGCACCAGTTGCAGCAGATCGTTTCTACCTTAAGTGGCGGACAAAGAAAAAGAGTGGCCCTTGCAAAAACTTTAATTGATATTGGATTTGAGCACAAACATGTGTTGCTGATAATGGATGAACCAACCAATCATCTGGATGTGGAAATGGTGGAATGGCTGGAATATTATTTGAACCAGGAAAAAGTTACTTTATTAATGGTAACACACGACCGCTACTTTTTAGATACTGTGTGTGAAGAGATATGGGAATTGGATGGAAGCGATCTGTATGTGTATAAAGGAAATTATGAAAACTATATGGAAAAGAAAGCTGCCCGTATAGAAAGCGAAGCCGCCAGTATTGAAAAAGCAAAAAATACCTATCGCAAAGAACTGGAGTGGATGCGCAAGCAACCAAAAGCCCGAACAACCAAAAGTAAAAGCCGCCAGGATAATTTTTACGAAGTAGAAACCAAAGCCAAAAAGCGAATAGAAGATAATCAACTGGAACTTCAGATGAAGATGAACCGCTTAGGTGGTAAAGTGGTGGAACTAAAAAAGGTTTATAAGGCTTTTGGTGATAAACCTCTATTAAAAGGGTTTGATTATACGTTTAAAAAAGGAGAACGCATTGGTGTGGTGGGAAAAAATGGTGTGGGCAAATCAACCTTCCTCAACATATTGCAGGGATTGGAAAAGGTCGATAGTGGAAAGATCAATATTGGTGATACAGTGATCTTTGGCAATTTTTCTCAACTGGGACTGGAAATAAAAGAAGATCAGCGGGTAATTGAATATGTAAAAAATATTGCGGAGAATTTTCCATTGGCTAAAGGCGGCTCTTTAAGTGCAGCACAGTTTTTAGAACTGTTCTTATTTACACCCGACCAGCAATACACCTATATCTCAAAACTAAGTGGTGGCGAAAAGAAACGGTTGCAATTGCTTTCCATCTTATTCCGCAATCCAAATTTTTTAATACTGGATGAACCAACGAATGATTTGGATTTACCAACCTTGGCTGTGTTAGAAAATTTTTTAAGTGATTTTGGTGGCTGTTTACTCATTGTTAGTCACGACCGTTATTTTATGGACAGGCTGGTAGATCATTTATTTATTTTTGAAGGTGATGGCGAGGTAAAAGATTTCCCGGGCAACTATTCGCAGTACAGGATTAATGCGAAGATGACAGATGACAGTTCGCAGATGACAGAAAAGAAGAAGGAAGAAACGGCTGTCAACCGTCAACCGTCAACTGTCAACCCTCCCAAACGCATGTCCTACAAAGAGAAACGGGAATTTGAGATGCTGGAAAAAGAGATTGCTGATCTTACAAAAGAAAAAGAATCGATTACTTTAAAACTCAGCAACGGCTCAGCATCCTTTGAGGAATTGCAACAACTCTCCTTTCGCATTGGTGAAATAACACAGTTGATGGATGAAAAAGAATTACGCTGGCTGGAATTAAGCGAAATGCCAGATTAAACAACGCTGCATTTTTTTACTTTCCCGTATTATAAAGTTTACATAGCTTACTGTCCATTCCGTTCCTCTGATAACGGTTAATCAGATACACTTCATTTTTTAACCTAAAAATTTTCTTTATGCGAAAATTGTTTCTCCCCTTACTGGGTATTTTATTTCTTGTTGCCTGCAACGACAATAAACCTGCTGAAACCAAAGAAACATCTGTTGCCACTGCTGGTGAAACAAAAGAAACAGCAGCAGTAGAAATTGCAGATGCCAAATACATGGATATTGGTAAAAAAGGTATTGCAGCTTTATCCTCCGGAGATATTGATGGATGGATGACCAGTTATGCAGACAATGCCATGTACCGCTGGAATAATGGTGACAGTGCTGCCGGTAAAGCCGCAATAAGTGCTTACTGGAAAAAAAGAAGAACAGAAGTGCTTGATTCAATCTCTTTTTCCGGCGATATATGGCTTCCTGTAAAAGTGAATACACCACAGCAGAATGTACAATTACCTGGTATTTGGTTATTGGCATGGTATAAAGTGGATGCTAAATATAAAACAGGCAAAAAAATGACGCAGTGGATACATACTGATATGCATTTTGATGCAAATGATAAAATTGACCTGGTAATACAATATCTTGACAGGGCATTGATTAATGAGGCAATGAAAAAATAAATTAATACATCTTATATTAAAACGGCTCTTTTAAGAGCCGTTTTTGTTTTGATAACAACGTACCTTCATACAAACATTTTGAAGATGACTTTAACTGCTGAAGCACTCACGCAATTAATTATAAATCGCCGCAGCACTTTCCCCAAACAATATGTTGCAGGAAAGAAAATTGATGATGCCATAATAGAACAAATGCTGGTGAATGCAACATGGGCACCATCACATAAATTAACTGAACCATGGCAATTTATGGTGTTTACTGGAGAAGGTTTGAATCAATTTGCCAACTACCAGGCAGCGATGTATAAAGAAAAAGAAGCTGCCTCTTTTAAAGAAGATAAATACCAAAAGATGCAGACCAATCCATTGCTTGCTTCACATATTATTGCCATTGGTATGAACCGAAGTGATAAAGTGCCGGAGACGGAAGAGATAGCGGCTGTAAGCTGTGCGGTGCAAAATATGTATCTCACTGCCACAGCTTATGGGGTCGGTTGTTACTGGACCACGGGCGGTGTTACCTATTACGAAGAAGCAAAATCTTTTTTCGGTTTAACAGAAAACGATAAACTTTTAGGTTTTTTATATGTTGGAGAAATAGCTATCCCTTCTGTGCCAGGCAAAAGATCACCTGTAAGTGAAAAAGTAAAATGGATACAATAACAGATTTAAATGCTGACTACTGGAGTAACCGTTACAAACAAAATGAAACGGGTTGGGATATTGGCCATGTGTCTGCTCCCATTAAAGAATATGTTGATCAGTTAACTAATAAAAACATCGCCATACTTATACCAGGATGCGGCAATAGTTACGAAGCTGAATTTTTATTGCAGGAAGGGTTTACAAATATTACGTTGATTGACCTCTCTCCTGTTCTCACTAAAAAACTGGAAGACAAATTCAATACATATAATCACAAGCAACTTACTATTATTACAGGAAACTTCTTTGACCTGAAAGGAAAGTTTGACCTTGTGCTGGAACAAACTTTTTTTTGTGCCTTGAATCCTTCCTTACGAAAAGCTTATGTTGATAAAATGTACGACTTACTTAAACCCGGTGGTAAAATAGCCGGTGTATTATTTGATCATGAGTTTGAAGGCGGACCACCTTTTAGTGGCAACAAAAATGAATACGAGGAATTATTTACTGATAAGTTTATAATAAAAACGATGGAACCCTGTTATAATTCCATTGAGCCGAGAAAAGGAACGGAGTTGTTTATTATATTCCGGAAGTCCGAAAGTCAGTAAGCCGGAAAGAAAGAAATTAGCAGCAAAATACTTTATTACTTTCTGACTTCCCGTCTTTCCGTCTTCCCGACTATATTGCAGGTTCCTGCTGACTCAGGCAGTGAAAACTTCCCAATCCCCAAATAATATCTGTGGAGTCAATTCCAACCACTTCCCTGTCAGGAAAGCAGGATTGTACAACCTGTAATGCTTTATCATCTTTCTTGCTTCTGAATGTGGGTACGATTACTGATTTGTTAGCAATATAAAAATTACCGTAAGCACAAGGCAGGCGCTGGTCTTCATAGATCAGTTCATCCGGCATCAAAAGTTCCACAATGTTTAATTGTTTGCCATTCAGCAAGCGCATTTGTTTCAGCTGTTTCAAATTATGCTGAAGCAATTCATAATTTTCATCATTCTTATTTTCTTCTACTACAGCAATAACAGTGTCCTCATTTACAAACCGAACGGTATCATCAATATGTCCATCCGTATCGTCACCTACAATTCCTTCATCTACCCACAGCACTTGTTCCACTCCGTAATAATCACACAAATATTCCTCTATTTGCCCCTGATTTAAATGCGGATTACGATTGGGATTTAATAAACAGGCTGTTGAAGTCATCACCGTTCCTTTACCATTAAAATCAACAGAACCACCTTCCATTATGATACCAGGATAATAAACGGGTATGTTATAATGTTTGGCAATCAACGTTGGGATCACATCATCTAAATCATAAGGAGGATATTTATTGCCCCATGCATTATAGTTCCAGTCAACAATCACTTTCTTTTGTTCAGCATTTGGATTGATCAAAAAAGCCGGGCCATGATCACGGCACCAGGCATCGTTGGTGGGATGAAAGAAGAACTCAACTTTACTCAGATCAACACCGCTATTTTGTAAATGGCCAATTGCAAAATTCTTCATTGTTTCATCTGCCACATTAATGTTCACCTTTTCACCTTTTGTCAATTCTTTTACAAACTGTGTATATGATGGAAAGATCGTATGAATTTTTCCAGGCCAGGAAGCTTCTTTGTGCGGCCAGCTTAACCAGGTAGCAGTATGCGGTGCAAATTCTGCAGGAAAATAATAACCTGATTGTTTAGGAGTTTGAAAGTCCGGAAGTCCGGAAGGCGGAAAGTCAGAAAGAGATTTATTCATAAGTATATTACCTGTAATTGAAAATTATTAGTTTAATGTCTTTCGTAATGAATTAATCATTACTAAAATTTCCTCGCACATTTTATAAATTTTATCAAACAACTCCTGATTTATGTAGCCCCGCCGTTGTGCCAGGAATATACAACCAACTACCTCAATATTTGAACGTAATGAATATCCCGGGAATTTACTGAATTCCGGATTGGTTTGACCAGTTGAACCTTCTGCAATATTTAATGAAACCGAATCAGCAGCTCTTTTTATTTGCGATGTAAGGATATACAATTCACTTTTAGGAAATTTTTTCGTTAACTTATCTATTTCATCTGCAAGATCAATAGCTTTTTGCCAAACAATCAGTTTTTCAAATTTGAATGACATGATTTACGATTTTAAAGGTTACTTATAATTTCCTAAGTGATAGTTTTGGTCTTTCGGACTTGCCGACTTTCCGTCTTGATTCACTCTTCATCAATAAATCTTTTTGTAATAGGTTGGTACGAATCAATTCTTCTGTCACGCATAAAAGGCCAGTGTGTGCGGTAACTGTCCGTTTTAGCAGTATCAATTTCTACTACCGTAGTTTCTTCTTGTTCATGTGAGGCATTATAGAGTAAACTTCCGAACGGATTACTTACAAAAGAACCACCCCAGAACTTCATGGCTCCATTTTGCTCCATACCAACACGGTTTACACTCACTACATGCACCCCATTGGCTACGGCATGACTTCTCTGAATGGTCTGCCAGGCATTGTATTGTTCTGTATTCGTTGCTTCATCCTGTGATGTTGCCCAACCTATTGCTGTTGGATAAAATAATATTTCTGCACCCATCAAGGAAGTAATTCTTGCTGCTTCTGGGTACCATTGATCCCAGCAGATCAATACTCCAAAAGTTGTAAACTTTGTTTTGAATACTTTATAGCCAAGGTCTCCGGGAGTAAAATAAAATTTCTCATAATAAGCAGGATCATCCGGAATATGCATTTTACGGTATTTGCCTGAATAAGTTCCGTCTGCATCTAACACCGCTGTTGTATTGTGATAAATTCCCTGTGTACGTTTTTCAAATAAAGAAGCAATGATAACCACACCCAATTCTTTTGCAACAGCGCTTAGTGCATCGGTGGATGGCCCCGGAATTGGTTCTGCCAGTTTAAAATTTTCATAATCCTCTACATCACAGAAATAAAGGGAAGTAAATAATTCCTGCAGACAAACAATTTGTGCACCTTTTGCAGCTGCTTCTCTTGTTTTAGCAATCGCTTTTTGCAGATTTTCTTCCTTATTACCGGTACAAGTCATTTGTACCAATCCAATGTTTACTTTACTCATGGTAAATTATTGAGCCGCAAAAATAGCGGAAAGTCGTCAAGTCTTAAAAAGCGAAAGCCCGAAAGATGAAGTTCTTTTAAGTAACTTTCTTTCGGGCTATCTAACTGACTTATTTTTTAATTATTTTCTTCCCATCTGTCTTAAAAAAGCAACATGCGATGCTACTGCATACCGTACTCTGGGGTATTCAATATAGGCAATGCCATATTCCTGGCAGGCTTGTTTAATGATCTTGCTGATAGCAGGATAATGAACGTGTGATATTTTAGGGAATAAATGATGTTCTATCTGAAAATTCAATCCACCAACCAACCAGCTGACCAATTTATTTTTAGTAGCAAAGTTGGCTGTAGTTTTTAACTGGTGTATGGCCCATTCATCATCCAGTTTACCGGTAACTTCATTTGGCATGGGAAAAGAAGTATGTTCTACCGTATGTGCTAACTGGAAAACAATGCTTAACACAAAACCAGCCACAAGGGTGAAAATTAAAAAGCTGATAACCCATGATTCAAACCCTACCATATAGATGGGGAGGCCAACAAATATAAAGAGGTGAAATAATTTAAAAGCCCAGAAAATAATATGATCTTTTATACTCATGGTCTTTAATTCCATATTACCGATCTTGCTTTTAAAATATTTTTGATAGTCCAGTACAAAGATCCAAAAGATATACAGCAGTGAATATAATATCCAGAAATACAGGTGCTGGTATTTGTGCAGCTTATATCTTTTTTGTGTAGAGCTCATCCGCATCCATGGTTGAATATCGATATCATCGTCCAACCCGTCAATATTAGTGTAGGCATGATGTATAACATTATGCTTCATATTCCACATAAAACTGTTGCCACCCAGCATGTTCAGCGAAAAAGCGGCCAGTGTATTTACCCATTTGTATTTGCTAAAACTGCCGTGTGCCCCATCGTGCATTACATTAAAACCTATGGCGGCCACAACCCCGCCTAACAGCACACTTTCCATTACCTGCCAAAAAACATTGGGGGTAAAAAATACTAAATGGATGTAAGTAAACACAAAAACAACCATCAATATTACCGCCTTAATAAAAAGGCTGTAATTACCGGTAGTTGATTTGCCTACTTCATTAAAATAATCAGAAACTCTTTTCTTTAACTCTGCATGGAAGGAGTTGGGGATATTGGAAAACTTTGGAACTGACATGTACTGAATTTAAATAAATAAATGATGGGCAAAGGTACGTTTATATTGCCGAATACCCTAAAAACTTATACCCGGTAGTATATCCTGAACTTTGTTGAGCTATGTTTCAATTTTGATCAACGCATCCAGGTTACTGATGCCGATTTTTTTATCTGAAGTAAAGCCCTCAGCATACTTAACTCCAATGCGTTTACCAAGCATTCTTGCCCGGGCTACTACACTTTCATAAAATGCAGGTGAAGATATATAGGTCTGCGGACCTTCTTCATCTCCGATGCTTTTAAATTGTGTACTGTAGGCTTCAATCGCTTTCATACGTTGCTCAAAAACATCACTGATGTCAATGATCAAGTGCGGTTCTATATAGCGATCCTGGATATAATGCAGTACGTAAGCGGGTCGCCATTTTTCCTGTGCTTTTCCATCATCATCTTTTGTTTCCACTTTGGCCAAACCAGCATAAAAACAGGCGTCTTCAATCAACTTACAGGCACGGCCATGATCCGGGTGACGATCTGTAATTGCATTACCAATCACAACGTCCGGCTTATACTTGCGAATGATTTTGATGAGTTGTAGTTGATGTGCTTCATCGTTTACAAAAAAGCCATCCCGCATCCGCAGGTTTTCACGAACCGATATTCCCATGATGATACCAGCGGCGGCGGCTTCCTGGTATCTTGTGTCAATGTTTCCTCTCGTACCCAACTCGCCTTGAGTAAGATCAACCACTCCTACTCTCTTTCCTCTTTTCACTTCGTTTATAATCGTACCGGAGCAACCCAGTTCCACATCATCCGGATGAACACCAATAGCTAATAGATCTAATTTCATTTGAAAAAAATATTGTCAAAGGTAATGAATGCGTTTTTTAGCGACTGCCATAACTGTAGTTACGGTAATAATACCCCCATGAAGATGTTTCAAGGTCTTTTAATATCAGGGAGATTTGCCGGTCAAAACTATCATCTTCCGGTTTGTATTCCTGTTTTAGATTGGCCCCAAAGAAAAATGCTACTGTTTGCCAGAAACGGGCAGTAAAGCCACCTTTCATTTCTTTAATAATTTCGTAGCAATCATTATTTGTTTCCCTGTAAATTAGTTTCATTAAAACCTTTCCCTGGTAAACGGATAAGTCTTGCAGTTTATCGGAAAATTCTTCCTTTAATTCTTTTTCACGGCTTTTGATGTAGGCTTTCCGTTCTCTTCGCCCTTCAATATTTTGCAGATGGGCATTTACATCATTAAATACTTTTCCGGCTGCTACTGCATACGGATAGGTAACATACACAGCATTGCGTAACCTTGTCCATTCTGCAGCTATTTTTTTCAATTTTTCTTCACTGCAATTACAAACTGTTACATCCGGCAATTCCCTGTATGAAAGTAATTCCCCGTTATAATTAAATACAGGAACCACCAGTGTGTCATTAACACCAAATTTTTGTTTGTGCAAACTACTGTCCTGCTGGGCTTTTACACTTGTTTGGGCAAGGATCAATAGTAGTAAGGTGAGATGATATGTTTTAAGCTGCGAAAGCATCCATTATAAAAATAGAAAATCTATTTGAGAATAAAGACAAGAAAGCTGTTAAAATCGATGCTTATTTTTCGCATTAAATATAGAACGGTTACTTGTTGTTTTAAATTCAAACACCTTTAAATCGTCTCCACATGGACATAAAGAATCCAATAACCATTATAATTACACCCAGCCATAAAATATTGATCATGGGGAATACATAAGCTTTAAGCGTTACATATTGCAGTAATGAGTCAGATTCTTTAACACCAATATTAATCCCTTCTGGTGTAATGGCATTTAACCGTAAGGAAATATTTTGTGCTATAACAGTATCCGGAATGACTGAGATATTACCTTTTGAATAAACAAGTAACGGAAGGGCAAGATAATTGGAGCTGTCTTTTCCATGTACCGATATTTTTAATGCCACCAACGAATCAGCAGCAGAAGTATTAATTCTTTCTCTTTCATTTAAAGACGTAACAGAATCAACGGTAAAGTAACCTGACGAATAAAATAGTTTTTCGCCCTGCTTTACCAGCTTATCACGATAAGTTGATGTGTCTTTATTTTTTTCGGGATCAGGTAATGAAGTGATATAGGTAAAAATATCCTTATTCCAGTAATGTCTTGAATCGGGGTTGGCCATTAAGCCACTATTGCCTTTATAATTTATAAATGCATTCGGATAGAGGTTAAAATTTTCCTTACCATTCTTGTTTTGAAAATTGATTTCAAAATAACGCTTGGGGTCACCGGCAAAAAAAGTATCCTTAACATAATTTACACGGTACTGGTTCATGCTCATTGGCTGGCCTTTTACCAGCGTTAAGTTTTCTTTCGGATCCTCAGCACTTTGCGAACCAAAATTCATCATGATACCCGAAGTATTAAAACTAATTACTTCTTTTTTGGAAGAGGATATAAGTATTCCAACCAGGCTCAGGGCAAAACCAACGTGGGCAACTGATGCCCCGGCCTTTAAAAGATCGCCTTTCATTCCTGTCCAGATATACGTGGCATTGGCTATGGCAGAATAAACTGCTGCAAATAAAGCAATATGGATAGCAGTAAGATATCCAATTCCAAATTTTTGATAATGTATATCGCCAAAAACGCTTATCAAAACAGAAATGATCAGCGCAATTATTGTGGGTAAACCAATTTTACTCAATAAAAACTTTCGGGTAGTACTTTTGTATTTAAGATATTGCGTAACTGCAGTAAGCAACCCTATTATAACCGCTACCAGTACCAATACCCTGTTATAAGTATATTCCTGGTCTTCACCCAAAGCTTTTTTACTGTCCACTACTTTATTAAAAACCGGTAAGGAAGTATAAGCAATGATGTAAACAGCAGATAAAAACAAAACAAGGGAACCAACAAACAACCAGAATTCCCTTGAGCTGATACTTTCTTCTTTATGTATTGCCGGGATTTGTTTATAGCGAACAAAAAATAAAATAAAGGCAGGGAATAAAAAGACCAGGACGAATAATAATAATTGCATATTCATCCCTAAATCAGCAAAAGAGTGTACTGAAGTATCACCCAGAATTCCGCTTCGTGTTAAAAAAGTTGAATAAAGAATTAAAAGAAACTGGATAATAAAAAATAAATGTGTGGCTCTTAACGAATGACCCGTTGACCGGTATGCGAGCAATGTATGTATTCCACATACAAGAACAATCCATGGAACAAGGGATGCATTTTCAACCGGGTCCCAGGCCCAGTATCCACCAAACGTTAACGATTCATAAGCCCAGGCAGCACCCATCATAATTCCTAATCCAAGAATACCAGCACTGAACAATGCCCAGGGTAATGCGGCTTTCATTACCTCACCAAACTTTTTTGTCCATAAGCCAGCAATACCATATGCAAACGGTACTATGGTTGAAGCAAAACCAAGAAACAACACAGGTGGATGAATAACCATCCAATAATTTTGAAGCAATGGATTTAAACCATTGCCATCATTTATTTTAGTTACATAATCTTTTGCTGCGAATAATGGAAGGTCAGGCATTTGCTCCCGGAAGAGTGCAAAAGGACTGGCTCCTACTTTCTTTCCAAAAAAATAAATGCCCAGCAACATGGTGGCCAAACATAATTGTGCAAAAGAAACAACAGTCATTACAGGAGCTTCCCATTCTTTTGCTTTAAAAATTAAAATGCTTCCCAGTACGGCATGCCACAAGGTCCACAAAAGAAAACTTCCTTCACTGGCACTCCACAAACAACTTAAAATATATTGAGGCTGTAGTTCGTAACTGGAATTTTTATAAATGTAGAAATACTCAAAATAATGGCTGTTGATTAAAAAAAGTAATATCCCGAAAACAGCAAACACAGAAACTACATCCAATCCAAAAGCGATCCTTGCAATTTTTTTCCAGCTTTCTTTGTCAGGAATAGCAACACTTTGGGTAGATTTAAAATAAGCAATGGATGCCACAAGGGAAGCAACCAAAGAAAGAATCACAAAAAAATGACCTAGCTGACCGGGGAGTAAACGTTCGCCAATATATTGCATGAATTACTGCTGGGTGTTTTGATTTAAACTTTTTTGCACATTTTTAGGATCGTCTTTATACTTGGAAGGGCATTTTAATAAAATGTCTTTACACTCAAAAACATCTCCCTGCATCTTTCCTTTCATAACAATACGTTCGCTCTGCTCCAGCTCCGGAGGTTTAGGACTGTGGAAAATTACTTTGGCTTTATTGCCGAGGGAATCCATAGCCACAAAACTCAGGTAATTGGGGTCTTTTACCTGGTCGTACTCAACGGGTTGCGTTTTATCCAACCGGGCAATTACATGTACAAATTTCCCCTGCTTTTGCCTGGCTGAAGCAATTGTTTCATACGTAGAGAGGCTGCCCATGGTCATAATCATGTAACCAACAGCCGCAGCAATTAAAACCAGAACTATAATATGTGTTTTCTTCATGAGATTGAAAATGCAACACAAAATTAGTTGAAAACCACATGCTGCGGAAAATTGTTTGACAGCTTATCATTACTTTTATCAACAATCCTAACAATTGTTAAGGCAATATATTTTGGTGCTATCTGAAACTGGACTAACTTGCACCGCTTTTTTAACTAAGCATTCAATGGCAGATCTATCGACCTTTGACCCTAATGGCGCCGGCAATCCTAACAATGGGATATTTGGATTACCCTTTACCGAAGAAGACGCCCGGGTTATCATCCTCCCCGTTCCATGGGAAGTTACGGTAAGTTATAATGCAGGTACTGCAAGAGCAGGTGAACACATACACAAAGCTTCTTTGCAAATAGACTTGTTTGATGCCGATGTACCGGACGGATGGAAAGAAGGTTTTTTTATGCGGGATGTAGACCGTAAGATCTTAATGAAAAGTGATTACCTGCGTAAAGAAGCAGAACTCTATATCAAATACATTTCGGAAGGTCAGA
The DNA here is from genome assembly GCA_016185185.1 of Sphingobacteriales bacterium. Lineage (GTDB taxonomy): Bacteria > Bacteroidota > Bacteroidia > Chitinophagales > Chitinophagaceae > AWTP1-9. The sequence continues at coordinate 24,517 of JACPOD010000027.1, read as the reverse complement.
ATGTTGATGATAACAAATTTATGTGCAAGACACTGAAGGAAGCCAATGCCGGCAGTGAGATGCTCAATCAATATGTTTATGACCAGACAAAAGAATTACTGGATAATGGCAAGTTAGTGGGACTGCTGGGTGGAGACCATAGTACACCACTTGGTTTTATGAAAGCATTGGGTGAACAGCATGGTGAATTTGGTATTTTGCAGATAGATGCACATTGTGATTTGCGGTATAAATATGAAGGGTTTAATTATTCCCATGCCAGTATAATGTATAATGCATTAAAGGAGATTCCTGCCATTAGCAAACTGGTACAGGTTGGTGTTAGGGACTACTGCAAGGAAGAATGGGATTATATCTGTAATAGCAATTTTAGGGTGATCACTTATTTTGACCGTGAAATAAAAGACCGGCGCTTTGAAGGAGAAACATGGAAACATATTTGCGGCGAGATGATTGAAAAACTCCCGCAAAAGGTTTATATCAGTTTTGATATAGACGGACTGGATCCAAAATGCTGTCCTTATACAGGCACACCTGTACAGGGGGGTATGGAAACAGATGAAGTAAATTATCTGTTGCGAAAAATAATACAAAGCGGGAGAAAGATCATTGGGTTTGATTTAAGTGAAGTAGGTGTAGGGGCAGGCGAATGGGACGCCAATGTGGGGGCAAGAGAGTTGTTCAAACTTTGTAATTTAATAGTAAGTTCAAACAAATAAAATAACGACCACCTTAATGGGTGGTTTTTAATTTCTGCTAATGATTTTTGATTACGTAGTAACATTAAGGAATACCGGCAGGCGGTCAATAGATACGATCAATCTTTTATTAGTCCTGATCGGAATTATTTTTCTTTCATACAGGATCGTTGTATTTGGCGTAATGGGCAGCTTCATACCTTATTCTCCTGTTTTATTGTTTATATTATTAGTACTGGGCTACTTGCTTTCAAAATGGCGAAAAAAGAAATTTCTTACGCCTGCTTTAGGTTTATATATTTTCGGTTGGCTAATTATACTCAGTATTAATACAACTATTTATGAAAAACTTTTTGGTATAATACTTATTGCATTATATTATTTTGAAGATACTGCCAAGAGTAACCTGGAAATTGGTTTTTCAACCCGGTATATAATGTTCAACAGCCTGATTCATAAAAAATATAACTGGAGCGAATTCAGCAACATTGTTTTGAAAGATAATATCCTCACCCTCGATTTTAAAAACAACCGCATTTATCAACGGGAAACAATTGATGACGACAGCGATTGCGATGAAGATGAGTTTAATGCTTTTTGCAGGGAGCAGCTCCGGATCGTAAATAATAAATAACCCGTTATTCGCCCTCTCAGGATAAATACAGTAAATTGCAGCCCTTTTATTTTGGAGTAATTACATAGCTTATTTTCAATTGTATTGCATATGAAGAGGTATTTTTTTACAGTTATCTTTTTGGGTATTCAAATCGGTTGTTTTTCGCAAAATGCAGCCACTGATTATTTCAATAAAATACGGAACAACGAAGCTGAGCTTACAGCTTTTTTTTCACAAATGCCCAAAGGCGGGGATCTGCATCACCATTTTTCGGGTTCCATATATGCAGAGCCGATGCTGCAATATGCTATTGACAGCAATTTCTATTTGAACATTCAAACCTTGCAGGTGTTAAGAACAAAACCTGCTAATGATGATAACTGGAAACGATTTTCTGATATAAATGCAGATGGTCAACTGGAGGGATACAAGGATAAAATTTTAGAAAAATGGTCGGTTAAGAATTATAACAATGTTGATTACCCGTCTTATAAACTTTTTTTTGAAAGCTTTGAAAAGTTTGAGGCAGTGGCAAAGGAACGAATATCGCAGGAAATGCTTGAATTAAAACAAAGAGCAATTACTGAAAATATCAGCTATCTTGAAACACAGTTTTTATATATTCCGCTTGCCATTCATTCAAACGCCGGATATAATGAGCGGCTTCGTTATTTAGCCGCATCTAAAAACGAAAAAGAATTATTTAAAACATTGGACACACTGTTTCAGGAGTATACAGCTAAAGGAATTCAGCAGACAGCACTTGATTTTAATAAAAATGTAGTAGAGAAATTGCATGATAGTTTGCACATTGATGATTCGCTCTTCACCATGCGTTATCTCAATTTCGTTTTGCGTTTTATGGAGCCGGTGACTATTTTCAGAGATTTGACTGCTTCATTCCTGTCTGCTGAAAACAGTAAACTGGCGGTTGGTGTAAATATTGTAGCCCCTGAGCATGGTGAGACTTCGATGAAAGATTATCACCTGCACATGTTGCTATTTAAATACCTGCATCAGCGCTTTCCACATGTAAAATACACCATGCATGCCGGTGAATTAGCAATGGGAATGGTTTTACCGGAAGAACTTGCCTGGCATATTAATGCTGCTGTGTTTGAAGCAGGTGCTAAAAGGATTGGCCATGGTGTGGACCTGGCCTTTGAAAAAGAGCCGTATAAATTGCTACATTATATGGCTGCTAATAATATTGCTGTAGAAATAAATTTAGTCAGCAACCAGTTTATCCTTCATGTAAAAGAAGATAAACATCCCTGTATTGCGTACTAACCTTACTGAGCAATACATTCTGCTGGCCAAACGCTATAAAGAAATAAGCTACAGCGATATTAAAAATTTTGTTTACAACAGTATCCGGTATAGTTTTATTGAAGAGGAAACGGTAAAACAAAAACTCCTGCTCGACCTGGATAAACGGTTTAAAAAATTTGAGGCTATGTTCCCTCCTGTAAAATGAGGTGCAATGTATGATGTAAGATGTCTGATGTCTGATGTAAGATGTCTGATATGGAATTAAATCAGACATACTAAATCAGACATTTATTACCCCCTTCAATTTTTTTATGGGATCTTGCCATCCGTGCATCCCAACAGCAACCAAACCGCTCTTATATGAACTCACTATCACTCCCCATCATCCATCCTGCATTTGAAAATTTAAAAAAGAACACCCTCCTTCTCCACCTGTTTGCAGCCATTATCATATTTGCCAATGCAATTCACGAGTATAAAGTGCATGATACCGGCCCCGTTTATTTTTGGGGACAGGTAATTATTGGAGCAGATATATTTTTGCTGGCCATTTTTGGAAAAGGTTTTTTAACCGATACACCCCGCTATAACCTTGCTTTTCGGTTTATTGAAACCCTTTTGTTTTTTAGTTTTACCTGGATGTATATTTTACAATATCACTATATCATGTCTGTAGTGATGGTTGGGATAACTACAGGGTATGCTTATTTATTTTATTGTGAAAAGAGAAGCCTGAAACAGGAGCATCTCTCCTTTCATCATATTGGTGTGGAAATACCTGATTTACCCAGCAATCATATTTTATCCTGGTATCATATTAATGCTATTAAAACAGAATGCGATAATATTACCATTAATGTATCTGGGGAGAAAAATATCCGCTTCTGGCTGCGAAAAAATTTACATATCGAAGAACTGGAACAAATTCACGAATTTTACAGGCACTATTTAAAGAGTTGACAGATGACAGTTGGCCGTTAACAGAAACGCCTGTCATCTGTCATCTGTTAACTGTCAACTCAAATTATGAATCAAAGCCCTTATTTACTCTACAGCGACGGTAAAGGAAATATTTTTGAAGATACTTCACTTTATGCAGTAGGTCGTGCCGGCTGGGATGCTTTTCCCGTTGAGCCAACTGACTGGATAGAATTACCGGAAGGAGGTAACCTGTACGAACTGCCCGGTCGTAAAGGAATTGGTATTGATGTAGAAACAGGCGATATGCGTTTGTGCCAAAAAGGATGGGCTGTAGCTGCATTCATTCCACCAGCACATACAGGTCTCTATCTCGCTGCTTATGAAACAGCTGCTGACGCCCCTACACTTCCCTTGTTTTGTTATACAGCCGCAGCCTGGTTAGATGATAAATTTTATGTTACTGCTGTTCGCATTGAAAAAGATATAAGACAAGAATGTGCCGGTTATGACCAGGGGTTGATTGATATTGGCACCAATAATTTATTAAAAGCGTATCCGCATAACCGTTTGGTAAAACATTTGATGGAGAATTGCTGCCAGACCTATACTTGTCCCGCAGCAAGAAATTTTGCATTGGGCAGATGGGAATGCCCTGTGCCTTCCTCCCCTGCCTGTAATGCCAATTGTATTGGATGTATTTCTTTTCAACCACAGGAAGAAAGTATTGTATCTACACAAGATCGGTTGACTTTTAAACCAACTGCAGAAGAAATTGTAGAGTTCACAGTACCACATTTGGAAACGGCCCCCTATCCCATTGTAAGTTTTGGACAGGGTTGCGAAGGTGAACCATTGCTGATGTGGGAAACCATTCGAGAAGCAATTATTGAAATAAGAAAACATACACCAAAAGGTTCTATCAATATTAATACCAATGGCTCGATGCCTAAAGCAGTAAAAGCATTGTGTGAGGTGGGATTGAATTCTATACGTGTAAGTACCAACTCTGCACAAAAAAGTATTTATACGCCATACTATCGTCCTAACAATTATGAATTTGAAGACATCATTGAAAGTTTAAAAATGATGAACAGTTATGGTGGCTGGACGAGTATCAACTATTTTGTTTTCCCCGGTATGACGGATACGGAAGCAGAATATGAAGCATTAAGAAAGTTGATTAAAGAAACCGGGTTGAAGATGATCCAGTGGCGCAATTTTAATATTGATCCTGATTGGTATTTAGGAAAGATTGGCGTTACAGAAACTGGCGAATTTATGGGAGTAAAACAATTACAGGATTTAATAAAAGAAGAATTTCCCAATTTAAAATATGGTTATTTTAATCCGCCAATTGAACGCATTAAAGGAAATTATGAAATGGACTTTGCCCATTAAATCAACTGCCTGAACTATTGTAATATTCAGGCAGTGATTTAATCATAAAAATTTACGATTATTCTTTTTCATCAATTTTTTCCTGGCATTTATCTAATTGCATTTTTTCAAGATGTTTGTTGGCAGTGGATTTAGTAACCTCCTCCATTTCCAGCCTGGCTCTTGTAAAACTTTGCTTTATACTACAGGAAACATAAAAGGCTTTTCCGCCTTCTGTTTCTAATTCAATATTGGTTTCTTTTTTAAAAAGATCGGCCCCTCCAATATGTGCAGAAACTGTATGTTTACCGGGCTTTACCGTTAATACCATGTAACGGTTGTTACTGATCTTACATACTTTTTGTCCATCCAAAAATATGGCCCAATTACTTAAAGCTCCGTTCATTTGCCCTCCCCTGTAAATATAGATGAGTGCACTGTCGGGAGAAATATTGTCTTGTGCATGGAGAATGGTAATACTGCTCGAAAGAATACAAAATAATAAGATAAGCTTTCTCATAATTAATAGTTTTGACCATAATTTAAAGCAAAACTAAAAAAGTATAAAATCTATTTTTGCAGATTTATTGAATAACTATCCCAAATAACCACAGGAGGAATGATTTGATTTGATAAGACCTGGCTTTTAAAAGGAATCATAAAATGTTAAAATAATATAAACCGCATGCAATCCGGCACAGTTTTACATCGTTTAGGTAAGAACAACTAAATTTGTTCAGTTAATATGAGCAATAACCCAGCATCCGAAGCAAACAAAAACACAAAAGCACTGGTAACAACCCTGGTACTTCATGGATTGTTGTTGCTGATGTTTTTTTTGATCGCTTTTAAAGAGCCCATTCCGCCAGTTTATCCTCCGCCTGGTGAAGGTGTAGAAGTAAACCTTGGTAACAGCGACCAGGGCTTTGGTGATGAGCAACCATTAGTAAAAGGTGAGCCAGCTCCTGCAGTGGAAGAACAGGTAAGTTCTCCTCCCCCAACAGCACAACCTGAAACTCCAGGGTATAGCCGGTGGTAAAGGCGACCAGGGTAAGCCCAATGGCAATCCTAACAGCGACAGTTATACCGGTAATGGCGGAACTGGTAAAAGTGGAATAAGTGTAGGTGGCAACTTAAAAGGCCGTGGACATACCAATCCCTCCTTTGAAGATGATTTTAACGAGAATGCCAAAGTGGTGATGAACGTTAGTGTAAGTGCTGATGGAAGGGTTACCAGTGCTATCTATGTTGCCAGAGGTTCTACTACTTCCAATGCGTCTATGATTGAGATTGCGAGGAGAAAAGCATTCCAGATAAAGTTTGCTGCTGGTGAAGAAGCTACCGGAACGATTACATTCAACTTTAAATTGAGAGGATAAAACTTATTTATATATATTATTAAAAGCCTTACAAAATGTAGGGCTTTTTTGTTACCTTAACAACTACAAGAGCTCCCATGAAAAAATATTATTCTAAAATAAGTTGGGTAATTTTTCTTCCTATTTATGGTCTTTTAGTAACACTAGCTGTTTTCTTAATCATTCAAAAAGCCTGGTCAGCTGTACTAATCATTTTTATCGTTTTATCATTTATAACGTTAATAATTAAATCAACTCATTATACCGTTGACAAAAACTTACTTATTATCAAGTCAGCATTCATTATTAATAAAAAAATAGACATTCAAACGATCACCAAGGTTACTCCTACCTATAACCCTATTGCATCCCCTGCCTTATCAATTAGACGCTTAGAAATTCATTATGGAGACCATGGTTTTATTTTAATTTCTCCTGTTTCGAAGGAAGAATTTTTAAATGAGTTGTTGAAAGTAAATCCACGCATTCAAATAGCTGGTTAGCTTGCCAGCAATATTGATAATCATTTTTCCCCATCTTTGCGATGCAATGACTTACCAGCAAACAATAGATTATCTTTTTCATCACCTCCCCATGTTCAGCCGTATTGGGGCTGCAGCTTATAAAAAAGATCTAACCAATACCATTCAGCTTTGCGAAGCTTTGGGTAATCCACATATCAAATTCAAATCCATACATATAGCAGGTACAAATGGCAAAGGCTCTACCAGTCATATGCTGGCGGCTATACTCCAATCGGCCGGTTATAAAACTGGGTTATACACCTCACCACATTTAAAAGATTTCAGGGAAAGAATAAAAGTTGATGGTGAAATGGTGAGCGAATCTTTTGTGATTGATTTCACCGAAAGAATAAAACCATTGATTGAAAGTATCGAGCCTTCTTTCTTTGAAATTACGGTGGCAATGGCTTTTGAATATTTTGCACAACAGAAAGTAGATGTTGCTGTAGTTGAAGTAGGATTAGGCGGAAGATTAGACAGTACTAATATCATCACTCCCGAACTTTCTGTTATAACCAACATAGGCTGGGACCATATGAATATGCTGGGTGATACACTGGAAAAGATCGCTGATGAAAAAGCAGGAATAATTAAACCGGGTATTCCTGTTATTATTGGCGAAACATCTAAAGAATCAAAGGAAGTTTTTATTACAAAGTCAGCAGAATGTAATGCCCCTATCAGTTTTGCTGATCAGAAAAGAGTGGCGACCGATTGGAAACACGAAGGTCATTTTTTGAATGTGGAAGTTGCCACTAAAGGAAAAGAAGATCATCAGCATTATCAATTAGACTTAGCGGGTGAATATCAAACAAAAAACTTACTGACTGTACTGGAAGCTGTTTCGCAATTAAGATTGAGGGGATGGAACATAGATGAAATAGTTTTAAAAAAGGCGTTATCCCAAACAAAAAAGATAAACGGCTTGCATGGCCGCTGGGAAATTATTCATGTGCATCCTACGGTTGTTTTGGATGTGGGGCATAATGTGGATGGCGTTAATCAAATAGTAAAACAGTTAGAAAATATTGATGCGCCACATGTGCATATTGTACTGGGGATGGTAAAAGATAAAGACATTAATGCTGTACTGGAACTATTGCCAAAAGATGCCAGCTATTATTTTACCAAAGCACAAATACCAAGGGCTTTACCGGAAGATGACTTACTGCTGAAAGCAAATCAGGCTGGTTTAACAGGCGAAACATTTACGGAAGTAAACATTGCCTTAAAAGCTGCCATAGTTTCACTTCATCAATAGAATATAAATACACTTCTATTTCTTCTCCATGATCTAATTGCTGTTCCTTCACCTTCACTCCTCCCCGCATCAAAAACATATGCATCCAGTTGCTGTTGGTGGAAGGATTAGAAGAAGTCTTACCTAAATATTCAACAGAAGAAAATGTATAACCTGTTTCTTCCAGCAATTCTCTTCGTACGGCTGTTTCCAAACTGTCATCGGTATCATCCACACAACCACCGGGGATTTCTAAATTGGTTATCCCAGCAGCATGACGGTACTGCCGTTCCAGTATAACCTTATTGTCTTCTGTTAAAGCCAATGCAGTAACCCAGGTAGGAAATTCATATACATAATAAGGAGAAACAATCTTTCCTTCCGGCGTTTCGCAGGTATCTTTTCTTACCTTAAACCATGTTTCTTCATACAATGTTTCAGAAGAAAGCGTCTTCCATTCAAGATTCTTCATTGTTTGTAGTTTATGGTTTGTGGTCTGTTGTTATTAAATAGTTGAAAAATTCAACCACAAACTATAAACTACAAACCACAAACATTATCACCATTTCATTTTTTCCCGCAAAGCAGTGATATGCGCCACATGATGTTTACCATGCCAGGCATACAGCCCAAGTAAAAACCAAAGGGTCATTTGTCTTCCGTGTTCGGGATGTACTACCGTTCTTTCAAATTCTTTTTCCGAAATATTTTTCACTACCTCATACATACGGGCATGTACTGCATGAAGGATGGTTAAAGAAATGTTGATGGGGAGGTTCTTCGTATCGGCCATCTCAGCCCATTTTTTTTCTTCGTAGGGTTTGATAGTTGGATTCTCTTCTGTTAATCCTAATTTGAAACGCATATAGGCATTCATATGACTATCGGCCACATGATGCACCAGTTGATGCACTGTCCATCCTTCCGGACGATAAGGAGTTTGCAGTTGTGCTTCATCCAAATCCTGGACAGCATTTTCCATCACCTGTGGAAAGAACTTAAGATCGTTCAGCCATTCGTCCCTTTGTTTTTCTGAATAAGGTTGTGGTTCGTATTTCCCTACGGGATAACGTAAATCAATACTCTCTGTGCTCATTCAGATCTATTTTGTTGTGAATAATGTACAGTGTCAGGCTTCCCTAATGGCATGACCGGTGAGATGAATAAATACATCTTCGAGCGAAGCCTTTTTAAGATCTTTGGGTCTTTCAAATCCACTGGCTACAAGGTCATCGATCATTTTATCAGGCGTGTCCAGTGAAATAATTTTTCCCGAATCAATGATAGCAATACGATCGCACAAATATTCTGCTTCATCCATATAATGGGTAGTGATGATGACTGTAGTGCCTTTGCTGCGGATATCTTTGATCAGCTCCCATAAATTTCTTCTTGCCTGCGGGTCAAGACCTGTAGTTGGTTCATCGAGAAAAATTACTTTGGGATGGTTTATTAAGGTGGTAGCAATGGAAAAACGTTGCTTTTGTCCGCCACTCAGTTCTTTAAATTTCGATTTTGCCTTATCCTCCAGGTTTACCATGCGCAGCAATTCCATAGCATCTGCCTTTTCATTGTATAAACCATTAAAGAGATTGATAAGATCAAGTAAATTCAGGCCCGGGTAAAAACCGGAGGTTTGCAATTGCACACCAATAATTCTTTTAATATCGCCCGGCTGTTTATCGAGGTTGAAGCCGTTTACAAAAACTTCACCGCTTGTTTTTTCCCGTAGTGTTTCAATAATTTCCAGTGTGGTTGACTTACCGGCACCGTTAGGTCCAAGCAAACCAAATATTTCTCCTTCGTACACATCAAATGAAATTCCTTTTACTGCTTCAAAGTCGCCATATTTTTTAGTGAGGTTCCTTACCTGTATGATGGTGTTCATGCATGCAATTTACAGGTTCATTTCCATTTTTACATCAGCTGTTGTAAAGGGTGAATTGATAACTCTTACATTTTTAAAACCATATTTCATATACAGGCTGAGCGCCGCAGTAAGCTGATGGTTTGAAAATAATTCTAATTTACGGGCTCCAATTTCTTTTGCTTTGTTAATACAGGTTTCTATCAGCAGTTTACTAATACCCCTGCCCTGGTAGTTTTCATCCACGGTCATCTTTGCCAGTTCATACACATCATCGGTTTCTTTCATAATGGCAGCTGTACCTGCAATGTTATCATCCAGTTTTGCCAGCCATATAAATCCTCCGCGGTTGATGATGGTACCAGCAGGATCGTTCAGCACCAGCAGGTCGTGGCTCTCGGTTAAATTATATTTATCCAGCCATGTTAGATTAAGCCGGTAAAAATCTGCATGGTACTTATCATCATATTCAATTATCTCCGTCATATAAAAAATTACTTTAAATATAAAGCCCCTCATCCAAACATCAAATCTTCAAATTTTCAAATCATCCAATCAAATACGTTTCCAGTTCTTCCATCATCCCTTTACTTCCTACAAAAAAAGAAGAACGCTGGTGAAGCTCTGTTGGTTCCACATCTAAAATACGCTGGCTGCCATTGGTAGCTTTACCACCGGCTACTTCTACTATAAAAGCAAAGGGGTTACACTCGTATAGTAAACGCAACTTGCCTTTTGGTTTATCGATGGTAGAGGGGTACATAAAAATACCGCCTTTAATTAAGTTACGGTGTACATCTGCCACCATACTGCCGATATAACGCTGCGTGTAAGGGCCGCCGTTTGTTTTATTTTTTTGCTGACACACCTGTATATATTGCTGCACGCCTTTTGAATACTGGAAGAAGTTACCATGATTGACAGAATAGATCTTTCCACCTGGCGGACATTGAATATTAGGATGACTCATGGTAAACTCCCCTACCGATGGATCGAGTGTAAATCCATTTACCCCCCTGCGGGTGGCATATACCAGCATGGTGCTGGAACCATATACAATATAACCGGCAGCAATTTGCTTTATGCCGGGTTGTAAAAAATCATCGATGGTGGCGGGGGTGCCCAGCGCTGTAATACGGCGGTACACACTAAAGATGGTGCCAATAGAAACATTTACATCAATATTACCACTTCCGTCCAGCGGATCAAAGAGGCACACATATTTACTGTTATTACTTACCGGATCATCAAATGCAATAAAATCATCCAGCTCTTCACTGGCAATACCGGCGCAGCTGATGCCATGTTTTAATACACCCATAAACTGGTTGTTGGCAAATATGTCCAGCTTTTTTACATCTTCGCCCTGTACGTTGATGCTGCCGGCATCTCCCAGTATATCTACCAGCCCGGCTTTGTTCACTTCCACATTAATGCGTTTGGCTGCTAAACCAATATCTCTTAAAAGCCCGGAAAGCTCACCGGTGGCATGCGGAAAGTCACGCATTTGCTGAATGGTAAATTCGTCGAGTGTTTGAACCCTGCGGTTGATGATCATACTGCAATCAATTTAAAAAATAAAAGAATAAATACAGTGGTGGTCTTAATCGTTGATTGCTGCTAAGAGTGCAAAAATAAGGGAATGGGGATTAGTTAAAAAATACCTGCCCACACCGTCATAGCGAGGAGGAGGAACGACGACGTAGCTATCTGCCAACGTGTGTTTAGAATAATTGTGATACCAGCGCCTGGTTCTTTGTGTATCAGTTGTTGCGTCGCACACTTGTACGGCATATTTTCATGGAATCAAAAAAATATACCATGTAAACTTTCGCCAATCACCCACTCATGATTCTGTTTGTGAAGATTTATTGTTTGTCGTTTTATCAATACCAATTTTAGTGAAAACGTTTATATGTATCTCATACATCATTATACAAAAAAAAAGACCGGTAAATAATATCGGTCTCTTAGCTTATTAATGATATAAATTATTTATTTAGCCGGAGGCGGAGGTGGCGGAGGCAACAAGGCCGCTACGGGGATAACATTTTTAATGGGTGGTACTGTTTTGAGATACGCAAAAATGGCTTTTAGTTCATCATCACTCATTTCAGTAGCAGGCATCATGGACATGGGTGGCATAAGCGGCCGGGTACCTTCCAGTCCCATCCATTTTTTCTCATGCAGGCATTTTAAAAATTGTTCTTCCTTCCAGGTACCTATTCCGGTTGAGTCAGAAGTAAGGTTGGCGGCATAGGTAGTTCCCCAGGGTCCTGTCCAGGAGGTAAATGTTTGTGTTACTATCAAACCTCTTTTAGCAGCTTCTTTTGAATCAATAGCAGCAGGGGGCATTTGTGTGGGATGACCCGAAAGCATAAGGCTCATATCATTTTCAGGTCCATGCGGCCCCATTTTTTTAGGTGTATGGCAATCGTTGCAACCAGCTAAGAATACCAAACGTTCTCCCCACTTAACCTGGCTTTCAAAACCTCCGTAAGTGGCGGCTGCTGTTGTTGCGGTGGTAGCTATGCCGGCATCGGCTTTTTCATCCTTTGAGTTACACCGGGTAACTAACAATGAAATTAAAAATGCAGTGCTAATAAAGACGATCCTTTTCATATAGAATGGTTTTGGTGAATGAAGATGGTGAGAAGGTACTAAGATTTATTAAAATCTTTTATAAATCGGCAGCTATCCTTTTATAATGAAGTTGCAAAATTATGCAATGTTCTGCACCACATGCAGTAATATCAGGTAGTGTTTTTTATCTAGGCTTATTTCTTAAGCCCGATTAAATATTTCTTTTTTATCATGGCTGCAATTTCAAGTTTGGGGCCTGCAACAGTAGGAATTCTGTACTCAACAGATGTTCCTATTACCTGGCTTGCTTCCACCAGGGTCAGGTTGTAATCTTTTTGCAACCATTCGAGCAGCCCAAGAGTTGCCCTTTTAAAAGCTTGCTCATGTGTTTTGTCCATTGCCATCGAAATAATATATTCAGAGTCTTCGATTCTTGGAAAAGCAATTTTTGGTTCCCCTTTAATTACTTTAGCTACAAAGGCAAAGTCCATTGATGTTTCCAGTGCGTCACCATTTAATTCTCCGTCACCCTGCACAGCATGACCGTCTCCAATATAAAGTAATGCCCCTTCATGAAAAACTGGTAAATAAATAGTTGCTCCTTTTGTTACTTTATAAAAGTCCATATTACCTCCATATTCGTCAGCAAAATATGTTAGCGGCTCTCCACTTTCAGAAGGTGCAGCAAGTCCCAGGCAACCCATAAATGGATTAAGAGGGACTTTAAAATTTCCTAAATGTTCGTTATCAAACAGAGGTGTTGCATAACCACTTATAGTGTCCAATTTCCATTTTACAAGTTTTGCGTTTCGTCCATATACTTCTTGCATTGCATCCATAGGCAAACTCCTTTTTACAAAGCCGCCTACTGTAGTTGCATTGTCCCGGTTCAGCGATACAGCAGTCAATGTAATTGCAGCTATGTCACCGGGTGAAGCTCCTTCAATAAAAAAAGGGCCTGTAACCGGATTTCCTCTTTTGGCAATTCTTTCTCCATTCTTGTCTGTGCCACCAGCATCAACACTCTCACTTCTTATTGTGTCGCCTTGCTGAACTTTTAATACCGCTGGAAACTTGTAAGAGAAATTGTTATAATAGACTGTTGGCTTAAATTGAATTGATTTAGGTTGCCCAAATGCAGAAAGCCCAATGGTTATAAAGAATATCGTTATTAAATTTTTCATTCACTTTTATTAATGTGGTGTCGTCGGTAAATTCTGACTAACTTTTTTGCACTTACCTAAAATATTAAGCTGTTACAAAACCGAGGTCATCAGGTTTGATTTCAAATTTAGTGATTGATTTTCTGATGCATGCCACTTGTTTTAGTTTCCTTTTTTGATCCAAGAACAGGTATTGAACCGGTGGATTATATGGGACATCCTTTACAATCATGTTCCAGATGTACACTGCCAGTTTACGGGCTGTTGCACTTATCGCCGCTTTCCTACCCCGTCGGTATAACACTCTTTTGATTAAGTCACACAGGTAGGAGTCCTTTAAATTGCCGATGGCATTGGCTGCATTCTTCAATCCGATTTTGAGTCGGTTGCTTCCTTTTTGTATGCTGTTGCTAAGTACTTTTCCGCCACTGATTTTATTATTGGGTGCAAGCCGCAACCAACCGGCAAACTGTTTTGCAGTCTGGAACTTTTTAAAACCCTCAGGCCCCACCTCACTCATGATTGTAAAAACTGTTCCATTACTAATACCTTCTATTTGCATCAAGTCAACGCCGCCAAAGTATTGGAATGCTGCCTCGTTCAGATCAATCCCTCTCAATGCATTTTTATTAATGCGCTTATGACTTTTACTATCCGTCAGGAGTTTTTTTTTACCGGATCATTATTGATTTGTTGATGCAGGAAAGAGTTAATCTGTTTATCACAGTCATCGGTTTAACTGACAACTAAAGATGATTAGCGAAACTACTGCTGATGCTGCGCTGTGTCTGCCCCGCTTTTGGCAATACTCATGTTTCAGGCTGTTTTTTTGTCACGAAAACTGTTTTAAACTTTCGGTCAACCATTCGTCGTACCAATCATATTTTTTAAATTTGTCAACCTATTTTAGGACCATTCAGTGCTTTATTTTAAGGTCGTGAAGTGTCATAATGGTATAATACTGAAAAATAGTTGGTAAAATCCTTTGTAGTTCAATCCGGATAAGGGTTTGAAAGAAGTTTACTGAAACCGGTTTCAGTAAGCTTTTTTTGTAGATTGAAAAATAAACAACACTACCATGGATTTTCCATATCAGCTTTTGTATACAGATTATTTCGTGTTTCAAATAAACTTTTTTTGTCTGCTTTCAACCGAATAAAAGGTTTACCAAATTATAGCATTCGGCACCCTCAACAGGCCATTTGAAGTTTCCTCGGCAATCTTTACTATAGACAGATCAGGTACAGGTGATTACAGCCAAATTATGCTTACCGCCAGAACAGATAGTGTTTCAATATTGATTACACTGAATAACATATCAACTCCAGGTACCTACCAGTTTGGTCATATTGACGGGCTTAAAGCAATATTTGCGGGATGCAGTATCGCAAATCATAATTATTCAAATAATTATGAGGAGCTTTCTGGTTCTTTAACCCTTGATTCCTTAACAAAAACCCGCATTAAAGGAACGTTTAACATTAAATGTTTTGAAGGAACAGAATCTTTAGAAATTAAAAATGGAAATTTTGCAGGAAAATTTCTTTACTAAGAACAAGCTTGCCATCGATTACTTCGTTAAACAATGATGCGGGGAGAACATTTTATATTGTTTAAAACACCTGTGCTGGTTTTGTAAAGTCATTAGCTTTGAGAAGAGAACATCCCACTTAATCCCCTTCAAAGGGGGAGCTTTGTTTCCCCCCGATGGGAAAAACTTTTTCTTTTACATCCTCCATTGAAGAGGACTCATATCTTCCATATCCCCCATTGAGGGGAAACTCCTCTCTTCATATCCCCCATTGAGGGAGAACTCCTCTCTTCAAGATCCCCCATCGAGGGGGAACCCCTCTCTTCAAGATCCCCATCGAGGGGAAAATTCCTCTCTTCAATATCCCCCATTGAGGGGGGACTAAGGGGGGTGTAAAACCGCAATGCCCACCCGTTAACGCAACCCCATCTACCCTATCTTTGCGCAACTTTAAATTTATTGAACGCATATATGAACGTATTTAAATTTGGTGGCGCCAGTGTAAACAGTGTGGAGCGGATAAAAAATGTAGCTGATATTGTAAAAAATTATCCCGGTGAAAAATTGCTGATCGTTATTTCTGCTATGGGCAAAACCACCAATGCCCTGGAAAAAGTAGTAAATGCTTTTTTTGAAGGGAAAAAAGAAGAGGCGCTGGAACTCTTTACTGCCGTAAAACAAAGCCATCTTACCACAGCCAAATATTTACTGGTTAAAAATTATAACCGCACCGAAAAACAATTAAACGATTTTTTTACGGAAGTGGAATGGCTGCTGTATGATAAACCGGTACGGGAATACGATTATTATTACGACCAGGTTGTGTGTGTGGGTGAATTGTTATCCACCGCCATTGTAAGTGCCTATTTAAATGAAGTAGCTATTAATAATACATGGATCGATGTAAGAGATATTATTCGCACCGATGATAATTTTCGGGATGCCACTATTAACTGGGAAGAAACACAGGATAATGTAAACAACAGCATTGTTCCTTTATATACGGATACCAATATTATAATAACACAGGGCTTTATTGGCTGTACCGATGAAAATGAAAGCACTACACTGGGCCGTGAGGGAAGTGATTATACTGCTGCGGTATTTGCCAATATGCTGAATGCAACGGCACAAACCATATGGAAAGATGTGGAAAGTGTAATGAATGCTGACCCCAAAGAATTTCCCAATGCCAAACCGATACATGAACTTAATTATGATGAGGTGATAGAGATGGCTTATTACGGGGCACAGGTCATTCACCCCAAAACGATAAAACCGTTACAGAACAAAGGCATCCCCTTATATGTAAAATGTTTTTTAAACCCTGCCCTGCAGGGAACTTATATACATGATGAAACGGTAAAAGGTCTGCCTCCCATCATTGTTATAAAACAAAACCAGGCATTGCTGCACCTGCATTCGCATGACTATTCTTTTGTAGGTGAAAAACCGATCAGCCGTTTATATGAGCTGCTGGCTGAAATAAAAATAAAACCCAACCTGCTGCAAAGTGGTGCGGTAAGTTTAATGCTTTGCCTGGATGACCGTCCGGATAAAATTGAAAACCTAGCAATGGCAGCTGCGGAGTTATTTGATGTGCAGGTGGAAAAAGGTTTATCTCTTTTAACGATACGCCATTACAATGCAACGATACTGGAAGAAATGACCAGTGGTAAACAAATCGTATTAAAACAACAATCACCAGAAACCGTACAGGTGCTGATGAAATAATTATTGTTTGATCAGTTTTTTGGTTTGCAGTTCGTCATTTGCATTTACTTGTAAAAAATAAATTCCCTTAGCTATAGCTGGTACAAAAACGGTGAGGGTTTGTTTCCCCTGTATTACGGAGTATTGTTGTTGCCATAATTTCTTTCCATCAACAGAAAAGATCGTTAGTGTTAATGCTTGTTTTTTATTGGCAGTAAATTCAACCAGCAATTTATCTTTTACCGGAACGGGACTTATCAGTAAACTACTAATACCTTCTTTCTTAAATCGAAGTGTTTGTGAATAAAACTTATCTCTTGTTTTTGTATAGACCAGCAACCTGTACTCTGTACTATTATATGTTTCAGCATCTGTAAAAACATCTCCTCCCTGGTTGATGCTTGTATATTCTTTAATACCGCTAAAATGATTTTGATCAATGGAACGTTCCAGCACTACCCTTTCAATAACAGCAGCATTGGTATAATGCCAGCTCAAATAAATACTTTGTCCATTTTTATTACCTGTAAAGTTTATAATTGGGTTGGCAGGTAATAGGGTACAAGTAACGGCAGTTCCTTCATTTCGTACATAATTGAGCAATGTACTTCCGTTACCACCAGCAGTTGCCCCATTGGGGTTATTTAAACAGGCAGCTACTTTAACAACACCGTTAGCACCGCCGTTTACATTTGTAGTAACCGTTCCGGGTAAAGAACTGCTGCTAAGCCAAACGGCTCCACCACCGCCGCCGCCACCCGGTCCTGTACATTGTGAAAGAAACCCTGAGTTATTACCATCACCACCTTTTGCCTGTATGGTAACATTCGTACTGATGGTTGTGGCTTCAATAATTACTGCACCACCGGCGCCGCCACCTCCACCACCATCGCCATTGGCTTCATATATATTGGGCGAGTTGGTTGCATTGTATGGTTGCAAACCATTGGCTTCAATGGTATGATTGCCTCCATCCAGTAAATCACATTTTATAAAAACAATTCCACCGCCATCACCACCTCCCACACCCTGATCGTTATTGGTATGACCGGCACCACCGCCGCCACCTAAAAATATTTTATTAGTACCAGCACTATATCCATAGCTGCTTAATGCAGCACCACCAATACCGGGGTTTGTTCCGTTACAGGATAAACCAGTTTGATTGCCACCGTTACCGCCACTACCATAGTTAGCGCCACCGGCTCCACCGGAATTATGATTGTTACCACCACCGCCACCATTGGCCTGTTTGCCTTTACCACATTGCTTTGCTGAAACAAAATCAGCAATGCCTTCGCCTTTATAAGCACCTGAACCTAACCCGTCCGCAACAAAATCATAATAATAATTAGAAGCCGGAAAAAAACTGCTGCAGGTGCCTCCAAAATTGTAGTAGGTTCCCCCGGAAAAACCTTTGCCGCTGGCACTGATGCCACTGTTGAGTGTAAGAATTCCATTTACCTGTAGTGCAAGCACACCTCCCTTTCCGGTACTGGCATCCCATGCCTGTGCTTTTAAGGTATCGCTTACGGTAACACTGCCATACACCGGCATAGTAACTAATTGTACCAAACCTGATATAGTATATGTATTGACCATGTTTGTTCGTAGGATTACCGTATCAGAATATATTCCGCAGATGGTGGCAAATTCATAATTACCTGCCGTTGATATCGATGAAATATCACCAAAGGAGGAGCTGTTAGCAGCATTTATAGCAGCACCTTTCATTTGAATGATGAGCACTTTATCCAGCGGGTTAATACCGGTTATATTATCAAGCTTCAGTTTGTTTTGAACAGCATCTATTGCTAATACTTTATGATAGGTATTTATAACACCTGAAATTGTTTGTGCAAATAAATGATTGTATGAAAAGAAAGACAGGATAAAAAAGAGTATAGCCGGGGAATAAATAAATTTAAACCGGTGTTTAGGGTAGCAATACTTTTTTATATAAGTTCTCTTATACATTTAATGTTTCAAAAAAATAAAATGGATGGAGGTGCGGAGGAGGTTTTTCGAAAGTGTAAATATAGTTTTCTAAAATTGAAATATAAAGCAAACAGGCATAAAATAATAAAACGATCCTGCTCATAAAGTTATGCTGCCATTCATCACAGTATGAATAACAATCGTTAATGTGATTTAGCAGCTGCAAAAAATATTTCTTAAAAATAATTCCTTACTCCTGGAAACTCTTTGCTGGCAAGGCTTTAAAGCAAACTGTCAACCACACTACAACAAAAATAAAAAAACTTGTTTCATTTTGTACCGCCATTTCTTCCGTTCACCCTGTTAAATATACAATTCACGGAACATACTATTTAACGCTGTAACATTATGGTATATGTTTGCGTCTCATAAAACAAAAACGAAAGGATTATGCAAAAATTGATTGTAATGGTGATTGGCTTACTGGCTTGGACATTAACATCGGCGCAAACAGCTAACACTGAAAAAGGAAAAATAACCGGTAAACTGGTTAGCACAGACGGTAAAGCAATTTCATTTGCCACCGTAAGTTTACAAAAAGCAAAAGACAGCTCTCTTGTTAAAGCAGTAGTAAGTGATAAAGAAGGTTTGTACGAACTGGAAAATATTGCTTACGGAAAGTATTTAGTGGAAGTAAGTTCTGTTGGTTATGAAAAAACAACCACAAAAGTTTCACTTGAAAGCAAACTATCCACCTTAAATCTTTCTTTAGTTACCGGAAGTAAAACTTTGACGGATGTGGTGGTTAAAACCAAAAAACCACTTATAGAAGTAAAAGCAGACAAAACCGTGTTTAACGTAGAAGCAAGTATTACTGCACAGGGAAGTAATGCTTTGGAACTTTTATCAAAAAGCCCGGGTGTGCTGGTTGATAACAACGAAAATATCAGTGTTAAAGGAAAGACGGGCACAAAGATCTATGTTGATGGCAAAATGATGCAGTTAGATAACAAAGACCTGGCTGCTTATTTAAAAAGCATCAACAGCAACGATATTGAAGCCATTGAAATGATCACTAACCCCAGTGCAAAGTATGATGCAAGTGGTAACGCCGGTATCATCAACATCCGTTTAAAGAAAAACAAAAAATACGGAACCAATGGATCGGTAAACCTTGGTTATGTACAGGGCATTACTCCTAAAGCAAATGGTTCTCTTAATCTTAACTATCGTGATAAAAAGATCAACCTTTTCAGCAATGTAGGCGGTAATCTTGGTAATTACAGTGAACGTTTGGATCTGTACCGCATACAAAACGACAGCCTCTTTGATCAAAAGAGCAGGAGCATCTATAAAGATAAATCAGTGAATGCAAAAGTTGGTGCTGACCTGTTCCTTGATAATAAAAATACAATAGGTGTAATGGCTACTGCCAACTTCAACGATAATACATGGGGTGGTAACAGTAACACTAATATCTATTACAAACCAACGGGTGAGTATGTAAAAAAACTTACTGCTTACAATACCATTCCGGGTAGCAGAACAAATTCAAACATAAACCTGAACTACCGTTATGCCGATACATCCGGTAAAACAATAAATGTTGATGCGGATTATGGTTTATTCCGTGGCAGGGGCAGAAGTTTTCAGCCAAATAATTATTATTCTCCAACAGGGAATTTGTTGTACCAACTCGTTTACCGCAACTACACACCAACTGATATTGATATCTACACAATAAAAGGTGATGCAGAGATCAATAAATGGAAAGGTAAACTGGGTTATGGTGCCAAGGCAGCATATGTAAGAACGAAGAATACTTTTGATTTTTATAATGTAGTGAATGGTACGGATGTTAAGCAACTGGGCAAGAGCAACAGTTTTGATTATAAAGAAAATGTAAATGCAGCTTATGTTAATTATAACCGCCAGTTAAATGCCAAATGGGGATTACAACTTGGTGTACGAGCAGAGCAAACCAATAGCGAAGGTGTTTTAACAAGAGCAGACGGACAGCGTCAGACAGATGATAAAGTAAAAAGAAGTTATTTGGATATTTTCCCAAGTGGTGCATTAACATGGACTGTAAATAAGAAAAATACATTGAACCTTACATACAGCCGTCGTATTGACCGCCCTACTTACCAGGATCTGAATCCGTTTGAAAATAAACTGGATGAACTTACTTACCAAAAAGGTAATGCGTTCTTAAAGCCACAATATACCGATAATGTTGAGCTCACGCATACTTTTATGGGCTTTATTAATACTACGCTTAGTTATAGTCATGTAAAAGATTATTCTACCATGATCACCGACACAGCTAATAAGAATGCTACTTTTATTCAGCAGCGTAACCTGGCCAGTCAGCAGATCTATGGTTTAAACATAGGCGCCCCATTACCTATTGCTAAATGGTGGAACGGATATGTAAATGTTTGGGGTAACAAACAACAATTTAAAGGCGAGTTTAACGGAAGCAAATTAAGCCGCAGTTATACTTTGTATGGTTTGTATATGCAAAATACCTTTACACTTTGGCAAAAGAAAGGATTTAATGCAGAGATCAGCGGATGGTATAATGGTAAAAGCGTATGGGGTGGTACCTGGGTAGTAAAACCAATAGGTGGATTTGATGTAGGTCTGCAAAAAGCAGTATTAAAGGGTAAAGGAAGTGTAAAAGCCTCCGTAACCGATGTGCTGTTTACACAATACTGGACAGCAACAAATGATTTTGGCGGAGTATATTTAAAAGGTACCGGCAAAAATGAATCAAGAACCTTCCGGTTAAACTTCAATTACCGCTTTGGTAATAATAATGTAAAAGCCGCAAGAGACCGCAAAACCGGTTTGGAAAGTGAATCAAGAAGAATAAAAAGCTAATCAAAAAAAACATACTATCTTATTACCTTATCTTAAAATATTTTTAGCCTGTAATCTTTAATAGTTAAGCGTTACAGAATTTTTAATCCCGCTTTTAGTCAGACAGCAATGAATTTTAGTATATCCCTTAGTAGTGCTAACGAAGTGCCCTCTAATTCGTCCACAGTAACAGGTAGTGGTACGGCGAGTTATAACACTTCAACCAAAGTGTTTAGCATGAACGTTACTTTCAGCGGGTTAACAGCTATTTCCGCTCACATACACAATGGTGCAGTTGGGGTTAGTGGGGTGCCTGAATTTACTTTAACTCCTGCATCACCAATAAATTTTACTACCTTAACCAGTTCCCAGGAAAATGATCTATTGGAGAATAAATATTATGTAAATATTCATTCTACTTCTTATTCAGCTGGTGAAATCAGGGGCCAAATTGTTAAACAATAATATTTATGGCTGGCTTAGAGGGGTGGTATTTTCCTGTTGATATAAAATTTCCTGCAAAGATTCTTTAACCTGTAATATCCATTTTGGGATATTAAACTGGCTGATAGTCCAACCCCCTTCATCCAGTTTCATTTCAAATACAATTCTATTTGCCCTTTCATCTGTAGTATCAATATGATAGGATGGGACAGAAGCATATCCAAGTTTTCTGAAATTGAATTCTTTTAATGTACCACCGGCTTTCACTAAGCGGGTAAAGTGTACGTTCTTTGCAATTGTCAACATAGGTAACATTTTTGTGTTACTATGCAAACAATGTGCATTAGTAATTATCTGTGGAAAACTCATGGATTAAGTTATCCACAGATAACGATTTAATTATTTATCTCAACAGGTTTCACCGGTAAATCCCAATGGGCCAGCAGGATTTCAAAACGTCTTTGTTCTTCTTTTTTAAATGTAGCCTCATCAGGATACAATTCTTTCTTAATTGCATCTTCATCAAACCCGTCAAATGTTGTGGCCGCAGATTTCCAGGTTATAGTAACACGGTAATCCCAGCGGCCATCTTCGGTGCCATGATACACCGGTGTTTCGGCTTTTAAAGAAAGGATTCTGCCCAGTTGCATTTGCTTTTTCAAAATAGGAAGATGATTTTTTTTGAACAAGCCAATAAATTCATCGGCAAAACCCCATTTAACTTTATAATAATATTCTACAGTGTAGGTGGCCTCTTCCTTTTTTACTGTATTGTTTTGGGAGAAAGATTGGATGGATAGAAAAAGAAGAACAAAAATAAAGTTGGCTTTTCCGGCTAAAAAAATAAGTTTTTTCATGCTGTTTTCATTATTGTTTAAAAATTAATCTGAAATGTTCTTTTGTGCCACTACTACAAACGTATCAAATGCATAAGATGCCCTGTTATTAATTTCCAGTATAGTAAACCCGGCAAGCTTTAAAAATAATTGCATTTCATCTTTTGTAAAAGTGCGAATAGTTGAATTATCCATACCGATACTTTCCTTTACTTTACCGGGCTTTAGTTCGAAATACTCAGAGTGCCAATCGAATAACCAGCTTTGAGAAAAATTAATATCCCATTTACTGGTTCGCATAAATTTTCTATCCTTCCAGTCTGCTGAATGTACAATTTCTTTACCATTTTTGATAGAAGGGATAAATAAGCTGGCATCAATGGAATCAAAACAAAGGATGCCACCCGGTGCAAGATTGGTGTAAATCGATTTTAACGTATTTAATACATCTTCGTTTGTAATAAGGTAGCTGATCGTTCTGCCGGTAATAATTGCAGCGTTTGTTTTTTTTGCAAGATGGAAGTTTCGCATGTCTCCTCTAATAAAATCAGAAGACGTGTTTTTATATCTTGCAATCTGCAGCATATCTTCACTCAGATCCATCCCGGTATAAATAAATCCCCCAGCAGTAAATTTCTCTGCAAGATGACCCGTGCCGCAACCGATTTCCAGTACATGTTTACAATTGTACCGTTTAAGAATGGAGCTGTAACAGGCATACTCTTCATTATAATCAATGAAAGTTTGATACATGGCTTCGTAAACAACAGATAAATTTTTATATAAGTTATTCATGCGTTATTTGTATTGGATCAAATCCCAAAGGTTACCATACAGGTCTTCAAATACTGCAACCGTTCCATACGCTTCTTCAGCAGGCGGGCGGATAAAGCGGATATCTTTCTCAACCATAGCTTTATAATCTCTCCAAAAATTATCTGTTTCTAAAAAGAGAAACACCCTGCCACCAGTTTGGTTTCCAACCCGGCTCAATTGCTCTTCATTAGCTGCCCTGGCAAGGAGCAAACAAGTTGAAGAGGAACCCGGCGGACAAACCAACACCCAACGTTTAGTACTGCTTAAAACAGAATCTTCTTTTAGCGTAAAATTTAATTTCTTTGTATAAAACTGTATAGCTTCATCATAATCCCTAACAACCAAAGCCATGTGTACTATTTTCTGTTCCATTTTATAGTATTACCTCCAGTGATTTTTGTTCTTTCATTTCTTTAAATCCTTCCCTGAAATAAAAACGATGCGCCTCCAGGCGTTTTACATTTGTTCTTACTCTCAATTTTTTAATACCGTGCTGTCTTGCCCACTCTTTTGTACTGCAAATTAATTCTTTCCCAATTCCTTTATTACGGTATGCTTCATCAACAATAAGCCCATATATTTCACTGTTCGTCCCGGATTCTATTGTAGTTACTAATCTTACATTGAGCCAGGCTATTATTTTTTGTTCGTATTCCACCACTAAAAGATAATTATCAGGGAGCGAAAGAACTTTGGATAAATTTTCTTTTAATACTTCAGCTTCGGAAGGATAACCTAATTGATTATTTAAAATG
>JACPOD010000017.1 GCA_016185185.1 Sphingobacteriales bacterium | reverse complement strand
ATAAAGCCATCTTTGTTATTAAGTTTTTTTACATGATGTTCAAAGCTGGCTATGTGCCGGCGCCTGATGTCAAATATATTGAAGAACTCATCCCAGAAAGATTTGGCTTCGGCATCTTCGTTGGATTCGTGTTCCCATTCTTTTAAAAGCAGCCGCCCTTGTTTTTATTTCGTTCCAGCTTAATGGCATCCGTTAATAAAGGTTTATTGCAAAATAAGGAAATATTGCTGGTTTTTGGTTACTGGTTACTCTTTGTATTCCCTTTATCTTAGCAGCCAGTATCAGTTTATATGAAAGATAACTACATTGTTAATAAAGTATTCGATAAAATAAATTACACGGCAGCACCACTTCCAGCAGGAGAGTATGCGAACTGCCAGTTCATCGGCTGCGATTTCTCCAATACTAATCTTTTATTTTTTCATTTCACCGATTGTATATTCAATAATTGCAACCTAAGTATGGCTAAGCTGGGTAAAACAGTACTTATGGAATGTTTATTTAAAGATTGTAAAATGCCGGGTCTGCATTTTGAACATTGCAGTGCGTTTGGATTAAGCTTTCGTTTTGAAAAATGTATTTTAAATCATTCTTCCTTTTGGGAAAACTATTTTCAATTTCCTTGAAGTGTTTTAAATGCATCTCCCAGGCAATTTATTATATCACCCGCAATCATTGCTTCCTGCGAAAGTTTGGCAGCAGCAATATCACCAGATAATCCATGTAAATAAACTCCCAGTATGGACGCTTCCAGGGCTGTATATCCTTGTGCTAAAAACCCAGTTAATATTCCTGTTAATACATCACCACTTCCGGCCGTAGCCATGCCGGCATTACCCGTTGAATTAAAATATCCCTTACCATCCGGACAAGCGATAAAAGAATAATGTCCTTTAAGAAGAATAAAGCAGTTGTATTGATTTGCTTTTGACAATGCAAGATGAAGTCTTTCAAAATCATTTTCTGTTTTACCAAATAAACGTTCAAACTCTTTCGGATGTGGTGTAAGAATGGAGTGATGAGGAAGCTTTGCTAATAATGACGGGTTGGTTGAAAGAAGGTTCAGCGCATCTGCATCCACAACTACCGGCTTTTGAAAAGTTGTAAAAACTTTTTCTAAAAGCAAAGCCCCCGATTTGTTCATACCAATGCCGGGTCCAATTCCAATTGATTCATGCGCTGCTATAGGTTCAAAGTTTTCTAGGTATTCATTACTGCCACTAATGCTACTCATCGCTTCAGGAACAGTTATCTGGATGATCTCATAGCCACATTTAGGTATATAACAGGTTAATTTACCCACGCCACTCCGCATACAGGCCTTTGCGCATAAGACGGATGCTCCCATAAATCCAATACTTCCGGTTATTAAAGCTGCATGACCAAACGTTCCTTTGTGTGAAAATTGCTTACGTGGGCGATAAATCTTTTTCAGTAGATTTTCCTGTAATAAAATAAATACAGCTGGTTCATCATTATAATACTGGTTATGCAGACCAATATTCAGAATATGAATACTCCCGGTTCTTTCTTCGTTCTCGGGTAATAGAAAGCAAAGTTTATACTGTTGAAAACTTAAAGTATGTGTTGCATGAACCGTTATATAATCTTTGCAACTTTTATCCGCAAACATGCCAGAGGGTATGTCAATCGCAATAACGGTAGCGGGGGAGCGATTAATATATTGTGCAAGTTCTGCGGTAAATCCTTCTAATGGTTTGTTTAACCCGGTTCCAAATATGGCATCAATTACAATGTCAGTATCCGTAATAACCGGAAAATATTCCGGCGATTGTATAAAATGTATGTCGGTTGTTATTTCGTGCAACCGCTCGAGATTGGTCTGAAAGTCATCTGTTCCTTTATGTCCAAACTCAAGAATATAAACAGTTACTTTCTTGCCGGCCTTTAGCAGCATTCTTGCCAGTGCAATTCCATCACCACCATTATTTCCTTTGCCGCAAAAAATTTTAAAACAAGTGTTTTGAACCGATGAAGAAAGAAATGTCTCCATGATCCAATTATAACAAGCCGCGGCGGCTCTTTCCATCAGGTTAACAGAACTAATGGGTTCATGCTTTATAGTATAAGCATCCCAGTTACGTATTTGTGCTGCAGTAAAAATTTTCACAGCATAAATGTAGAAAAGCCATCCCGTATTTTATATGAGATGGCTCAGGTTATTGTTTTTTACAGCAGGATTATTTGGATGAAGAAGTATTTCCCAATGAAAAGCGTACCGATACACCGATAGTAGCTGCACGAAAAGCGACATCTTTTACTACATTCAACTCAGGTTTCCAGTCGATGGATACACTAATGGGTAAATTACCACTGAACTGGTAGTCCATACCCAAAATACCCGTAGCTCCCAAATTATTGTCTTTGCCAAATCCCACATATCCACCGGCGCCATAATACCAGCTTAACCCGGCAGGGTTACCCAGGGGAGTTTTTCTTTCATACAAGGCGCCAATTGCAATGTCATCTTTCAGATCTAGAATTGCCTCAATACCAGAGTTGTTCGTAAAATTGTATTTATAGGTAAATCCGGTTGATAAAACCTGGTCGGTACTTCCAATACGAACTCCTAGCTGATGACGGTAATCCTGGGCGTTTGTTTTTTGTGAAATGGAAACAAGAGTGATAATGGATAGTAGTGCGATTAACTTTTTCATAATGTATTGCATGTTTGCTGAGAGGCAAACGAATATGATGCCAGTTTATTTTTTTTAAGCCCGTGGGAGCTGTTATAGTTTTGCAAAAAAAATTGTATTCAAATGAAAAGAAGGAGAGGGCTACTGAAATAATTCATACTTTGTTTTTGGTCTGCGTTTATCCCACCATTTAAATTCCGGAAGTTTGGTAAAGCTGTTGTCTGCTTCACGTATTGGTACAGTTTTGCCTTTTACATCATTTCTAAAAACAACTTTTTTCAGTTCTTTATTGGCAAAATACATATCGATCATATCGGCCGTAGTACGGTTAACACCAATATAACTGCTGTCTTCGTCCTGTGCATAATAGATGCTTTCGGAATTTCCTTTTGCCCGTATGTTCTCAATATTGCCATTTCTGAAAAAACCATTGATGGTACGTCCTTTTAACTGGTTGTAATTTTCTTTTTCAATATGGTTGATCGCTAATCCTTTTTCAAATACCTGCAAATGATCCGGCTTTCTTTTTTTAGTGAACAGGTACATGGTGTCGCCTGTTATTTGATTTTCTTTGGACCAAACAACTGGTGATTGGTATAACCTGAATACGGAATCAACAGATGAAAAATACATACTGTCTGCTACAGCCTGCATAGAGTCGGAGAAAATACGAACGTGATGGAAACCTGTAAAAAACCGTAAGGTATCTGTTCTTGCTTTTATACTGTCCTGCCGTGCTTTGGCAAAATTGTTTAATTTTTTAATGGCAATTGAATCTTTTCTGCCGATTGGATCAATACTATCTTTTTTGCTTAAAGCAATTTCTGTATTAGTTATTTCTTTATCATTAATATATTCTTTTGCCGGCTGCTCTTTTATTTCATTAATACTAACTGGAATTTGCTTAGGAATATTATTTTTAGAGGTTATAACCGGATTTGCAGGCAAAGAATCTTTTTTTGCCATTAAACTATCTGGTAAAATGATGCTATCTTTTTGATGCCCATAAATTTTCTGCAGACTATCAAGGTCCCGCATTAACCCCGAAAATAAAGTGTCGGCTGCTACATAAATTGAATCAGCTTCCTGTTTTAAGATCATTACCGGTTTTTCAGTTGCCAGTACACTTTTTTTATCCCGGTTACCATAAAGGTGGTTTGATATTACTACCACACCCTGGGAACTGTCTTTATACACTACATTACCTTTTCCTTCAAATTGCCCTGTCTTTTTTTCAAATGCCAGCACATCGCCAACAATTGTCTGTGTTGAATCCTGTATTATTGATCTCTTACCAAAATTTCCCTGGCCTGTTTTTAAATTGTAGTACCCATCACTTGTATAGATACGGGTAGTGCCATCATCTATAGTAGTGGGTGCCAGGAAAGTGGCAACTTGCGAATCTGTATTGTATAATAGAGTATCCGTTGCCAGTCTGTATTCAGGATCAACAAGGTTTACTTTCTTTTTAAAATAAACTTCCCTGGTATCGGCATAATAAAAACCTTCTTCGCTGGTAAGGGTGGTTTTACCATTTACTACTTTACCGCCTTTTTTAAAAGAACCTATATGTGCCCCGACATCATAATCAAGTGAATCGGTAGTTAATACTCCTTTGCCATCACTCAGTTTTACTTTTTTTCTAAGTTGTGCGAGTTTGGTATCTCCAAAATATTTTAAATATTGTGCGTAGGTGTGTACACTGTCAGCATCATTGATATGTATATTTCCAAAAGCTTCAGCAATATTGGTGCGTTGATTTAACGCAACACTGTCAGCATAAAACAACGTATTTCCCTGGCGAAGCTTTACATGACCAATCAACTGCTGGTACTCGTGTAAACTATCTACATAAAGATAGTCCAGTTTATCAGAGTGTATAATGTCAACCCGTTTAACGGTGTCCTGCGGAAAAGGATGAGTGGGGGCACCCGGTTGCTGTGCCTGCAGGTAACCGATAAAAAAACAAAAGACAAAAAATAGAACCAGTTGCTTCATTATTTGGGTTGTTGCTGGTTGGCAGTAGTGTCAGATAATGGAGCAGAAAGTGGTGGTGATTTTTCTTTTTTCCCAAAAACTGAAAAACTTACATATCGTTTTGGGTGAACTTTTAGATCGTCTATCAATGTATTCACACTTCTGAGATTAGACATTAAGCTGTTATACATTGATGGATCATTGATCAGTTTGCCGAGAGAACCATCCCCGCTGTTGATTTTATTTAGCACAGTTTTGAGTTCTCCAAGTGATTTGTTAAGGTTACTTACTGTTTCTTTTAATTCTGTTTGCGATAGCTGGGCTGTTGTTTTATTGAGGTTATCTATTATGCTGTCAAACTTTTCATTATTCTTAGCAAGGTTGCCACTGAATGATTCCAGGTTGTTCATAGTATGGGCTACGGCACCTGTTTGTGCATTCATCAGGGCCTGTAAATCCGCAGCAGTGTAGGCTAAGCGTTCCGTAACCAGTTTAATATTAGCAATCGTTGTTTGCAGGTTGCCTTTTGTATTAGGATCAAATATGGTATTTACATTTTCAAGCACTCGACCCAGCATGGCGGCGGCTTTTTTTATACTATCTACTGCAGGGGCTGCAGAATTGGATAATTGATCCAATACACCAGGTTTTGTTATAGAGGTAATCGTATCACCGTCTTTTATGAAAGTGGATGAATTTCCCAGGTTTATATCTAATGTAGAGGCTGCGGTAAAACTGGTTTGAATATTAGCCGTAGAATTAGAAGGAATATTTATGTCTTTTAACAGGTTAATGGATACAATAATTTTTCGCAGGTCTTTTGATTGCTCATAAATATCATATACGGTTCCAACCTTTAGCCCGTTAATCATTACCGGGTTGGAAGGTTTTAAACCGCCTACATTTTCAAATACCGCATACAAACGATTGGATTTGGTAAGTACTGATTTCCCTTTTAGAAAATTAAATCCTAAAATGAGTAAGGTAATGGCGATGGCGGTTAAAGCGCCTACTTTTGTTTCGTTTGATACTTTCAAAGCGATTGTGTTTGGTTTTGACAAAAATAATAAATGTTTGCTCTTTAATAAGAAACAAACATATACAGGCTGTTAAATATCTGCTATGTTGCTCAGGAATTATTTTTTATTATTTGACTGTTCGCCAGCAGGTCTTGGGTTTTCCTGCTGTTCTTTATACCACTTTATAGCATTGGTAACAGATTCGGCAATATCCTGTTGCCCTTTTTCACTATTCAGGTAATCTTCTTCCTGGCGGTATGATATATAACCTGTTTCAACCAATATACTGGGCATTGCAGTTGCTTGCAGTACCCAAATACCAACCCGGCGTTGTTTAACACCCCGGCTAACTCTTCCTGAAATATTAAACTGGTCTTCTACATGTGTAGCCAGTTTGATGCTGTTGAAAAAGAATTTTTTTGTCCAGAGTGCCGCCTGAGCCAGTAGCTCCGGGCTTTTATAATCAGAAACCATGGTGCTGTCATCCTGTTCATTCATAAAGTTGTCACCATTCTCCGTTATAAACTCTGTTTTATCATCTGTTTTATGGGAAGCGAAAACATATGTTTCTGTACCATTTGCAGGATTAGGGTAATAATAGGTTTTGTAGGTAGGGACGGTACGGCTTTTTTTGGTTTTCTTTTTCTTCTTTCCTTTGCCACTGTATACATAATAGGTTTCCTTGTGATGCCCGATTATTTTTACTTCTCTTAGTTTAGGGGCTGAGTTTACATGTATAGAAATAAAAAGATCCCCGTTATTCTGATTGGCAAAATTTGCCCTGTCTTTTAATTGCACATAATCATCCGTTGGTCTTGTTTCCAGTACTCTTATATCAGGTATTTGATTTTTTATTTCGGCTACTAATTTTTTAGCTACACCAAGTGTGATATCATCTTCAACGGAATATTCACCTCTTGCACCATCAGGCCCATTACCTCCATGGCGGCCGTGCCCGTGTCCGGCATCTACAATAATGGTTTTAATTTGTTTGGGTTTATATGGTTTAGTACTGTTAGATGGGGAATAACAAAAAGAAGTAAACAGCAGGCCAAGAAACATGGCGAGGGGAAACAGTACATAAATTCGTCGCATCATAGGACAAAATTTTTTTGGGTGAGTAAGCTTTAATCTTCACATAACGTTAAGTGGTAATCACTTATTTTTGCCACCACAGCTTATGTTATACTGCCGCAAATTTACTTATAAATATTTTTTTACAGGAATTTACTGCGTAATCCTTTTGATTATGATGCAATCTGGTGCTAAATCAGCACCCGCTGGGTATAAAATTTGCAAGTCATTAACACAAACTGACACGGTGCCGACAAAAAACGATTCCGTCCCGGTAAAAAAAGACAGCACCATCAAAGTTCAGGTTAAAGATACATTTGATCTGAAATTATCAAAAGATTCTCTGGATGCCCCGATTGAATATTCTGCTTCCGATTCTATGGTTTTGGACATTCCCAGTAAAAAATTATTCCTTTACAAAGCTGCCACTATAAAGTATAAGGATATTGATCTTAAAGCCGGCAAGGCAGAATTAGATCAGCAATCCCAAATACTTGTAGCCACGTATTTAAAAGATACATCCGGAAAAAAAGTTGGACGTCCCATATTTAAGCAGGGTGATAATACAATGGTGAGCGATAGTCTTGTATTTAATTCAAAAACACAAAAGGGTGTTTCTATTGGTTCTTTTACACAACAGGGCGAAATGTTTGTGCATATTGAAAAATCCAAAAAAATAAACAAGGATGTTTTTTATGGAAAGGATAATGTATTTACCACCTGTAATTACGACGAGCCGCACTTTGCATTCCGAGCAAAAAAGGTAAAGTTTATTTCAAAGAAACTGGCTGTAAGTGGATTTACAAGACCAGAGTTTGAGGGGGTGCCATTACCTATTGGTTTGCCCTGGGGTATTTACCCATTAACACAGGGAAGACATAGTGGTTTGCTTCCGCCACAGTTTACCGTTAATGAACAATATGGTTTGGGACTGGAAGGTCTGGGATACTACAAAGTGCTGAATGATTTTTTTGATTTAACACTGCGCAGTAACATTTATTCTTATGGTGGCTGGCAAATAAATGTTACTCCATCATACAGGAGACGATACCGTTACAATGGCGCCATGTCTTTTAGTTTAATCAATACTAAAATCGCATTTAAGGGGGACCCTGACTATACCAATACAAAAAACTTTAGACTTACCTGGTTTCATAATGTTGACAGTAAGGCAAGACCGGGAACAACTTTCAGCGCCAATGTAAACTATGCCACCAGTAACTATAGCAGGTACGTGGCCAATAATCCTTTTCAAAATTTCAATAACTCATTAAACTCTTCTATTTCATATTCTAAAAGATGGGAGGGGAAGCCTTATTATCTTACCGTAACAGCAAATCATAGTCAAAACAGTAATACCAAGCTGGTAAGTTTATCCTTACCTGATATAGGATTTACGGTGAGCACTATTTATCCTTTTCAGAAAGAAGATTATGTTGGAACAAAAAAATGGTATCAGAATTTAGGATTGGGGTATAATGGAAGTTTCCGTTCCACGGTGAATTTTTATGATACTGCATTTAGTATGCGTCAGTTAATTGATACGTTTCAATGGGGTGCTTTTCATCAATTTCCTATACAATTATCATTGCCTGCCCTTGGGCCATTACAAGTTTCTCCTTCTATAAGTTTTGAACAAAAATGGTATGCCCAGCAATTTATCCGTCAATGGAATCCTGCAACTAAAAGAGTTGATACCATTGTGTACAAAGGTTTTTACACAGGGGAGCAAATGAGTTTTGGCATTAACATGAGCACAGCCTTGTTCGGTAAAAAAGTATTTAGTAAAAATTCAAAAATACAGGCTATACGGCATGTTATACGACCAACTGCAGGGCTCAGTTATAAACCCGATTTAGCCGGGAAAGACTGGTATGAAGGGCAAGTTGATTCAACCGGAAGAAAAATACGTTTTTCAAAATATGATGGAAGTATTTTTGGAGCATACGGTGAGGGAAAATTTGGTGGATTTAATTTTGCTATTGACAATAATTTGGAGATGAAGGTGCGTAACAAAAAAGATACTGGCGAAAATGCCATAAAAAAAATAAGTCTTATTGATGGGTTTGGTATTTCATCCGGTTATAACTTAATAGCCGACTCTTTTCAGTTATCGCCCTTTACACTTTATGCCAGGAGTAATTTGTTTCAAAAAATAAATATTACAGCCGGTGCAACGGTAGATCCCTACCAGGAGGATCTTAAAACCGGCAGACGAATTAACCGTTTTGTATGGCAGGATAAAAAATCTCTTGGCCGTTTTGTGAGTGGCAACATTGCAGTTTCTGCAAATTTTAAATCAAAGGTAAAAGATCAATCGAAGGATAAGCAAAAGAAAGATGAAGAAAAGAAGTTTAATGAAAACAGGAGCAGCCAAACATTAGATGAACAATACCGTGAACTGCAAATGGTAAAACAAAATCCTGCGGAATATGCGGATTTTAATATCCCGTGGTCAGCAAGTTTTTCTTATTCGCTAAGTTTTTCCAAGCAAATCCGTTCTGATTATTCAGGCTACGACACCAGAACAACCCAATCTGTTACGTTTAACGGAGATTTTAATTTAACAGCAAAATGGAAAATAGGGACTAATGGGGTGTATAATCTGGATGAAAAAAAGTTACAATATCTTACAGCATTTATCTCAAGAGAAATGCATTGCTGGCAGTTATCAATAAATTTAACCCCGGTTGGGTATTACCGTTCCTTTAATATTACTATCAATCCTAAATCTGGCATCTTAAGGGATCTCAGGATAAATCGTTCCAGGTACTTCTATAATTTTTAATCAATATTTGCAGGTATTAGTAATAGCTTTCGTAATAATTTGTCATTATCCTGAAAACTTTTTCTTTTAATTCTGTTACAGTGGTATTAGTGGATTCAACGGGAGGCAAGAAATGCATTTCTAATTTTTGTGGCCACAGATAAAAGAATTTGTTAGCCGGCATTGCTTTTTTGGTTCCAAAAATTAAAGCGGGTATGATTGGTTTTTTAGTATCAACAGCGAGGCGAAAGGCACCGTCGTGAAAAGTATGGAGTGCTTTGTCTGTGCGGTTCCGGCTCCCTTCCGGATAAATGCACATATTAAACCCTTTGGCTAATACATTTTTCATTAACTCATAACTTTTTTTTCTGCTGGCAGTATCTTTTCTGTTTACCAGTACGGAACCTCTTTTATAATACCATCCAAATAAAGGAACTTTTGCAAAACTGTCTTTAGCGATGGTTTTATTGGGCCCGGGAGTATAGGGTGCAGATAAAGGAACATCCAGTAAAGCATTGTGATTACAAGTTACAATATAATTATTGCCCGGTTCAAAATTTTCTCTTCCTTTTATTTTAATAGGAAACCCGGAGAGGGTCAACCAAACATTCATCCATAAACGGGAAAGCCAGTTAAACCATAGCATCCCTTTTGGATCTGGTATTAATGCTGTTAATAAAGAAGGAATTAGTATAATCAAAAAAGTGATCGCAAAAGTAACAATGGCCCATACTGCTACGATCCTTGCTAAAATATTTTTTACCATATTTATAAAATTCTATAACGGATGTAATATAACCGAAGAAATAAAATAATTCTTATAGCTTCCAGTCAACCGGGGGCAATCCTTCTTTCACAAGATATTCATTGGTTTTGGAAAAATGTTTGCAGCCAAAGAAACCTTTATCCGCCGAGAAAGGTGAGGGGTGAGCTGCTTTCAGTACATGATGTTTGGTTTCATCAATCAATACTTGTTTTTCCTGGGCAAATTTTCCCCACAACAAAAACACCATACCTTTTTTTTCATCCGATATTTTTTTTATAACCGCATCTGTAAATTCGGCCCAGCCAATTTTTGCATGGCTCATGGGTTCATTGGCTCTTACGGTTAAGGAAGCATTCAGCATAAAAACTCCCTGGTCGGCCCATTTAGTCAGGTTCCCGTTTTTTGCATTCATACCAACTCCAATATCGGATTGTATTTCTTTATAAATATTAATGAGTGATGGCGGTGGCAGTACTCCATCCTGTACAGAAAAACAAAGACCATGTGCCTGTCCGGGGCCATGATAAGGGTCTTGTCCCAGTATAACAACTTTTACTCTATTAAATGGCGTGTGGTTAAATGCATTAAAGATCATACCACCCGGCGGGTAAATAGTTTTACCTGCCATCCGTTCTGTTTTCAAAAAAGTAACGATTTGCTGAAAATAGGCTTTGGTAAATTCATTTTTTAAAACCTCTTTCCAGCTCTCTTCAATCTTTACATCCATACGTTTACTTTGTATAAAAATACAAAAGCAAGGGCAAGAACATTTAAACTTTCTTCAAAAGCTGATTTACTATATATTTGCAGCCGAAATTATGGTCCCGTAGCTCAGTTGGATAGAGCAACAGCCTTCTAAGCTGTGGGTCACACGTTCGAATCGTGTCGGGATCACTACTTATTTATCGCATATGAAATTTTAGTTGTACTTAAGGAGATTGATGCAGAAACCGGATGGTTTTGCATACCTGTTGCCCATTGCCCAACCCTTAAGTTTTTTGGTTCGCTGAGATGACTCACACAAAGGGCTCGCATTTTTAATTCAGTTAATTTTATCAAATGTCGAATTTGACTTATCCAAAACATAAGACAGGTTTATTCCGTTTATTCCGCCAGGCCATTAAAGGTGACGTAAAAGATTTTACTGTGGGCAGTATTGACAAAGCTATTTTTTTACTTGCAGTTCCTATGGTAATGGAGATGGCACTGGAATCACTCTTTGCAATAGTGGATATTTATTTTGTAAACAAAGTGGGAGAACATGCGGTTGCTACAGTTATACTTACTGAATCTGTATTGACCATCATGTATTCTGTGGCATGGGGACTGGCAATGGGTGTAACGGCAATGGTGGCCCGGCGTGCAGGAGAAAAGAATTTTGAAGCAGCTGGTGAAATAGCCGGGCAAGCGATATTAATTTGCCTTGCATTTTCTTTTATAATCAGCATCATTGGTATTTCTTTTCCAAAAGAATTACTGGGCTTTATGGGGGCGCAGCCGGAAGCCATAGAAACAGGTTATCGTTTCCCGCAAATTATGCTGGGGACAAACTTTGTTATTGTATTATTATTTGTAAACAATGGCATCTTCAGGGGGGTAGGAGATGCTGCTGTTGCCATGCGGGCATTATGGATTGCCAATATCATCAACATCATTCTTGATCCTTTATTTATTTTAGGTGTTGGACCATTTCCAAAATTGGGTGTTAACGGTGCAGCTGTGGCAACCAGTATTGGCCGTGGGGTGGGTGTATTATACCAATTATATTTTCTTACTAAGGGAACGGGTTTAGTAAAAGTGTTGCGCAAACACTTTATTGCCAAATGGGAAATTATCCGGCAGATATTTAAAATATCAGCCGGAGGTATGGCGCAATTTATTATAGGTAGTTGCAGCTGGATATTTTTAAATAAAGTAGTTGCAGAAAGTGGCGACAGTAAAATTGTGGATGGATATGGTACAGCTATCCGTATATGCATTTTTACATTGTTGCCTGCCTGGGGTATGGCTAATGCTGCTGCCACGTTAGTAGGACAAAACTTGGGAGCCGGTTTACCACAGAGAGCAGAGAAATCTGTTTGGCGTACTGCATTTATAACTGCTTTATTCTTTTTACTGGTAGGTATTATTTTCTTTTTGTTTGGTGAAAACCTGATGCGCTTCTTTTCGCAGGATGAAGTTGTAGTGGCAACGGGTAAACAATGTTTATTGTATTTGTCTGTTGGTTATTTATTCTTTGCATACGGAATGGTGATTACACAAAGCTTTAACGGGGCAGGCGATACCATGACACCAACCATACTCAATCTCTTTGTTTTCTGGATGCTGCAAATACCACTGGCCTTTGTCCTGGCCAAGATATGGAAATGGGGGCCAACAGGTGTTTATGTATCAATCTGTGTAGCTGAAGGGGTATTAGCTATAGTGTCCGTTATAATATTTAAAAATTCAATTTATTTTTCAATCAATCACTTTGATAATCAATTAAAATAAAATTATTTTAAAAAAAGTTCTCAAAAAACTTGCAACAGTAATTTCCACATTATACTTTTGTTCTGCATTTGATCACGTACCTATTTAATGAGAACTAACATCAGGATTTCCTCCTCTTCGTTAATCAACTCCATTTTATAAGTCTGTCTCAAACGCAACTCAAACAAGAGTTTTTTTCTATTTACCTGTAAGATTTTTTTATCCAATCCTTCGAAATTTCCAACGAATAATCTCCTTGTAAGAAAAACTTATTGATCCCAATCCTGTTGAATTGTCCGGGGCCGAAAGCCTGACATCCAAATTCTGTGTAAATCGTTTTTCATCACCAACAAAAAAGTACCAACATGAAAACGAATTTTACGCAACGTAAGTTTTACATTATTTATGCTCTTTTAGTTCTCGCCATTTTTATCAGCCGCAAGAGTTTTGCTCAATGCGGATCTGCCGGCGGTAATGGAGCAATTCAATCAACTAACAGTATAGTTATTGATGGTAACATGGGTGACTGGACTCCTTACCTAAATGATCCTGATAACAATACATATGATGGCAACCCGGACTTGGATGCCGCTACTATTTCCAACTCGAGTTTTGATATTTCAAGGTTTGTTATGACTCAGGGCACAGCTGGTTTATATCTTTACTTCAGCAGAGCTGCAGGAACTAACAATACCATTGATTACATTGCTTATATAGATATCAACAATAACAGTAAAATGGACACTAATGAGCCTGTTGTTGATATGAGCTGGAATGGGGCAAATAGAAAGTGTGCCGTAAAGATTTTTAATTATATTCCATTCAATGCTGGAGGTGATGCGATTTCCAATAATGGTACGACAGATGGTTATACTTTACCCGGTTCTATAACCAGTAGTGCCAGATCAACTGTTGGAAATGCAGGTAACGGTTCTGCAGATGGCCAAACGCTTGAAGTTCTAATTCCCTGGAATTATATAACACAGACCAATAGCAGCGGTACGGTAATAAATTCATTAGTATACAGCCAGCCATTTAAGTTTCATATATCATCAATCAACGGTAGTCCTACAAGTATACCAGGGGCTAATTCAGTAAATGATAATTTTGGAGGTTGTTTTGGTGGTACAATTGAAAGTAAAGGTTCGTTACCAATTTTATTAAGCTATTTCAATGCATTAGCTGATGAGAACAATACTAAAGTAAAATTAAACTGGGTAACTGAAATGGAATTAAACAATGACTATTACACCATTGAAAGAAGCCAGGATGGTAAAACATATACTTCAATAGGAATGGTTTTAGGTTCTATGAACTCTTCAATTCGCAAGACTTATGAATATAAAGATGATTTAAAAGGTGTAGATGTAAGCAAAACGATCTACTACCGTGTTAAACAATCAGACATTGATGGTAAAAGCAGCTACACTCCGGTACGTACAGTTAAGTTAAGCCAAAAACAAAACATGATCCAGATAAACCCCAATCCTTTTGTTGATAACATTACTGTAAAGTACATGAGTGAAGTAAGCGGTTCAATGGATATCAGGGTTATGAATGCTAATGGACAAACAGTGGTAGCTAAGAAAAGTACATTAGTGAAAGGATTTAACAGCACGGCCATCTACAATCTTGGTTCTTTAGCAAGGGGATTGTATATCGTTGAAGTAATGATCAATGGTGAGGTGTCTGAAAAAACAAAACTCGTTAAGAATTAATAAACACCTGTATTTGTTGCACTTTTTTGAAAAACACCTGTTAACCTTTGAATGTTCAATTAAAAGATGATGCACAAACAAAAACCGGTAAGTATGCTAAGTATGAAAAAGCTAACAGAATTATTAAAGCTGATGTATGGGAAAAACCTTTTGATTCCTGTGCCCTTACAAAAAAACTTACCGGTTATTATGAAGACAAAAAAAGATTTTATTATTAAACCGTACTAATCAGCAATACTGAAAAATGTCTTTGTAAAATCATGATTCAGTAAGTAACTTTTTAAAAAATAATTTTCTCTCCAATCCTTTGCAATCAACCCTGCGCTTAAATTTCCTTGTAAGGAAAACCAAACACACCATTTGGGTTTTTAGAAATGGTAACCGTATTTTAGTTGATTTTATTATGTACCAAATGAAAACAATGATAACAGCCATCGTATTTATTACAACAGCTTTACTGCTGCTCAGCTTTTCTGCTTTCGCAGCAAAAATGCTGCTCCCGGCAACTGCTACTGATTCATCATTGTTACCGAAGATTAAATTCTTTGCAGTTAAACCTGCTGCTAAAAAAAATATCATCAGCTGGCAGGCAGAAAATGATTTGCCTACTGTTTATTATGAAGTGGAGCGTAGTGAGGATAGTGTGCATTTTAAAACGATAGCGATGGTACTTGGGCCAAAGCCAACAAGCAATAACCAGAATTATTTTGAGTTTGGCGATAAACCTTTTAAACAAAAAATAAAAACATATTACCGGATCAAACAGATTAATGCTGCCGGAGAAATTTATTATACTGGAATTATTAAATCCGTGAATCCGGATTAAAACAGATTCAAGGCTTTTTGTTGGTTCTCTTATAGGTATAAGCCGTCCCTATTCTTAGGGATGGCATTTTTTTTACCAATATTGAAAATGTAAAAGGAGAGTATAATTATTTCATTTTTTCTTCCAGCTCCATAACCTTCTCAAACAATTTTTCATATTCTGTATTTGCAGCTGCTAATTCGTTGCTCTTTTTTTTGTAAGCTGTTTCGGCAGTTAAAAACTTTTCTTTGTCGGAATACGTTTCCGGAGAAGCGAGTGAAGCTTCCAAATTGTTTTTTTCCCGGGAGAGGGTATTAACTTTTTCTTCTGCCTGCTGCAACAATCGTTGTTGCTTTTGTAATTCTTTTTTTGCCTCTTTATTAATGCTGCTTGTTGGTTGCTGGTTATTGGTTGCTGGTTGCCTGTTACTTGTTTTTGATTGCTCGTTACCAGTTTCTTCTTTCTTACTAGCAACTGTTAATTGTGAAGTCTCATCTTTCTTCTGGACGCTGTCAACTTTCTTCCTTTCTTTCCATTCTACATACTCATCATAAGGACCAACAAATTCTTTCACCTTGTAGTCTTCGATCTCCCAAATTTTGTTTGCTACTTTGGATATAAAATAACGATCGTGACTTACCAATATTAAACTGCCTTCATATTTATTTAATGCTTCAATCAGCAATTCAACGGATAATATATCTAAGTGGTTGGTGGGCTCATCCAATATTAAAAAATTGGCTTTACTGACGATGGTTTTGGCTAAAGCTACTCTTGCTTTTTCACCTCCACTTAACACTTTTATTTTTTTGTCTACATCATCACCACTAAATAAAAAGCAACCTAATAAATTGCGGAGTTCCTGCTCGGTTTTCTGGCTGCCGCAATTTTTCATCTCCTCCAGTATGTTATTATTTATATCCAGGGCCTCCAGCTGGTGTTGGGCATAAAAACTTTCCCTTACATTATGTCCCCATTTGCGGTCACCACTAAAGGAATCAGCACCGGCAACAATTCTTAACAGTGTGGATTTTCCTTTTCCGTTTGCACCAATCAATGCAATTTTATCACCACGGTTTATTTCAGCATCTGTATGTTCAACAATTTTTACGGTACTGTAACTTTTTGAAATATCTTTTAATTCGCAAATAATTTTTCCGGGTGTAACATCTACCTGGAAATTGATATTAATTTCCGGCCGCCCTGCATTGGCTTCTTCCACCCGTTCTAATTTATCCAAACGCTTCATGGCACTTTGTGCTGCTGCGGCTTTAGACGCTTTGGCTTTAAAGCGTTCAATAAAACGTTCCTGCTGGCGTATATAATCCTGCTGGTTTTCATAAGCCCTTTG
Organism: Sphingobacteriales bacterium; assembly: GCA_016185185.1. GTDB lineage: Bacteria > Bacteroidota > Bacteroidia > Chitinophagales > Chitinophagaceae > AWTP1-9. The sequence continues at coordinate 10,099 of JACPOD010000017.1, read as the reverse complement.
CTGCATTTCCATCCGCAGTTCTTTTTCTACCATGTAGTAGGAATAATTGCCCGAATAAATATGCAGTTGCTCCTGGAACAGTTCAACAATCTTGGTTACCATTCTGTCAAGAAACCAGCGGTCGTGTGATACTATTATAACTGCACCCTGGTAATGCAGCAAATATTTTTCTAACCATTCAATGGAAGGAAGGTCAAGGTGATTGGTTGGTTCATCTAATAATAGCAAATCTGGTTGTTGCAAGATCATTTTGGCTAATAGCACACGCATACGCCATCCTCCGCTAAATTCTTTATAGGGTCTTTGTAAATCAGCATTTAAAAATCCAAGACCCTGTAATACTTCTTCCGTCTGATGATGAATGTTATAACCGCCCAGGGTATCCATTTCATGCAGACTGTCGGAATATTTATGAAGCAATACTTCGTCTTCGTGATTTTGCTCCAATTGTTTTCCCAGCTCTTCAATTTCTTTCTCCAGTTGAAGCACTCTTTCAAATGCACCAAGCGCAACCTGGAGGATGGAATCATTGGTGTCGAAACTTAACAGGTCCTGGTGTAAATAACCAATAGAAGTATTTTTGCTGCGTACCACTTCTCCGGCCGAAGGAAGGTATTCACCCACCAGCACTTTTAAGAGGGTGGATTTTCCTGTTCCGTTATAGCCAATCAATCCAATTCGTTCGCCGGGATAAATATGCCAGTTGGCCTCTTTCACAATAGCCCTTGCGCCAAACTCAAATGTCATATTTTGAAAACCAGCCAGCATAATTCCTGTTTTGAAGGCGCAAATTTATTGTAATTATATTGAAGGACGGCTGTAAAAATTAATGATTATAGTAAACCATTACGGCTGTTGTGCGTTAATTTTGCAGAAATTCTTACAAATGAACAAAAAGATAGTTATACCCGTACTGCTGGCAGCAATTATAGTAGCTGCGTGGTTCCTTTTCTTTAATAAAAAGAAAGCAGAAGTGGTGGATGAGAAATTGCAGGCAATAACTGTAAGTAAACATTCTGATGCTTTTAATAAGTCCATTTCTCCTGTTATGACTGCCTATTTTGCATTAACCACAGGTTTTGTTAACTGGGATACAGTCGCTGTAGCTAAAGCATCGGCAGAATTAAAAACAACACTGGATAGTTTAAAGATTACCGAACTCCAAAAAGATACTGTTATTTACGAATCGGCTTTAGGTCCGTTAGATAATATTAAAACAGAACTGGCTGGTTTAATTGGCGATGAAACGATTGAAAAAAAGCGGCAGGATTTTAATATGGTTTCACAAAACCTATATGATTTTTTACGAACCATCCGTTACGATAATTCTAAACTCTATTTTCAGGAATGCCCGATGGCTTTTGATGATGAAAAACCGGGTAACTGGCTTAGTACGGAAGCTGAATCAAACAATCCCTATCTTGGAACCAAACATCCCAAATACGGAAGCTCTATGCTTTCCTGCGGTGAACCAAAAGACACCTTGAATTTTATGCTGGCCGATACTTTAAAAAAATAACACCACCGTATGCTTCGTGGCCTTGGGCTTTTTATTTTATTGCTAACCGTAACAACTGTATCTGCACAAAACCGCTACACACTCAGCGGTTATGTAAAAGATTCCCTTACCGGAGAAACATTGATTGGTGCAAACATCTCTATAAAGAACAAAACCAAAATTGTTTCTTCCAATCAATACGGCTATTATTCACTCACATTAGAAGAAGGTTCATATACCATTACCTGCTCTTTCATAGGTTATAAAGCAAGAGAATTTGACATTGAAGTAAGAAAAAACAGAACTTTTAATATTGAAATGATGAACCGTGCTGCGTTGCAGGAAGAAGTAGTAGTGGTAAGTAAAAAACGGGTTAACAATGTAAAAACTGCACAGCTTGGTAAAATCGACCTGAGCATTTCTCAAATTAGAAACATTCCTGCTTTTGCTGGTGAAATAGATCCGTTAAAAACATTGCAATTACTACCAGGAGTACGTAATGCAGGTGAGGGCAATGCCGGGTTTTATGTTAGAGGAGGAGGGGCTGATCAGAATTTAATTTTATTAGATGATGCCGTTGTTTACAATACCGGGCATCTCTTTGGGTTCTTTTCCATTTTTAATGCTGATGCACTTAAAAATACAACTTTGATAAAAGGAAGTATGCCCCCTAACTATGGGGGCCGCTTATCCAGTGTAGTTGATATTGCCATGAAAGAAGGAAATGATAAAAAGTTTACAGTTGATGGTGGTATTGGTTTAATTGCATCAAGACTTTCTATCCAGGGGCCATTAAAAAAAGAGAAAGCTTCATTTATTATTTCTGCCAGAAGAACGTATATCGATGGTTTGGTAAAACCATTTCTCAAAAAAGATAATAAATTTTATGGAAGCGGTTATTATTTCTATGATCTGAACGCCAAAGTCAACTATAAATTTTCAGAAAAAGACCGTTTGTATTTAAGCGGTTATTTTGGAAGAGATGTTTTTGAATTTAAAAATGCAGAACGTTCTTTCCGTACAAAAATTCCATGGGGTAATTCAACGGCAACTTTAAGATGGAATCATGTTTTTAGTCAAAAATTATTCGCTAATACAACGGTAGTATGGAATGATTATAATTTTACGTTCGATGGAGCACAAAGCCAGATCGAATTTAAATTACAATCTGGAATCAGGGATGTAAATGTAAAAGCTGATTTTGATTATTATCCTTATGCCAATCACCAGTTAAAGTTTGGAGCACTGTATACCTATCATACTTTTTTCCCGTCAACAGGAAGTGGTCGTAGTGGAGACCAGGAATTTAAGCCCAACAATGCACTTAAAAAATTTGCCAATGAAGCGGCCTTGTATTTATTAGATGATTGGGATATCAGCACTAAATTAAAAATGAACTACGGCCTTCGGTTTAGTTATTTTCAGCAAGTAGGCCCCTATGCCATTTATACCAGGGATGCGGACGGGAACAAAATTGACAGCACTGTTTACAAAAGTGGTGAAAATGTAAAAAGCTATGCCGGACTGGAGCCAAGATTAACACTGCGCTATTCAATCAATAATTCCACTTCCATTAAAGGTGGAATAGCCCGTAACTATCAATATATACATCTGGTTAGTAATGCCGGCTCTACCTTACCTACCGACTTATGGGTGCCAAGTACTTACCGGGTAAAACCACAAATAAGCTGGCAATATGCCTTGGGCTTGTTTAAAAATTTTAAAAACAACACCTATGAAACTTCGGTAGAAGTGTATTACAAAAAAATGCAAAACCAAATTGAGTATAAAGAGGGTTATACACCAAATACCTTAAAAGATGCAGAAGAAGATTTTGTTTTTGGAAAAGGCTGGAGCTACGGCAGCGAATTTTTTATAAATAAAACCAAAGGAAGATTGACCGGCTGGATTGGTTACACTTTATCCTGGACATGGCGAAAATTTCCTGATCTCAATTTTGGAAACAGATACCCTGCCAAGTTTGACCGAAGACATGATATGAGTGTGGTAGCTATTTATCAACTAAATGAAAAATGGAGACTATCCGGAACATTTGTATATGGTACGGGCAACGCCACCACTTTGCCCGAACGCTTTTATTTTATTGATGGCATATTAACACAGGAAGTAGGTAAAATAAATTCATATCGGTTACCATCCTATCATCGTCTTGACCTGGCAGCGATATACACACCAAAACCCAAAAAGGTTCGCAAAATAAAATCAGAATGGGTATTTAGTATATACAATGCCTACAGCCGGTATAACCCATACTTTATTTATTTTGATCAGAGCGGCAGTGCAGTGGGGGGTGATTTAAAAGTAGAAGCAAGACAGGTTTCCCTTTTCCCGATAATTCCCTCTGTTACCTGGAATTTTAAATTATAAAAGACCATTCATCCACAAATATTTTTTTAAAACATTTTGCGTTACTAATTTCCATTTCGTTTTAAAATTAACTACATGAGAAAACTACTTATGCTGCCTTTGCTGGCACTTATTGCCCTTTCTGTATCTGCCCAACAGGAAAAAACGGATACAACCATCATCAACAAAATAAAAAATGAAGCGATTAACAATTCCAAAATAATGGATATTGTTTTTCATCTTACGGATGTGAGCGGACCAAGATTAACCAACAGTCCTGGTTGGTTCCGTGCCGCCAATTATTCCATTGAACAATTAAAAAAATGGGGCATAGATAAAGCTCAATTAGAAGAATGGGGCAATTTTGGAAAAGGGTGGGAAGTAAAGAAAAGCTATATCGCTTTAACTGCACCTTACTACAAGACCATTATTGGGTATCCAAAAACATGGACAAAAGGAACAAATGGTTTGGTTACTGCGGAAGTAGTATTGATCAACATAAAAGATTCAACAGAGTTAAATAACTTCAAAGGGAAGCTTACAGGAAAAGTTGTACTGATAAACAGGAACGATTTATACAAACAATCATTTAAGCCTGATGCAACAAGATATACAGATGCCGAACTCGATTCTATGGCAAACATAAAACCTGATACAGCAAGACGGGGAAATGACCCGCAACGCTTTGCCAGGTTTGCGACAATGCAACGATTAAATACACTTATAAAACAGATGGTAGAAACAGAAGGAGCAATAGCTATGTTTACAACAGGGTTAACCTCTCACGATGGATCTGTTTTTGTTCAAAACTCTACAGGATTGCGATTGCCAAAAGAAGATGGCTCAGCCGCAATGCTTGAAATGGCGATCGCTTACGAAGATTTTATGACTTTAAGCAGGTTTGCAAAAGCAGGGATTGCAGCAAAACTGGAAATGGACGTTCAGTCGCAATTCACCAGCGATGAAACAAAAGCCTACAATGTAATTGGCGAAATAAAAGGCACAGACCCTAAATTAAAAAATGAAGTAGTGATGCTGGGAGCACATTTAGACAGCTGGCATGGTGCTACCGGCGCAACGGATAATGCTGCCGGCAGTGCTGTAATGCTGGAAGTAATGCGTGTATTAAAGGCATTAAATATTCAACCACGCCGTACTATCCGCATTGCATTATGGAGTGGGGAAGAACAGGGTCTTCATGGCTCGAGAAATTATGTAGCCAATCATTTTGGTGACCGTAAAACAATGCAATTGAAACCAGAGCAGGAAACAATTTCTGCCTATTACAATATTGATAATGGTACGGGTAAAGTAAGAGGTGTTTATTTAGAAGGTAATGAAAAAGTAAAAAGCATTTTTGCCGACTGGCTCAAACCATTTAATGAAATGGGGGCAAAAACATTGACACTTGATAATACAGGTGGAACCGATCATATTTCTTTTAACGAACTTGGCATACCGGGCTTCCAGTTTATTCAGGATGATATTGAGTACGATACCCGCACCCATCACAGTAATATGGACAGTTATGATCACCTGATACCGGATGATCTGAAACAAATCGTTTCTATTGTTGCTGCATTTGTCTATAATACTGCACAAAGAGATGAAAAATTGCCCAGAAAGGAATTGCCAAAACCAGCAGGTCGGTAAAATGAAAAGGGTTTCTATAAAAAAAATCCCGGTTTATTCAAACCGGGATTTTTTTTATATTCAGAATGCAGTATTTTAGTTTTCTCTCCTGAAAATGATACTGCCGTTTCTTTTTTCATCGGATGAAATAGTTACTGTATAACGTTTATCATCTACCCATACCACCATTAATGCAGTATTAGGCGGTACCGAGCCAAGATTTTCAGCATACATTACAAGTTCGTTATCTGCATCGGCTTTTACTTTCAGGTTTATTGAAATTGGTTTGGCACTTAATCCTTTTTTATAGGCCACTACTTCACCATTAAAAGTTACCGTTACGGTATCACCATCTATTTCACCATTATCGTAAAGTTGAACATTTACATTTTCTTCTTCCACTTCAATTGTTTCCAATACTTTATTGGTTCTTGTTTTAAAACGTGGTAATGGTTTGGTTTTTATTTTTTCAAATTTTGTTTCAACTGTCTTCTTTGTAATGGAAGAAGTATCTTTTTTTAAACTAAATTCTTTTGCCGGGGTTGGATTTTCTTTTGCAACAGGGTGTGTTGTTTTTGGTTTGTTAACAACTGGTTTAGTTGATTTTGCTTTGGCTGCTGCTGTAGGTTTTGTTGCAGCAACGGGTTTTTTCTTTTCATTCGCTTTTTTAGGTGAATCAAATTTTGCTGTTTCTGTTTTATTTTCTTTTATAGCTGTAATTATATCTTTAAGCTTTTTTCTTTCGAGCACAGTTGTACCATAACCGCATACAGAAATACTTAGTCGGGCCGGTTCCCAGGGGCCGCTGAGTTTTTCTGCATCAAACGTCTTGCTGTAACTGAGTTTATGGGTTTGAAAACAATCAAAACGATAAGGCGGGGGTACATTTGATTTTATTTTACCAACCTCACTTATTTCAATGTATTTTTCCTTTTTATTGACAGAACCTTTTATTTCGCAGATATCATAGTATTTTTTGCCACCAAAAACGGGGTAAGTGTAAGAATATCCGGTTACCTCTTCACCATCCACATTAATTTCCAGCACATATTCCACTCGTCCTTCTACGCCACGGGCATTAAAAGACCCTTTCCATTGCCCGTTAAAATCCTGGGCATTGAGTAAAGGTCCAAGCAACAAGGCCAAAAAAGTAAATAATAGTTTCATCCTTTATAAATACTTTGGGTACACAAAAATACAGTAGTGCAAATTATCTAACTAAACCGCTTATGGAAGCAAATAGTTCGTTAAATTTGCCACTCATTTTACGAATGGCAAATATGATAAATATTACGTTTCCGGATGGTGCTGTACGGCAGTATGAAGTTGGTACTACAAGTATGGATATCGCCAAATCCATTAGCGAAGGATTGGCAAGAAAGATTTTAGCCGCTTCAGTTAATGGGGAAGTATGGGATTTAAGCCGCCCCATTAACAGCGATGCATGCGTAAAGTTTCTTACATGGGACGATACAGATGGCAAATCAACCTTCTGGCATTCTTCTGCTCACTTAATGGCAGAAGCTGTTGAAAGCAAATTTCCCGGTGCAAAGTTTTGGGTAGGCCCCGCCATCGATAAAGGATTTTATTACGATATTGATTTAGGAGATAAGAAAATAAATGAAGAAGACCTGGCCGAATTGGAAAAGAAGATGAATGAACTGGCCAAACAAAACAATGTATATACCCGTAAAGCTATGCCAAAGGCAGAAGCTGTGGCATACTTTACTGAAAAGGGTGATGAGTACAAATTAGATCTGTTACAAAACCTCAATGATGGTGAAATAACATTTTATACACAGGGACAGTTTACTGATTTATGCCGTGGGCCACATATACCCAATACAGGATTTATTAAAGCCATTAAATTAACTTCTATTGCAGGGGCTTACTGGAAAGGTGACGAAAAGAATAAGCAATTGACACGTATTTACGGAGTTACTTTTCCTAATCAAAAAGAGCTGGACGAGTATTTATTGATGCTGGAAGAAGCAAAGAAACGTGACCACCGCAAGCTGGGAAAAGAGTTAGGCATTTATACGATGAATGACGATATTGGACCGGGATTGATCCTTTGGATGCCCAATGGCACCATCATCATTGAAGAGTTGGAAAAATTAGCAAAGAAGACCGAGGAAGATGCCGGGTATAAAAGAGTGGTAACGCCGCATATTGCCAAAGAGAATTTATACCTCACCAGCGGTCACCTCCCTTATTATGCTGATAGTATGTTTCCGCCAATGGATATGGATGGCGAGAAATATTACATGAAAGCGATGAACTGCCCGCATCACCACAAAATTTTTGATGCTGAGCCAAAGAGTTACCGTGATATGCCTTACCGTATTGCAGAATATGGTACCTGCTATCGCTACGAACAAAGTGGAGAATTGTTTGGTTTAATGCGGGTACGTTGTTTGCACATGAATGATGCACATATTTACTGTAGCAAAGAACAGTTTGCACAGGAATTCAAAGCAGTGAATGACATGTACCTGAAATACTTTAAGATTTTTGGTATTGAGAAATATGTGATGCGTCTGAGTTTGCATGACCCTGAAAAACTGGGACAGAAATATGTGAACGAACCCGAACTGTGGAATGAAACAGAGGAGTTGGTAAGAAATGTATTGATTGAAACCGGTGTTCCTTTTGTAGAAGTAAAAGGAGAAGGTGCATTCTATGGTCCAAAAATAGATGTGCAGATATGGAGTGCTATCGGCCGTGAGTTTACCCTGGCTACTAACCAGGTTGATTTTGCCCAGCCACGCAGCTTTAATCTAAAATTCACCAACCAGAATAATGAACCCGAAGTTCCATTGATTATTCACCGGGCACCGCTGGGAACCCATGAACGTTTCATTGGATTTTTGCTGGAGCATTACGCTGGTAAATTCCCATTATGGCTGGCATCATTACAAGTTAAAATTTTGCCCATTAGTGACAAGTTTTTGCCCTACGCAAATTCAATTTTGCAATCGCTGAAAAATGCTGATATTCGTGCAGAGATTGACGACCGTAATGAAAAGATCGGTAAGAAAATCCGAGATACAGAACTGGCCCGTGTGCCTTACATGCTGGTAGTTGGTGAAAAAGAAATGAATGAAGGAAAAGCAGCCGTAAGAAGACAAGGTAAAGGTGATTTAGGAGCGAAAGATGTAAATGAATTTATTGCGGAAGCAGTAGCAGAGATTAAAGAAAGAAGAGCAGAGTAAACCCCCATCCCCTAAAGGGGTGTTTAAAAATAAAACAAAACATCGCCCCCCTTTAGGGGATGGGGGCAAACTATTATGGCATTTCCTCCAAGACCGAGACAACCGTTTAATCCACGGTTCAGAAAAGAACAACAACAGGAACACCGCACCAACCACATGATACGTGTACCACAGGTACGATTAGTGGGCGACAATGTAGAAGTTGGAATTTACTCTATACAAGAGGCTTTAAAAATTGCACAGGACCAGGCATTGGATCTAGTAGAAATTTCCCCAAACGTTGACCCGCCGGTTTGTAAAGTAATTGACTACAATAAATTCTTATACGATAAGAAAAAGAAAGAAAAAGAAATGAAGGCAAAAGCCAAAGTTTCTGAAGTAAAAGAGATCCGGTTTACACCTAATACTGATGATCATGATTTTGATTTCAAATCACGTCATGCTGAAGAGTTTTTAAAAGATGGCAATAAAGTAAGGGCCTATGTACAGTTTAAAGGCCGTGCCATACAGTTTAAAGAAAGAGGGGAGTTATTGCTGTTGAAATTTGCAGAACGATTGGCAGAGATTGGTATCCCAGAAATGCTTCCGAAATTAGAAGGAAAGCGGATGTTCATTATGCTGGCTCCCAAAAGCCAGAAAGCTAAGAAGAAAGAAGCTTAATTTAATACTAAAACAGCCACAAAAGTGGCTGTTTTGTTTTACCATTAATCAGGGGATTTGAGAAAGACTGAGCTCCGGATAATATTACTATCTGTTATTGTCAGCATATTATTATGCACAGTAAAGTTTTATACTTACTATTTAACCCATTCATTGGTCATATTATCTGATGCTCTTGAGTCTATCATTAATGTAGTGGCCGGAATATTTGCTTATTACAGTATTTATTTATCGGGTAAACCCAGGGATATTGACCATCCATACGGTCATGGAAAAGTCGAATTTTTCTCTATCGGTTTTGAAGGAGCTATGATTTTTTTTGCGGGTTGTGTGATAATGTATGAAGCTGTAAAACACCTCCTGCAACCACAGGATGTTAAAGAACTTACAACCGGATTATATCTCATTATATTTTCCGCAGTAGCTAATTTATTTTTGGGTTTGTACCTTATTTATGCAGGCAAAAAACAAAACTCATTAACATTACACGGTAATGGAAAACATATTATTTCCGACAGCTATACAAGTTTTGGGGTATTAGCAGCAGTAATCTTAATTTATTTTACTGGCAAAAACTGGATAGACCCTGTGGCATCAATCGTGGCTGGATTAATTATCTTAATTAGTGGGTTTAAATTATTGTCTAAGTCAGTATCCGGATTAATGGATGCTACAGATATGGAAACAGTAGAAGACCTGGTGATCATCTTATCAAAACACCGGCGGG
>JACPOD010000016.1 GCA_016185185.1 Sphingobacteriales bacterium | reverse complement strand
GATGGCCTTTTAATGCCTTTGTACTGGCCATTCCAGGTAGTACCCATATCAAAAAATTGTATTAACTGGAAGTTTCTTAAAAAAGCATTGTTAATTGGACGATTGATGAATGTGGCAAATACCGGCAATCTCAATTCACTGTTAATAACAACAGCATTATTTCCATTGGCTACATTTTGTTTAAACCCTCTGAGGTTAATTGCCAGGGATTGATATGCATAACTCTGGTCGGGATCGGGGCGATTGGCACTATTGAAATATTTTTCATTACCAGGAGTACCGTTATCACCAAACATTAGCCATCCATCTGTTCCGCCTAAGTAATAAATTATTTTTTTGGTGCCCCAGGAAATATCAGCAGCACCCCTTACAGCCCAAATGAAATTGCGGTAGATCTGGAGATAATGCCTTGCATCTACTCCAAAGTTATAGGTAATTTGATCTTTTAACCCCAGTTGAAGATTCAAATCCATATAAGCCTTAACACGCAATCCTTTCCAAATGTTAAGTGCAGTACTTAATGTATTATCATGTACAAATTCCAAACGGTTCGTAATAAATCGGGTCACTGTGTCGGGTTCTGTTAAAGTACGGCTGTCTATATCTTCTGATTTTACAACCAGGCGGTCTTGCCGTAATCCGCCAACATAACGGAGACTCTGTACTTTATTAAATGGATAGGTAATATTAAGCTGATAAATATTGGAAATGCTTTTTATCAGTGGTGCCGGCAGATCAATTCCGGGTATTGGGAATACACCTGGTGTATACGAAATGTACCGGTTGGTAGACGTTCCCCTGTAATAAGTAAGCCCCCAGTCAAATCGCTTTTTAAGGTTTATAAAACTAAACACTACTTCATTGTCCTTTAAATCGGGCGAAGGTCTTATGGCGCCAATGAATTTATAATCCTCCATCACATCAGCAATACCCACCCTGAGCATTCCATTTAAAGCGTTATTATTAGCCAGTTTTATAGGACCGATACCATTTTGGTAGGCCTGGTAGCGGTTAACCAGTACATTATTATTAAATCCAACTACGGCATAATCTGCAGAGAATTTTTTTATGTAAGGAAATAACTTCGATTTCTTTAAAGGATTCGCTTCTGCACTTAATTCCTCCGCTTCTTTTAATTTAATACTGGCAGTGGTACTATCAGGTTTTTCATCTGCAAATTCGCTCTGGAAAAAATCTTTTTTATTCCCCGAAGAATCGGTTGTTTGTTTTACCTGTTCAATCACATCACCTTTGGCCAATCGTTCTGCTTTGATCAAACGTTTTACATATTCTGTAGGTCTGGGATTTACGTTGCGTTTACGAAGTAATTGTTCATCTACTTTCAGTTTGTACAAAAATTTATAATCTCCCTGCCGGGTAACTTCAGTAACCTGCCCGTTATCTCCGGAGATCCTTGATTCAAGCAGACTGCTTTGATAATTGGAAATAGGAAAGGTATAAGTAGAGTCAACAGTTATAGAAAAATAACCAACAGAATCTGGTTCTTCTTTATTCCATGCTTTTAAAGTAGAGTCCAGTTCAAGTGGTTCGGGGTTACGCAATACTTCATCCCCAATCATCACTACCGTATCGATGCCAGCTCTTTGGGAGCGAAAGAAACCTGCATAGCGGTTACCTACACCATTTTCATCCGCTACAAACGTAAAGTGATTTTGATTGTATTGTGAGGGATAACGGGCATCACCCATTTTTAAATTGGTGAGCTTTGATAATTGTTTAAACTCAGTTTTATTCCAGTTGTCAACCAAATAAATATTGTAACGGTTTTTAGAAGGTAAAACGGTATCTGCACTTATGGCATCGGGAGCGGGGCGGTTGGAAGAATATAAAATACCACTCTTGCCGGGAAATGCAGCAAAGCTTGGATCGATGTCATCATAAACATCATTGGTGATCTGCTCTAATTTTTGCTCTTTTATTTTATAAACATAAATATCGGAGTGCCCGTTTTTAACCCCACTGAATATTAGGGAGTTAAAATCCAGCATGTATTTCATATCCTGTATCTGGTCAAACTTATCACTCAACACTTGTTTGTCAACTTTTAATCTTCTCAGTAAATCATATACAAAAAAATTGATCTTACCTTCTTCAACTGTCACAACGGCCAGTCTTGTGCCTTTAGGATCCCAGGCGAGTATGGGAAAATTTGGATTAATATCCTGTTCGAGGTTGCGTACACCATTTTTCCAGAGCACTTTCCTGTCCGTAAAATTTTCAACTAATACCACTCTTTGAATACCTTTTTTAAATTCAACCAGTGCATAAGAAAAACTTTTAGGTTGCGGATTGGCTTCAAAACGGTAGTAATCGGTATTGCTGCTGATCTCTTTCAGTACCGATAATTTTCCTTTGGGGGCATTTTTGCGTCCGCGGATATCATCGTAATATTTTTTTTGTGTTACCTGCATAAAATCAGCCAGCACGGCTTTAAATTTCTTTTTGCAAATCTGTTCGCAGGCACGGTTTACATTTTTATAAATACGGGAGAGGTAAAGCAGGTAGGTAACATTTTCTTTTTTATACCGTTCTTCAATATAATTCCAAAAAGCATGACCGGCCAGCAATGGCTTATCATATGCAAAATGATAAAAGGTTTTGTAATCATTACCCAGCAGGGCCGATTTTAACTGGTCATCCAAAGCGGTACTCCAGTTTTCACCTGCATAAGCAATATATCCATCTACCATCCACTTGGGGAGGTCTAATAACGCCTGGTTACTGGCAAATTCTCCAATATCATCACCAAACAATACATTTTGTACTAAGATATTGGCGATTGCTTCCTTAATTTGTTTCTTTAATAAGGCATGATCGCTGGTGTAATAAAGAATGGCTTTGTTGTTAACCAGTTTTGTTACGCCTCCGGTATTTTGCCAGTCAATACCCAACCCAATATTCGATTGCTGGTATTCGTCATAGCTGTTATATACTATCAGGTTGGCACGGCGCTGCAACCCATATTCCACAAACTTTTCGAGTCCGGGCAATTCATCTTCAGCCACCTGAACTACAAATTTTGCCAGTTCCAGACCGTTTTGGGCAAAATACACGTTGAAATTTTCACTTTGATAATACCGCCATTTTAATTTCTTATACTGCACACGGTTTTTACCAAACTCAACTGTGTTTACCTGGGCATCCGTAAAAGCAGGGAAAACCGCCAGTAATAAAATAAAAAGGAACCAGGTATTTTTCTTACTTCTTTGAATCATATAATTTGCCATACCAAACCTATTGGATATTAAAATTAGCCCTTTCGAGCTAATGTGTAAAATCAATTTCGAACGGATAAAAAGTGTTGTAATATGTTTAACATTCAGTCTTTTATCTTCAGCCCGGTGCAGGAAAATACCTATCTCCTTTATAACGAAACGGCGAGCTGTATTGTTATAGATCCCGGTTGTTATTATGCTGAAGAAAAAGAACTGCTGCTGGATTTTATCAACAAGAGCAGGTTGACTCCTAAAATGCTGCTCAATACCCACTGTCACCTGGACCATGTTTTTGGAAATAAATTTATAGCGGATGCTTACGGGCTGGTTTTGCATATACATGAAAAAGAAAAAAAGTTACTGGAATATGCGCCCACTTCGGGTTTGATGTGGAACCTGCCTTTTGATAATTATGTCGGCAACCTGGTTTACTTAAAAGAAGGAGATATGATTGAACTGGGTAATGATAAGCTGGAAATATTATTTGCACCCGGTCATTCTCCTGGCAGTGTATGTTTTTATTGTGCCGAACAGGGATTTGTGATAGGTGGTGATGTACTGTTCCGGCAAAGTATTGGCCGGACAGATTTACCTGGCGGTGATCATCAAACATTGCTCAACAGCATCCACACCCAATTATTTATATTGCCTGATGATACAATAGTTTATTCTGGCCATGGCGACCAAACAACGATCGGTTATGAAAAGAAACACAATCCTTTTTTAAGATGATGCAACGATTTGTATAAAGTGATACTCAGATATAAAAAAAGCAAATGAAAAGGCTAAGTATAATCTTATTATTACTATTGTTTTTGGGAAGCTGTGATAAAACTCCTGAAAAAGCTTTTGTATATGGTCAAACGCAGTGTGCAGACAAATGGGGTTATGGCGCTAATGATGCAGAAACCATTACAAAACTGAAAATATATTTTGAGTCGAAACAAATAAAAGTATTGTCGGTGAGTTTAAGTTCCACACTGGGAGATTTGGTAGTATGCCAGGCCTGTATTTGTCCAACGGGCAGGGTGTTTAAGGTAATGGTGGAAGAAAGCGATATAGAAAAATTAATGGCCGAAGGATTTCATTAAACAGTTAAATATACTTTCCAATGAAAGGAAGTTTTTGAAATTCTTTTCTTTCTATTCTCACAACAAACAAACAATAAGCTCCCAGTAAAAGGGTAGCGCTGATATACTTTAATAAGGTGCTGTCAATTGCAGCATTAATTCCTTTGTGTATAAAGAAGAGTAACACAACAATTACTATGTAAGCTGTGAGTTTTTTTGTAGCGTAAGGAATGCGGTAATGTTTTTGTCCCCACACATAGGAGATCACCATCATACTTCCATAACAGGCAAAAGTTGCCCAGGCAGAAGCCATATAACTGAAGTGTGGAATGAAAAGATAATTGATGATTAAAGTTATTACTGCTCCGGTAATAGTAATCCAGGCACCGGCCATTGTTTTATTGGTAAGTTTATACCAGATGGCAAGATTATAATAGATACCCAGAAACATATTGGCCAGTAAAAGAATAGGTACCACTTTCAACCCTGTCCACATTTTTGGATTGCGTATGAATTCTTTCCAGATGTCTAAATAAAGTGCCACTACTAAAAACATTACTGTAATAGTGATCACAAAAAATTTCATTACCCGGGCATATACTTTCTCCGGGTTTTGTCCTTCAGCCTGTTTAAAAAAGAATGGCTCAGCCCCCATACGGAAAGCTTGTATGAAAAGCGAAATCAAAATAGAAAGTTTATAACAGGCACTGTAAATCCCTACTTCTGCTCTTGCTGCCTCCACATTTTGTACAGGAGCCCACCAGCCCAGCATGATACGATCAAATGTTTCGTTGATCATTCCGCCAAAACCAGCAACAATCAGCGGCAAGGAATAGATCATCATTTGTTTCCATAACAATTTATTAAACTGCCACCGGAACTGAAATAACTCCTTTGATAATAATATAAGCGTAATAACCGACTGGACAAGTATTGCCAGTATTACATAACCCACACCCGTACCGGGTTTATAAAAAATCAATAACGGGCTATCTGGGTTGCTGGCGTAAACTTTAGGACAAACAGAAAGGAAGAAATAAGTAAAAGAGATATTAACCAGGATTCCGGTGATCTTTATGACGGCGAATTTAACCGGTCTTCCCTCTTGTCTTAATTTGGCAAATGGCAGTACTGACAAGGTATCGAACGCAATGATAAATGCACTCCAGGTAATAAATTCCGGGTGTTCTTTTATACGGATAAAGTTTGCAATGGACGAATTAAAAAATAAAAGAAGCCCTGTTAAAAAAATGGTACTGCAGATAATGGAAACAACAGAGGTATTATAAATATCTTTTTTAAACTCATCCTTGTGCACATAACGGAAATAAGCAGTTTCCATTCCGTAAGTAAAAATCACATTTAAGAAAGGAATAGCTGCAAAAACAAGACTCATTTCACCATAACTGGAGTCTGTAAGCTTGGCCGTTAAATAAGGGGTGAGCAGGTAGTTTAAAAAACGGGCAGCAATAGAGCTGGCGCCATACCAAACTGTTTGCCCGGCTAATTTCTTGATACTGCTCAAAGGGGTTAGTAATTTTTTTGTAAAAATAATGTTTGCAAATGATACGCCAGTTTAAACCTGCTTGCAACCAAAAAGCCTAATATCGTATCTTACACCTGTAAAAAAAAGTTGTTATGAGAAAAATTATACTCCTGGCTGCTATGCTTATCATCAGCCGGTTCAGTTTTGCCCAATCGTATGAAGGCACCGTTGATTATCAAAAAAACAAACAGGCTACTGCTGTATTGGAATTACCTTACCCGCCGGGTGTGGTGGAAGATGCGATAAAAGATAAGATGAAGCGGATGGGTTACTCCGGTAAAGAAAGCAAAGGGTTTATTGTTTTTAAGGGAGTAAGAGATTCAACCGGTAAGGAGATGGATTATTTACTGAGGGTAGAACGGAAGAGCCGTAAGGAAAAAGATGAGAGTGTGGTTTATTTATTCGGACAAGGCGCCAATATAGACATGGCTAAAACCGGAGAAGGCAGCGATATTGACTATTTGAAAACACAGCTCAATAAGATGCAGCCCGATATTGAAGCCTATCATTTAGAAGTACAGATTGCTGACCAGGAAGAAACGGTTAAAAAAGCGGAGAAGAAATATGATAACCTGCAGGATGATCAAAAAAGTTTAGAGAAAAAATTAAAGAAACTACAGGACGATATTGCTGACAATAAGAAAGACCAGGAAAATCAGCAGAAAGAAATTGAGAACCAGAAGAAGGTACTGGAAACTTTAAAAGCTAAACGTAAAGGATAATATTAAACCACTTGATTTTAAAACCTATCCTGTTTAAACTGGGATAGCTTTCTTTTTTTACTTGTGTTCTTTGTGCAAACCTTAGTGTCCTTTGTGTTAAAACATTTCTAAACCACAAAGTGCACAAAGAATACACAAGGGTCACAAAGAAAATTTTTAGAAACGAATTTTTTTTCTCCCTTCTTTCACTTCGGCTTTTCTCTTTTTGTTTTCAATGCGTTTTTCTTTTACTGCTTTTGGAGTTTTGGTAGCAATTCTTGCTTTCTTTTTGGTAAGTGCATACTTAACCAGTTCGTTCATCTTTCGCACCACTTCTTCTTTATTGCTTAACTGGCTGCGGTGTACCTGTGATTTTACTACTAAAAATCCATCGCTATTGATTTTATTGACCAGTTTTTCTTTGAGCCGCTGTTTTTCTTCTTCATTAAATAATAAAGAGGCATCGGGACTCCAGAAACCGATGACCATGGTTTCCACCTTGTTTACATTTTGTCCGCCTTTGCCGCCGCTCCGGGCTGTTTGAAATTGTATTTCCCTGCTTATGTCGATCATGGCTGCAATTTAATATTAAAACTATTTGTATGTCAGGCTGAGCTTGTCGAAGCTCTGATGAGCAATGCACAAATGATGAGCAACACTTCGACAGGCTCAGTGTGACAGCATAATTTAAGAAGTTGCCATGGAAACCAAACGTACAAGTGAGTGACACAACCGGCGATGCCCAAAGCTTCCATTGCTGGTGACATAATCTTCTATTCAAAATCATTAATCATGATCGTTCAGGCCGCTTAAAGCGTCCCGACCGTTTTAACCGGTAATTATCATACCGGGCCTTGACAAGTGTCAGCCGCTCCCTTTTAGCAAGCATATAATTTAGTTCCCTGAAATGAACAGTTTTCAACCAACCAAAAATTTGATTATGGAAACCGCTATTGAAAAGGATGTAGCAACTGTCCCAGCACAAAAAAGCCATTCCCTCGAAGTAATGGATGGTAACCAGGCTGCGGTGCATATTGCTTATAAAACAAGCGAGGTATGCGCCATTTATCCCATCACGCCTTCTTCGCCCATGGGTGAGTTTGCCGATGAATGGAGCAGCGATTTAAAAGAAAATATTTTTGGCGAAGTGCCTAAGGTTATTGAAATGCAGAGTGAAGCCGGCGCTGCCGGTGCAATACATGGTGCATTGCAGGGTGGTGCGTTGGCATCTACCTTTACCTGTTCGCAGGGTTTATTATTGATGATTCCTAATATGTTCAAAATTGCCGGGGAGTTAACGCCTACGGTTTTTCATATTGCAGCAAGGTCGCTTGCTACACATGCGTTGTCTATTTTTGGTGATCATAGTGATGTGATGGCTGTTCGTTCAACGGGTTTTGCGCAGTTGTTTGGTAACAGTCCGCAACAGGCACATGATATGGCGATGATTGCAACGGCCTCGACTTTAAAATCCAGTATTCCTTTTTTAAATGTGTTTGATGGTTTCCGCACTTCGCACGAATTAAATGAAGTGGATATTATTTCAGATGAAATCATTAAGCAGATGATTGATATGGAGGCAGTGGCCCGTCACCGTCACCGTGCATTAAATCCTGAAAACCCTTTCATCCGTGGTACGGCACAAAACCCGGATGTGTTTTTTCAAAGCAGGGAAGCCTGTAACCAGTATCACTGGAATGTTCCGGCGATTGTGGAAGAAATGATGAATAAGTTTGAAGCTCTTACCGGACGTTCCTATAAATTATTCGGCTATTATGGTGATACTAATGCAGAACGCATCATCATCATCATGGGTTCTGGTGCAGGAGCTGTGCAGGAAACAGTTGATTACTTAAATAAGCAGGGTGAAAAAGTGGGTGTATTAGAAGTGCATCTCTATCGTCCTTTCTCATTGAAACATTTTATGGAGGCATTGCCGGCATCTGTTTCTAAAATTGCAGTGCTTGACCGTTGTAAAGAACCCAATGCCATTGGTGAACCATTGTACATGGATGTTATCAATGCATTGAATGAAAGCGATGAAAACAGGAAAGCAAAAGTGATTGGCGGACGGTATGGTTTATCATCCAAAGAGTTTACACCGGGTATGGTGAAAGCTATTTTTGATGAACTGAAAAAAGAACAACCCAAGAATCACTTTACTATTGGTATTGAAGATGATGTTACCCATACCAGTTTGAAATATGATAAACTGTTTTCATTAGAAGATCAGCATTTGTTCCGTGGACTTTTCTTTGGACTGGGTGCCGATGGTACCGTAAGTGCGAATAAGAATACGATTAAAATTATTGGTGAAGAAACTGATGACTATGTACAGGGTTATTTTGTGTATGACTCTAAAAAATCTGGTTCATTAACCGTATCTCACTTACGTTTCAGTCATAAACCAATTCGTTCTACTTATCTAATTAACTCAGCCAACTTTGTTGCCTGTCACCATTTCAACTATTTAGAAAAATATGATATTTTAAAAGATGTACAGCATGAAGCCACTTTCTTATTGAATGCACCATTTGCAACAGAAGAGGTGTGGAACCATCTGCCTAAAAAAATACAGGAAGAAATTGTGCACAAGCAACTCAAGTTATATGTTATCAATGCTTCCAAAGTAGCGAAGGAAACAGGCATGGGTTCAAGGATCAATTCCATCCTGCAAACCTGCTTCTTTGCTATTTCTAATGTAATGCCAAAGGATGAAGCGATTGAATATATTAAGAAAGCCATCCGCAAATCTTACGGACGTAAGGGCGAAGAAGTGGTACAGAAGAACTTTGTGGCAGTTGATAAAACACTCGAAAATCTTTCACTCGTTGATTATACTGGTTACAGCATCGGTACAAAAGAAATTGAACCGGCTGTATCTAAAAATGCACCTGACTTTGTGCAAATGGTATTAGGAAAAATTATTGCCGGTGAAGGTGATGAATTACCGGTTAGTGCATTTCCTGCTGATGGAACGTATCCATCTGCCACTACTAAATACGAAAAGCGGAATATTGCCGAGCAAGTTCCGGTATGGGATGCTGATTTATGTTCCCAGTGCGGTAAATGTTATTTTGTTTGTCCGCATGCTGCTATCCGTCCAAAAGTTTATAGTAATGATTTATTAAAAGATGCACCGTCATTTTTTAAACATGTAGCGCCTGTTGGTAAAGAATTTTTTAAAGACCAGGAATCTTACACACTGCAGGTTGCAGTGGAAGATTGTACCGGTTGTAATCTTTGTGTGGAAGTTTGTCCTATTGAAAGTAAAACCCAACCGGGGCATAAAGCCATCAACATGCAAGATGTAATGCCATTGAAAGAAACAGAAAAAGAAAACTGGAATTTCTTTATTGGCTTACCGGATATTGACCGTACAAGAGTGAACCGTTCTACTGTTAAAGGCTCTCAATTACTCGAACCATTATTTGAGTTCTCCGGTGCATGCAGTGGTTGCGGTGAAACTCCGTATTTGAAATTACTCACCCAATTGTTTGGCGACAGGATGATTGTGGCCAATGCTACTGGCTGCTCTTCCATCTTTGGTGGAAACTTACCAAGCACACCATGGGCAAAGAATGATGAAGGTCTCGGACCAGCCTGGGCCAACTCACTCTTTGAAGACAATGCTGAATTTGGATTGGGATTGAAACTGGCTACTGATAAAAAACGGGAATACGCTATTTCCTTACTTAAATCATTGAAAGATGATGTAGGTAATGAATTAGTGGATGCCATATTAACCAATGTAGAAGCAACCGAAGCGGAAGTAATCACTCAGCGGAAGAATGTAAATCAATTAAAATCCATCATTAAGAATATTGATAAGCCGAGTGCTAAACTGTTATCACAGGTAGCTGGTTTCTTAGAACATAAATCCGTTTGGATTGTGGGTGGTGATGGCTGGGCTTATGATATTGGCTTTAGCGGATTAGACCACGTACTTTCTACCGGAGAAAACATAAACATATTGGTGCTCGATACAGAAGTTTATTCTAATACGGGCGGACAGAAATCAAAATCATCTCCATTGGGCGCCAGCGCTAAATTTTCAGTAAAAGGTAAAACAACCGGCAAGAAAGATTTGGCGATGCAGGCCATAGCCCACGGTAATGCTTTTGTAGCAGAAATTGCGATGGGTGCCAATGATGTACATGCGTTAAAAACCATACTGGAAGCAGAAGCATATCCTGGTCCATCTATCATTATTGCTTACAGTCACTGTATTGCACATGGATACGATATGTGTCATGGCTTAGACCAGCAGGAGTTGGCAGTTAAATCCGGTTACTGGCCATTGTTCCGTTTCAATCCATTGAAAGAACAGGGGCAACGTTTTGTACTTGATAGTAAAGACCCCTCTGTACCATTGGATGAATTTATGTATCATGAAAATAGATTTACTGTAATTAAAAACACTGCCCCGGAAAAAGCGCATGAGTTCCTTGATTTAGCCAATGAAGGAATTAAGCACCGCTGGGAAAAGATAAATGCATTAAAATCTTTATAGTCAATTTAGCAAGCTGATGTAAGAACAAAAAGGGAATGCCGGGAGGTGTTCCCTTTGGTTTTATCCACTTTCGTTAAATATATTTCACTTTAAAGTTAGCTTCACCAATCAAAATTTCAAACTCATCATCACCAGTTATTAATACCGCTTTTCTATTTATTGTCAAAGCAGCAGCAAAAGCATCTGCATAAGAAAGTTTGTGACCCGCTTTAATTTTTGCTGCATACAAAACAAAATCCAAATCTGCATTTACAATATGCAGGGGGAGTTTTTTAATGGCTTGCCAAACAAGAATAGCTTTGGCTGCGCCGTCTTTACGGTAACTCATATAATACACCTCGCCTGCATTCACTGCGCTTAAGTATAACTCATGCTTATCTGCGGCGGCTTCGTTTAATAATTTTTCTACCACATCGGCACCCGGTTCATCACGAAAGAAAGCCAGTAACGCAAAACTGTCTAACACATAATTTGCCATATTGCTATTTTCTTTTAAGTGATTTATGCAAATTCAACTTCCGGTCTTCCAGTTTTTTTTCTTCTTCTTTCCATGCCCTCATTTCTGCTTTAAGTTTCCCGGTTGCCGACAAGATGCCCCGAAAGGTTTTAAAATAATCTTCATTGATGGGGCGTATAACCACCCCTGCATCCGTTTCTTCAAAAATAACTTTTACACCGGCTTCAATACCATATTTTTTTCTCAACCGCCTTGGTATTAGCAATTGCCCCTTTGAAGTTAAGATGGACGTTTCCATACTTTTTAATTTAGTTACCTCAAAGTACAAAAGTATTACAAAATAAAAAAGTATTACTTAATTTATTTTGGAAACTTTTGTATAACCGGGAAATCAGAGAGATTGCGTTAATAGGGTTATTGCCGGTTCAACTATTCTTTCTCACATAAAAGAACAGGACTGGCGGGAAATTCCCGGCTATTTTTTATTCCCTATAAAACTTGCCCCGGATGTTATTTCATCAGCCAGCGTTTGAATAGTTTTTGTATGAAACAATTTTATAAGTTGCGGCTTTATTAATTTGTATTGTGCATGCATCGGACAGGGGTTTACTTCTGAACAACGTTTTAAGCCCAATACACATTTTTCAAGGACTTCGCCTTCCCCCATAACATTCAGCACAGAACGTACAGGCAGTTTCTTTGCCTTATCGGAAATATAAAAACCCCCGTTGGGCCCCCTGGCAGAACTCACTATTTTATTACCTGAAGTTAGTTGCTGAAGGATTTTTGCTGTAAATGACTGTGGTGAGTCTATTGCCTTTGCAATTTCAGCAAGGCCCAATTTTTTCTCTGCCGAGCCTTTTTGCGCAATATAAATAACTGCCCGTAATGCATATTCAGTTGCCTTTGAAAACATGAAAATAATTTAACCGGAAATTAAGGGATTTTTATACAAAAAAACCAGGTGGTTAAACCCGGGTGAATTAATTAATTGCAATAAGGTTTTTGCAGGTGAAGTAAATAAGGCAGGGGCACATGATATAAGCTTTTTTTTATTTTGCCAACTCCAGGTTATTATCTTTAAACACAACAAAAGTTCCGTCCCCTTTTTTGAGGCCAACTTTTTCAATAAGGTATTTTTTATCCGGAAAAGCAGTTTCGGTGAGTTCAACATCCACATAATCTTCCCTGATGATAAGCTGGGTGTAGATAAACATGGCAATATCCTGTCTTAATCCCCTCGGCCTGTATTCTTTTTCATAAAGAAGCGATTTGTTTGCGGAGGAATAAACTTTTAGCATAACAGGGCTCCTTCTTTTCACCACCGGGTTTAGTGTTTGCATATGTTTTTCTGAGGATACTGACTGATCGTATTCCGTTGGACCCGATATGTATTTGAAATTTACAATCAGCGTTTTTTCAGTGGGATTAAAAAAATGAATAACGGTACTGCTCAGCGGCACCATTAATGCAAAAAAAGCCGATAAAATAAGTACGGAAAAAACAGGTTTTATTTTTATATTATCAAAGAGGGATAACTTATTTTCCTTACCGGTATTTTCATCCAGTGATTGATAAAATGAGCTGAGTTTTTCTTTACTGTATTTTGTTATGGTTAACAACTGTACACGGGAAGCATCATATTTTTTTGAAAATGCCGGGGCCCTTTTTCGTAAAAATTTTTTAATCGTCCATGTTTTACCGTAGCGGTAATAACAATCTTCGCAACCCAGCAGGGCAACAGCCTTGCTGTTATTATCAAGTATCCTTTGCACATCTTTGGGCATTACACTGCCAAGGCAGGGTACTTTATAATGTTCGATGCTTAAATCACCCGGGAAAGAAGGGTCAGGAAAATAACTGCAGGTGAAAACCGTAATATCTTTTTTGTTTTGAGCAGCAAGATTAAGTACCGGAAACTGTGGATGTGTAATAGCATGCTCCCTGCATGAACCAATACAAATACCGCAACCAACGCATTTGTCGGCCGACAGGATTGCCTTTGTCTCCCCATCTTTTATCAGCATATCAATTGCCTCATAAGGACAATCAAAAGAACAAAGGTTGCAGGCATCACATTTGGCAAGATCAATATTTACCGGCGGCCTGTTTTTTCTTTTGAGTATATAAGGTAAAATGCAAAGAAATAAACCTGAGCCAATCATGATGGCCCAGTTTTGCGATACATTAAACAACTTCATCAGGTAGTATCCAAAATAATAATACCAGTCGAAAGTTGTATGTAGCGGCAGGTTTGATAATTGGGCCGGCGGGTCACTTTTTACCGGGAATAAAATGGAAATAACCCCCAAAGCAATAACGGTATAAATAATTAATTTCTTTGGAGGAAAGATTTTTGGTTTAGAAATCCGGAGTACATGTATCCAGATAACAACAACAGTGATAAGTGAAAAGGCAATATGACCAAACAGGGCCACTTTAAAAAAACCCCCTACCACAGTCAGGTCGTTTAAAAGAAATGCACCGGCAATGGATGGGTCAAAAATTGGAAGACCTGAAAAAAATTTTGCTGTAAGATAACCTGTCAGTTTTGCTTTTTGATCCCATACCAGCATAAAACCTGTAACGCCAATGAGTATAACAATTAAAAAAGAAACCACCCCGCTTATCCACGACACAAGCCGTTTGAATTTTCCGCTGATCAACGTATGCAGCAGGTGCATGATAATAAAAATAACCAGTAAGTCGGATGAGTAACGATGGATGTTTCTCATCCATCCGTTAAAATAATTTTTGGAAATAGCTTCTACTGATTCCCATGCATGCAGCGGGTTTACATTGTAAAAAATAAAAATATAGATGCCGGAAATACTGGCGATGGTAAAAAGCAGGATGGCAATATCCCCTAAATGATAAAAAGGGTTCAGTTCAGTAGAATAAATTTTCCCGAACCACGAAGAAAATTTTTGAAACAACCGGTGCCCGCGGGTACGTTCTTCAGGAAAAGGCTGCCTGTTTTTTTTAGTGGTCATCCTGCTTTTTTTGATAGGATAAAGGAATTTATAAAAATGCCGCAAACAATGCCAATCATCAGCAGGCCTGCAAACGTGGATATAATAAAACCCCAGTCTAATTTATAGGTCTTTGTAAGGGGGTCGTAAGCAAAGCATTTAAGATAAAAACCATTTATAATCCCGGGGCTTGTTTTTTCAGCGGCAGCTTCTATCACGGCCAGTTTTATATCCTTTTTAGAAGGGTTAATACCATAAATATATCTTGAAATCCTTCCGCTGGGGGTAAGCACAACAAGTAAAGACGGATGATCAAATTCTTTTGTTACCGGGTTATAATCATATTCAAAGTCTATTGACGACAGCAGCCGTTTAATATTTTCGCCGGATGCAGAAATTGTTTTCCAGTTTTTGCCATCCATATCCCAACGGCTTTCATAAGCGGCAAGGTTTTTTTCGTTATCACTGCTGTCAAAGGAAAAACTTACCATGGTAAAATCTTTTCCCAGCGTCCCTAATTCAGTGATTGCTTTTTTTGTGCCATTACTTATAATACCACATACCGACGGACAGTTGGTATAAACGGGGCATATAATGAATGGCTTGCCCCTTAATAAAGAAAATAATTTAAACCTGTTACCAACTGCATCAAACACGGTAATATCCGCAGTTTTTAATGATAAGAATTTTTTTTCATCGGGGAATTTAAAACTGCATAAAAAAAACCAGCAGCTCAGGATTAGTATTTTTTTTAAACCACTCATTTAAACAAGATTAAAAAACTCCGTGGTAGCCCGGAGTTTTGCATAAACTGTAAGTTTTTCATTGTATTGGATTTTCAGTTTACATTCCAGGTGGCAGCCAACCATTTCCAGTTTAAGAAAAACAGCGCCAGGAATACCAGTAAAAATATTAAGGTCAGTATTAATGTACCCGGGGCTTCATATCCTTTATGCTCTTTACCCGCTGGCGCCAATGGAGAAATGGGTAACTGCATATCCTGCGGCCCATTCACTTTTGGTCCAAAGAAAACCGAGATAACAACAACCAGTATCCAGATAACAGTAGCTAAAAATGCAAGGGTTCCGCCTAACATCATCAGTACCCAGAAAAAATCAACTGCCGGGTTAAAGTTGTGTGTAAAAGGGCCACCGGAGAAAGTGGAGTCCCAATGCCGGCGGGGCACACCCATCTGTCCCAATACAATCATTGATATTGACAATAAAGCTATGCCAATGAAAAACATCCATGGTTGCCATTTAACCAGTTTAAATGCAACAATTTTTCTTCTGAATATAAGCGGGATGAGATAGTATGTAACACCCATAAAAGTAAGGGTGGTGCCAATAACAACTGTTCCTTTAAAGTGGCCGGGAATGGCTAAAGTATTATGAACAATAATATTGGTTTGTTCCATTCCGAATATTACACCGGTAGTCCCACCAATAAAACCAAATCCGATGATGGCTAAAACAATAGATGAAAAAGCAGGGTTGCCCCATGGGGCTTTTGACAGCCATTGAAATAATCCTTTATTATATCCCCATCTCCGCTGTGCCGATTCCATAGAGGAAGGCACTGCAAATGCATGAATCATGGAAGCAAGAACGGCTAAATACATAGCATAACTGGTATTCCAAACCTTCCATGCATTACTTACACCCGGATCAGTTAACAAGTGATGCGCAGAAGCCAAACAGATGAAAAGGATATATAAGAAAAAAGCAGTTCTGGATACACGTTCATTAATGGAAGTGCCCCCCAGTGAAAGAAATGAAACAAGATACCAGATGGAAACCATGGCGGCCACATTAATCTGTTGCGAAGAGTGGCCCAGCCCCCACCAGATAAGTTTATACATACCCGCATCAATATTTTGAATCAGCCCAAGTGACCATAAAAATGTGGGGATATAAATAATGGCCCCGGTAGCCAGTGTAATTACAGCAATGATAGCGGCTGCCATTAAACCATAAGTAAAGAGCGGCAAGGTATCACCGTATGATTTTTCCCTGCGGGCAATCATCAGGTTCCCAAAAAATAATATAACGCCCAGTAAAGCACCCACGGCAAAAAGTATTATTCCCAAATAATATAAGGGGTGTGCTTTGAGTGGTGTATAAGAGGTAAGCATCACATCAGCCTTACCTGCCAGGATGATGATATTTGACATAATCAACCCGGCTACCATCAGTATAAAAGATAACCAGCCAAGCTTTGGTGCACAGAACCTTGTATTCAGAACAACAGTGGAGCCAAAATATAACCCGGCAATTTCAAAAAATACTATCCAGAAGATAAGTGCATTTAATCCATGAAATGTTACAAGCCGGTAATACCATTCGGCCCCTAATAAATGAACGGGCTGGTACCTGGTAAAAACAAGTAAGATAGCTGCTGTTACAGCTAACAATAAAGAAATAACTGCAAAAACCGCATTAACACGGATGAGCTTTTGGGATTGCAGGTCAACTTTAAACCCGGTTATATCGCATGTACGAAACATAGCTTAATTTTTTTTGAGTTATTTTTTTAGTGTTTTCATATAAGCAATCAGCAGATCAATCTCTTCATCTGTAAGCGGAAATAAGGGCATGGGTGTTTTTTCAAAACCCACTGTTATTTTTTGTTGCGGGGTTTTAACTGATTCCCTGATATATGCTTCATCAACTTTTACCGAAATTTCTTTTCCATTCTCCATTACTTTTTCTTCTTTTCCAAAAAGACCTTTCCAGCTTGGGGCAATTTGGTAGGTATCATCCGTTTTATGACAGGCGCCACAGCCTTTTAATGTATAAACCTGCTCACCCATCAATGCCATTTCTGTTTCAGATAATTTTTCATCTTTTTTAACCGGGGTAACTGCAGGTGCTTTTTTAAAATTTTCATACCCATATAATTTCAGGTCTTCCTCTTTTTCAATCACCACAATTTTTCCAATCATGGTATGGTGGCCGATGCCGCAAAATTCATTACAGATAATTTTATACTCGCCTGTTTCAGTTGGCTTAAACTTTAATACATAATCGTAACCGGGATAAATCTGGAAATTCATATTAACCGGTTGTATGGAAAATCCGTGCATCACATCTTTTGAAGATATATGCAGGTTATAAGATTCATCTTTCTGAAGAATAAGCACCGGGCTCCAGCGCCACATTTGTCCCATCACAATAACATCACTGTTGGGTTCCGGTCTTACTACCGGTATCCCTTTATCCAGGCCCACCATATTTTTTTTGATATAGGCTTCGCTGAGGTTGGCAAATTCTATGGTATTGGTGCGGTAAGTAATATTAGATGGGTTTTGTTTGCCATATACATGCCACATCACCATCCATATAAATAACATAATGCACAGCAGGAGGGCAATCACCAGCCACATCCTTTCGTCCCTGGATATTTTTTTATGATACCATCCTGGTGCAGGACTGAGTAAACTCATAAGAAAAGTTTTTTGGTAATTAAATTATTTAAGCAGACTTTGTTTTAAACTTTCCGGTATGGAGGGGAGGTTGGATAATTCCATCACACCCCAAAGAAGATAAAAGATGGCATAGATAGTTACCCCCAGGAACAGGAGTAACATAAAATCATCCATTATCATTTGAAAGAACGGAACGTTTTCCTGTTCGCTGGATTGATTATTTTCCATAAATAATGTTTTAATAATAAAGTGCAGTGGTATCAGCAGTGTAAAGCTAACCAGTATGTAAACCGGCGTAAAGCAAAGGGGCTGATAAATGTTGGGGTAATTACGTTTTCGTATTTTTTTTGAAAGGGCTTTACTTATTTTATTTTGACCGGTATTGGTTATGGATAAAGACTGGAAATGAGCAGGAGTGAGTTTATATCAATGTAAGTAAACTTTTTGGCGCTGCACTTAACCAGTTTTTCTTTTTCAAAATCATTTAATGTTTTTGAAACCTGTTCTTTGGTGGTTCCGGTCAGGTCAGCTATATCCTGGCGGCAGAAATGAATGGAAAAACTCCGGCGTTTATTTTCGTATCCATATACACGGGCAAATATCAAAAGGGCTTCCGCTATTTTTTCCCTAACTGTTTTATGTGCCAGGATCACAGATTTTTTTTCAGCTAATTCTATTTCGTTAAGAAACTGGTTGATGATTTGTTTTTTAAGATCAGGGCTTTTTTCAACAATACCATGAAATATGGAAGCACGGATGTAACAATACTGTGTATCCGATGCTGCAGTTACCGTACTTGGATGATAAGGATGTATGGGAGTGGCCCGGTGCCCAAATACAGACCCTTGCCCGGTGATTTGAAGTATTAAAGGCCTGCCATGTTTCCCGTTGAGTTCAACTTTAAGAAACCCTTTCTTTATAAAATAAACGCCCTGTACAGGGTCACCTTCGCAAAATAGTTTCTCCCCTTTCTTTAATGATTTGGTAAGCTTAACGGTATTAATAGTGTTCAGGGTGTTTTTATCGCAGTCTTTCAGGAGAGAGCAATTCTTGGTTTTACATGTTAAACAATCACTTTTTAATGCCGCCATACCAGTAAATATTAATGACCGGTAAATATTACAAAATCCTTTTTTAGTTTTTTTTCGCTTATGACTTTACTTAACCGTTCACCTGATTTTGGTCTTTCTTTCACAGGTTCACCCATTCGGCATACGAATCTTTTGTTTCAAAAAGTTTTAGTTTAGCCAGGGCTGCATTTCCAGGTAAATTATTTTTCAGTATTTGGCAAATATAGGTAAGGAGGTTCTCCGCGGTAGGCTCGGCTTCCCATGTAACGAGGTTTTCCTGTGTAAGCACTATTGGATTTTTATCCTGGTAAGCCCGGGATAAAACAAGTTTATGATCAAACGGTTTTATTACCAATTCAGTTACCAGTTTTTTTATTTCTTTAAAGTCTATTTCAAAACCTGGGGCAGGTATATAATCTTCCCCCTTAGCAGTACCTGATACAGTTACATGCAGTTCGTAGGAATGGCCGTGTATATTTTTACAGGCACCCGGGTAACCATAAATGGCGTGTGCCATTTCAAACCGGAAAATTTTTGTAAGCAGCAACATATCTTTATAAGATTAATAACACGTTTCTTTATTCTGTTCCGGGTACGGCAGATGGATAAAATAAAATTTGTTTATTTTCTTTAGTTTTTTTTTTAAAATAACATGCCAGTTGATTTTTTACCAGCGGGTAGATAACCAGTATAAAACCCATCAGCAGCAGCAATCCCGATACAAAAAACAATATAAAATAAGGCCTTAGCTGAAGCATCATGCTGCTAAAGGGGATACGCTGTTCACTCATTTGCCATTTTGCTTTTATTATCCCGGCGCTTACCAGGCTTATCCAGAAAATAAGCAGTGATACATTTGCCAGCCAGTATCCACGGTTGAATATTTTTTTGTAAGGTTCAAAAGGTTGGCAGGTATCATTTAATATATCAAATGCAATGGCCAGTAATAAAAAACTGTTGATGCCAATAGTGGCCCCCATTGTATGTGCCACTGTAATATGTGTGCCATGCGTGTACACATTAACAGCGGGTATTGACATTGCTATTGCCAGTAACAGGGTTAAAAATATCCAGGCATCGGCTGCTGCCAGGAACCGGTAACTTAATTTATGAAATTGTTTTTTTGCCGTGGCAAGGGTGGCGCCCCATTTAAAAATAATCCTGCCAAGGATGAAAAGCTCAGTCATACTTACAGCATAACTAATGTGTTTTATATAGGCATGCGTTGGCAGGGTATATATATGGTGCCCCCAGTTAAACATCAGGTTAAACAATCCTGTAAAATAAAGTATGAAAGCAATTTTTGAATGACTGCCGGTTTTACTGTTACTAATTTTATCCATCAAATAAATACTGCTGCCATAAATCAGCATATTCCAGGAGCCCACCATGGAGCCATACGATTTCCATTGCACCGTCATATCATTCACCACATTATTTCTAAAGTAAGGGAATATCCATAAATACGATTCCAGGAAAGTGAATAAAAAAAATACTATACCTGTAAGCCACATCCATACATAAACAGGTTGTTTTTTAAAAGAACCAATTGATCTTATAAAATTAACCAAGAACAGCACCCATGCCAAAGCAATGGGCAATGCCAGCAAAGGATGAAATTCCCAGTATTCCCTGCCACCAAATACACCGGCGCAATAGGAAATCAATATTACCATGATGGAAAAAATAAATACGCCGAATTGGATTCTTATAAGCAGTGGCGAATAAATTTTTCTGCCGGTATGCTGCTGCAGGTAAGTAAGGGCGCCGCCCATCGCTGCAAAAATTATCCAGAACACTACTGAGGATACATGCAGGGGCCTTACTTTTTCAAATGAAAGATATTGTTTTAAAAATCCGGGCACCAGGTATTGCAGCCCCCCTGTTAACCCCCACAGCATTCCTGTAACCAGCAGCAACAGACCGGCAATAATAAATAATTTAGGGGTTGTTACCTGTTTACTGTTTAATAGTTCCATCATTACTAATTAAAAAAGTTCTTGGGTCAGCTTTGCCTGTAGCATCCATATTTTGCAGGTAAGCAAGCAAGCTATTTATTTCCTGTTCTTTTAAATGGAAGTTGGGCATGGTTGCTGTACCATTTTTTAAAAAAGCTTTTATATAGGCGGGCCCTTTTAGTGAAAAAACATTGGTAAGGTCCGGCCCCAGGTAGCCACCCAAACCATATACCTGGTGACAGGCATTGCAATTGTATTGCTGCCAGAGGGTTTTTCCTTTACTTACTGCGGGAGCAACCGTTTTGCCCTTTACCGGCAGCGATAAATAAAGAGAGATTGAATACACAGTAAAAATGGTTACCAGGATGGTAACGATTATAATTTTCTGCCTTTCTGAAAACATAATAAAAATAAAATAATTAAGGACAAAATTATCCTTAAATAGTATATTTGCCCAATAATTCCGGGCTATGTCGAAAAATAATTTTATCAGCTGCCTGCTTAACCCCAAAAACTGGTGGCTGCCTTTACTGCTAATTTTTATAATTAGTATTGCCGGGGTAACGATGATTGGGGTGCATACCTACACAGAGGCCCCTCCCATCCCTGCTTATGTTTCTTCAAAAAATGAAACTGTTTTTTCAAAAGAGGAGGTGCTTAAAGGACAGGCTGTATTTCAACGGTATGCTTTGATGGAGTACGGCAGCATGTTTGGCGATGGCGCTAACCGCGGGCCCGACTACACGGCCGAAGCCCTGCATCAACTTTCGCAATTCATGAATGACTATTACCAGTTACAATTAAAAACAGATGTAAACGCTGATTTGCTTAAGAAGGGTGTTGCCGAGCAGGTAAAAACAGAAATTAAAACAAACCGTTACAGTACTAATAATAACCGTGTAATACTTTCCGATGCACAAACTTTTGCAGCCGGGGAACTGATAAAATTTTATAATCAAAAATTTACAAACTCATCTACACCTGGTGCATTTAAACCCGCCGGTTATATAACGGATGCAACTGAACTAAAATCACTCGCTGCTTTTTTCTTTTGGGGTGCATGGGTATGTGGTGTGGAAAGACCGGGGGAACATTACAGCTATACCCACAATTGGCCTTATGACCCTGCAGCCGGGAACACCCCCAGCTCCGCTATTATACTATGGAGTATCATTGGTTCCTTAGGGCTGATATGCGGCCTGGGAATTGTTTTGTATTATCATGGCAAATTAGAAAAACTGGATGATGATGCTTATACAAACAATGCCCAACCATTTATGACAAGAGGTGAAATACAAAAATTTCAACCCGATGCTGTACAAAGAGCAACGTATAAGTTTTTTTACGTTGCTATTTTGCTTTTTGCAGTGCAGGTGCTGGCAGGCATACTAACTGTACATGATTTTGTTGGGCTCGTTAATTTCTTTGGCTTTAATATTTCTGAACCATTACCAATTACTGTAACCAGGAGCTGGCATGTGCAATTATCTATCTTATGGATTTCTGCCTGCTGGATTGGCGCTTCATTTTTTATGATGTCACTTGTATCCCCTCAGCAAACAAAAAAACAAGTTACCCTCATCAATATTATTTTCTGGCTTACTGTTTTATTGGTTACCGGTTCCTTAGCAGGCATTTTACTTGGCCCCAAAGGTATCATTGGAAAAAACTGGTACTGGCTGGGTCACCAGGGATGGGAGTATATGGAACCCGGAAAGTTGTGGCAGATAATTCTCGGTGTTGTATTTATCATTTGGGCAATTACACTATACAGAGGTATTAAGCCGGTAATGAAATTAAAACAACCCTGGGCATTACCCAACTGGTTGGTGTATGCCACCTTCAGCATTATTTTATTATTAATATCAGGATTCATTGCTACACCCAAAACCAATTTTGTAATTGCGGATTTCTGGCGGTGGATGGTGGTGCATATGTGGGCCGAAGCATTTTTTGAAGTATTCACTACCGTATTGATTGGCTATTTTATGGTGGTGATGGGTTTGGTAAGTAAGCAAGCCGTTATCCGGGTAATTTATTTAGCTACCTTATTATTTCTTGGTTCAGGTTTGCTGGGCATCTCTCATAATTTTTACTGGAATGCAAAACCTGTAGGCACCATGGCATTGGGAGCCGTGTTCTCCACATTACAGGTAATTCCATTAGTGTTGCTTACGTTAGAAGCATGGAGGTTCAGTAAACTTCCAAAACTGCTGGAAGAAAACAACAGGGTAAATGGTGATTTGAGCAAACGGTTTGGGTTTTCTGAAGTGTTCCTGTTTTTAGTGGCCGTTAATTTCTGGAATTTTTTTGGCGCCGGTGTATTGGGGTTCATCATCAATTTACCCATTGCCAATTATTACGAACATGGTACATATTTAACCGTTAATCATGGCCATGCTGCACTCATGGGTGTGTATGGCAACCTTGCATTGGCGGCAGTATTGTTTTGTTGCCAGTTATTATTCAAGGCAGATTGGTGGAGGCCCCGTGTTATTAAAATTGCTTTCTGGTCAATTAATGTTGGGTTGCTGCTGATGGTATTGCTCGATTTATTTCCTGCGGGTTTGTTACAATTTAAAACCGTTACAGAACAAGGCTTATGGTATGCGAGAAGTAATTCATTTATTGAAAGCACCGGTTTTCAAACACTCACCTGGCTGCGCATCATTGGCGGTTCATTATTTACTGTGGGCGGAGTAATACCATTGGTATGGTTTATTACCAGCAGGAGACGGGGTTTGAAAAAAAATGAAAGAACGGTTACAATAAAATCCCCAAACGATGAAACAATTGCAGAAACCCTGGTTCGCTATTAAGATCCATATCATCTGGCGAACAGCATTTCTTATTGACTTGTTGAAAAACTATATTTCAGAAAAATTCATTTCGTACAATGAAAACAAGAACTGATAAAAAACCGCTGGTGTATTCCTGCTCCGGCTGTTCCAGTGCTGCGCAAATGGCAAACTATCTTGCTGTACAACTTGACAGGTTGAATGTTGCAGAAATGTCCTGCATTGCAGGCGTGGGCGGCAATGTAAAAAAGCTGGTGCATACTGCATTATCCGGAAGAAGGATTATTGCCATTGATGGCTGCCCGCTGGCCTGCTCCAAAGCTTGTTTAAGAAATCATAACCTTGTTCCGGATGAACATTTTGAACTTGCAGGCCTGGGTGTGAGTAAAAGAAATCATGAAGATTTTGATATAAAACAAGCCGATGAAATATTTGGCATGATACGGTACAAAATATTGAAACAGGAATATCTGTCCGGTTGCTGTAAAATGGTTAACAATAAAACGAATTATGTATAAGACAGCATCTGTCTCTGAAACGATTAAAACAGAAGTAGTTTGCCCCAATGATACCAATCCTATGGGTATGTTACAGGGGGGCCGGTTGGTGGAGTGGATGGACATTGCGGCAGCTGTTTGTGCACAAACCCATTCCGGAAAAATTTGTGTTACCGCCTCCATCAATCATGTTGAATTTAATGCGGCAGCAAAAGTTGGGGATATAATAACCATCAATGCTAAAATTACAAGGGCCTTTACTACTTCTATGGAAATATTTGTACACGCATTTGCCCGGAGTGTACTGGCAGCAAGAAAGTATTTAATCAGTGAAGCTTATTTCTCTTTTGTGGCATTGGATGAAAAAGGTAAAGCAACTCAGGTAATTGCTGTAGAACCGGTAACTGCATTTGAAAAAGAACAATACAATGCAGCACTAAGACGGAAGAATAAGGCATTTCAATTAAAAAAGAGAACAGGAAAAGTGATTATATGAGAAAAAGAAAAGTTGAATTATTGGCCCCCGCCGGTTCATTTGAAAGTTTGCAGGCTGCCATCCAGGCCGGGGCCGATGCTGTTTACTTTGGCGTGGAGCAATTGAATATGCGTACCTGTTCGGCCCGGTCTTTTTCCATCGGGGATATAAAAGAAATCAGTACTGTGTGCAAAGCCCACGGTATTAAAGCATACATCACACTTAACACGGTAATGTATGAACATGATATGCAGTTGCTGAAAACGATTTTGAAAGAAGTAAAGGAGCAGGGTATTGATGCCGTCATCGCTTCAGATTTTTCGGTAATTGAATATTGCCATCAACTGAATATTCCATTGCATATTTCCACACAGGCCAACATAAGTAACATTGAATCGGTGCAATTTTTTTCCCGTTTTGCAGATGTGATTGTGCTGGCAAGGGAACTTACGCTGAAACAGGTTGCGCATATTACCAATGAAATCAAACGAAAAAAAATTACCGGCCCCTCCGACGAACTGATAAAAATAGAACTGTTTGTTCATGGTGCTTTGTGTATGGCCATATCCGGTAAATGTTATTTGAGTTTGCATTCGCATAATTCACCGGCTAACCGTGGCGCTTGTGTGCAGAACTGCCGACGTAAGTATATAGTAACAGATGCAGAAACAAATGAAAAACTGCTTATAGATAATGAATACATCATGTCGCCAAAAGATTTGTGTACAATTGATATACTTGACCAATTGCTGGAAAGCGGCGTGGATGTTTTGAAAATAGAAGGCAGAAGTAAGGGGGCAGATTATGTTTTTACTGTTACTAAATGTTACAGGGAAGCTGTGCAGGCAGTTAACGAAGGAACTTTTTCTGCTCACAAAGTTGAGAAATGGAAAGAGGGACTTGCAAAAGTTTATAACCGGGGTTTTTGGCAAGGATTTTATTTGGGGCGTAAACTGGGTGAATGGGCAACTCGTCCGGGTTCTTCTGCCAGCGAAAAGAAAATATATATCGGCAAAGGAATTAAATACTATCCTAAAATACAGGTAGGGGAATTTGTTATTGAATCGGGCAGTGTAAAAGCAGGCGATACCCTGATGGTTACAGGCAAAGTTTTTGGAATGGCAAAAGAAAAAATGGAAACGCTTACAGTAAATGGAATAAAAGGGAACAGCGCAGTTAAAGGCGATAAAATAACTTTCCCTTTTAATAAAAAAATTACAGCGCAGGATAAGCTGTATAAAATTGCTGAAACTGTAAATGACTAAACTTATCCACTACCGGAATAAATGTATTGGCTGTGGTATTTGTTATGAACATCAGCCGGAACTCTGGCGTATGTCAGGAAAAGATGGTAAAGCTACCCTGCTTCACTCAACTGCAAAGAAGGATGTGTTTGTGCTACAAGTAAGTAATCTGTATAAAATAAAAACACAGGAAGTGGCAGGGGCCTGTCCTGTAAAAATTATAAAAATTGTATGAACAAAATTATAACTCAGTTTATCCAAAAACAAACCTGTGCCACTGTATGTTGTGTTGATGAGCAGGGCAAACCTTATTGTTTCAACTGCTTTTATGTTTTTAACAGTGAAGAAGGGTTGCTCTATTTTAAGTCGTCGCCTCAGTCACATCATTCTGCATTGATGAAAAAAAAATCATTTATCAGCGGTACTATTTTGCCCGATAAACTACACGCATTACTTGTGAAAGGGGTGCAGTTTGAAGCAATTGCTTTAAATGAAGATCATCCTTTATCTAAACCTGCTTCTGCGTATTACCATAAAAAACATCCCCTGGCATTGGCCATGCCGGGTGAAACATGGACTTTGCAAATAAGCCGTATAAAGATGACAGACAGAACACTTGGATTTGGAAAAAAAATTACCTGGAACCGTGACGAATAATAAATGATTATGGGTTTAACAATAATTAAGGATTAATTTATCCTTAATTATTATATCTTTGAAGCCGGAAAACTTATACTGCCTGTGCCACAAACAGTAGTATGGTTTGCATCTGTCATTTAATAAACCATTATAAACGTCCTTCATCATTATAACATTTCATGAAGTATTCCCCACATCACAAATTTCATATCCCTGTAATGGGCCTGGCTTATACTATTGACAGTCCCATTAAAGTTGCAAGGTTTGGTATCTCATCCGTTATCTCTATTGTTGAAGACAGGTTAGTGGAAATGATGAGGCAGTACTATTATCCCACAATAAACCGGGATTATCAGCCTATCCCTGTACATGAACCCGATTACCGGGCCAAAAGAATTACGGATTACCTGAACCTGGTAAATACAATTGTGCAGGCACAGGTTGAAAAACTAAAGAAGGCTGCATTTGATACAGGCTCCGAAATTGTAAAATATTTTGAAATGTTACCGCATGACAGTACCCTTAAACAATTGTACCTGCAAATGATGAAATCAGGCAATGTGCAGGAAAAAGAAAAAATAGGAACTCATTTGCGGTCACAAATACGGCCCGGCAGTATTGATGTAAACATTATGACCAAAATAGACCGGGACACTTATAATAAAACAGGCGGATTGATGGAAGACTGTTCGGATGCGATAGCCGCATTGAGGGGATATGCAAAAAGTAGCCTTACCAATTCCTCTGTTGTGTTTTCAGCCGGCATGAATCCCAGGTTGTATAATTACCTGGAAAAATGCGAAGCATTTAACGTGAATGAAGACGGGGGTTTTTCAAAAAAAATAATTATAAAAGTAAGCGATTACCGTTCTGCATTGATCCAGGGGAAGTACCTGGCCAAAAAAGGGATTTGGGTAAGTGAATTCAGGATTGAATCGGGATTAAATTGCGGGGGCCATGCTTTTGCAACAGAAGGTTTTTTGATGGGTCCGATACTGGAAGAATTCAAATTAAAAAAACAGGAGCTTATTGATACCCTTTTTGAAATTTATAATGCTGCACTGCTTAAAAAACATAACCGGAGGTTTATTTACCCGCCCCAGCTGGTTTTTTCGGCACAGGGAGGTATTGGCACTTATGAAGAAGATGATTTTTTACACCGGTATTATAATATAGAAAGTACAGGATGGGGCACGCCTTTTTTACTGGTACCCGAAGCCACTACTGTTGATGAAAATACTTTAAATCTGCTGTGCATGGCAAAAGAAGGAGATATGGTTTTAAGCCGCCATTCACCTTTGGGGGTAAGGTTCCATTACCTGAAAGGAACGAGTGCCGCTAAAGAAAAATTAATGCGTATCAGTAATGGTAAACCGGGCAGCCCCTGTACCGAAAAGCACCTGGCTTTTAATACAGAGTTTACAACAGGGCCAATCTGTACAGCATCACACAAATATCAAAAATTAAAAATTGCACAATTGCAATCGCTTAACCTGCCGGAACCTGAATATACTAAACAACTGAATGGTGTACTGGATAAAGAATGTTTATGTGTGGGCCTTAGTAATGCCGCTGCCATTACTTATAAAAAAACATTCATTAAAAACCTGGATGCGGTAACGATTTGTCCAGGGCCCAATATTACTAATTTTTCTAAAGTGGTTCCGCTGGCAACAATGATTGATCATATTTATGGGCGGAAAAATATTGTTACCAATACCGGCAGGCCCCATATGTTTATTGCAGAGCTGTATTTATATATTGATTACCTGAAAGAGCAACTGGAAGAGGATAACCAAACCGGGCAGGTTTTAAAAAAGAAGAAATATTATGCATCTTTTTATAACAACCTCAGGGAAGGCATTACATATTATCAATCATTACCCTGTTTAACTGAAACAAAAAAGGGCCGGTTTAGTAAAGCATTGGATAATGCCGGGCTTGAACTTGATACCCTGAATTACCGGTTTGTCCTCTCAGAAACAGAAGAAGCTGCGGTAATTGCAAAGTGATTACCGTACACCAAAAAATCAACCTTGGTTTTTTTTATCACAATAAACCTGCCCCTGGTCCTATTGCAATAGTCTTTGTACTTAAATGTCAGGGTAAGGTAATTTTTTAAATAATAAAAGTAATTAAATACTTTTATTATAATTTTTAGCCTATCTTTGCGGCATAAAAAATTTAAACATGCAAACAGTAACAGAAAACATACTCAATGTAACACTGCTGGAGCCCCGGCAAAAACACCCCACCATTTTTATCCGTTTTGATGAACTGGCCGAAGGGGAAAGTTTAACCATTCACAACGACCACGACCCTAAACCATTATATTATCAATTGCTGGGCGAAAGAGGAAATATATTTGAGTGGGAATATTTAGAGCAGGGACCTGAATGGTGGAAGGTAAAAATAAGTAAACGCATTTCGGGGGAGAATGATGAAACCTTGGGACAAATTGCCGCCAAAGATTTGTGCAAAGCACAGATATTTAAAAAATACGGATTGGATTTTTGCTGTGGCGGAAAGAAAACAGTTAAAGAAGCCTGTAAGGAAAAAGGACTGGATGTTACAAAGATTGAACAGGAGTTGCAGCAGGCTGATAAAATACCCGCTGCCCGTCCATTGCCCTATAATGATTGGGGCCTTGATTTCCTGGCTGACTATATTGTGAACACCCACCACAGTTATGTAAGGAAAAATTTACCCGATATAAAAGTTTATGCAGAAAAAGTAATGAGGGTACATGGCAACAGGCATGCAGCGTTACTGCACATCTGCCAATTAGCAGAAGAAGTATATACAGAGATGATGGCCCATATGGTAAAAGAAGAAAGGGTATTGTTTCCATATATCAAAGAGTTAGTGGCAGCAAAAAATAATACACAGCCCCTGCATACTGCACATTTTGGTACGGTGCAAAACCCAATTAATATGATGGAAATGGAACATGAAATGGTGGGAAAAAACCTTGCAGAAATAAGGGGGCTCACCAATAACTATACATTGCCCCAGGATGCCTGTGCCAGTTACAGTTTATTGTACCGTATGCTGGATGAGTTTGAAGAAGATTTGCATTTACATGTGCATCTTGAAAACAATATCCTGTTTCCAAAAGCAGTGGAAATAGAAAAACAATTGATACCATGAAAACTATGCTGAAACGAAATGCCATCCCGGTAAGCAATTAATTATACATTAAGGTGATGGCATTTTCTTCAGACCGCTGGTTTTTATGATTACTAAAAATAAAATGACAGTAATAAAAAAAATAATTGCAATTGTTACGCTGTCCATTTTTTCCTGGAGCTGTAATAACATAAACCATTCCGAAGAAAAGGAAACACAGGCAACCGGCGGGGCCAGGCACCAGCACATAGAAAAGATGGGAACCCTTGAATTGAATAAGGGTATGAAATGGAAAGCTGACAGCAGTACAAATAACAATGTAAAAACATTGCAGGCCGTGATTTCAAAATTCAACGCTTCTGCTGATACCTCGATGAAAGGATTTAACATTGCAGCCAATGAATTACAAAACGGACTGGATAAAATGATTAAAGAATGTAAAATATCAGGACCCGACCATGATGCATTACACAAATGGCTGAAACCACTGATAGAACAGGTAAAGGGATTGAAAGAGACATCCACATTAAAAGAAGCCCCTTCACAAATTGAAGAGATAAATAAACATCTTCAACTTTATACAAAATACTTTGGATAATGATTACGATAAATGCCAATACTAAAATCGGGACAATATTAAAACAGCATCCCGGTGC
This sequence comes from Sphingobacteriales bacterium, assembly GCA_016185185.1. GTDB lineage: Bacteria > Bacteroidota > Bacteroidia > Chitinophagales > Chitinophagaceae > AWTP1-9. The sequence continues at coordinate 28,821 of JACPOD010000016.1, read as the reverse complement.
GCTGGATGCCATTGTAAGCATCAGCCCGAAATTTGAAAAGCTGAGAAACCCGGTCCTAAGAAAATTAATGGCAGGCCGTGCCAGTATTGCTATGGCTTCAAAAATTGGTGGATGCAGCATAACAGATTTTTTTAATAAACTGAAACCATTGGGATTTGCAGTTGACAAAGAAAAAGTTCCTGCAGAAAAAGAAATGGTAAACGAAAAGCCGGACTATCTTATAAATATCAGCACGGGGCAAATTATAACACTGGATGTACGCCCGGTAATAGAAGGTGGTAAAGACCCGTTGAATTTGATCCTTGAAAAAATTAAAAGTTTGCAGGCAGGCCAGGTGCTGCAGATCATTAACAGTTTTGAACCCACCCCGTTAATGTTCCTGCTGAAAAAACAGGGGTTTGAATCGTATGCAGAAATAATTAATGACAACCTTGTACAAACTTATTTTTACAAAGCGTTTGATGCAGCGCCGGCTGAAACATCCAGCAAAGAAACCAGTGCAGCCGGATGGGATGAAACAGTACAGCGATTTGAAGGGAAATTGCAAACAACAGATGTAAGGCAAATGGGAATGCCCCAGCCTATGCTTACGATACTGGAAGCGCTGGATAATTTACCTGCTGACGGGGCATTGTTTGTTTATCATAAACGTATCCCTGTGTTTTTATTACCCGAACTTGCAGAAAGAAAATTTGATTACCGCATAAAAGAAATCAGTGAAGGGGAAGTGCAATTATTAATTTTCAAATCCTGAAATGTTTACCGGCATTAACAATGATACAGGGGTTAAAACCACTACGCATAAAGCAGTGCTGCCATTTTACCTGTATGCTGCAATATCTTTTCTTGCCGGTACTATAATTTTATGCGGCTCACTGCCTGCTTTTACCCGGCATTACTTTCATCCGCATATATTAGCCATTACACATATTATAGCCCTTGGATGGGGTACCATGATAATATTAGGTGCCAGTCACCAGTTGGTACCGGTTTTAATTGAAGGGCGTTTATACAGTAACCGGCTTGCCTATGCTTCTTTTGTTTTAGCTGCTGCAGGTATCCCATTGCTGGTTTATGGGTTTTATGTATTTAACATGGGCTGGCCGGCCAAATGGGGCGGCAGGCTGGTATTATTATCTGTGCTATGTTATGTTATTAACCTCATTGCAAGTATGTGGAAAAGCAATGCAAAAAACATACAGGCCCTTTTTATACTTACTGCCTCACTCTGGTTGTTTCTTACTGCTTTTTTTGGATTAGCGCTGGTATATAATTTTACTATCCCTTTTTTGCCAAAAGAGTCGCTAAGGTATTTGCCATTGCATGCACACTTAGGTGTTATTGGCTGGTTCCTGTTACTTGTTATGGGTGTGGGCTCCCGTTTAATACCCATGTTTTTAATATCGAAATATACTAACAGCAAACTGCTATGGCTTATATATGTATTGATTAATGGCGGGTTGTTATTTTTTTTAATCACCTTCCTGTATTTCCCCGGTACTTCTTTTATTATTCCCATTACAGCACTGCTTCTTGCATTGGCAGTTTTTGGATATTATTGCCACAGCGCATACAGGCACCGCATCCGCAAAAAAGTAGATGAACAAATGAAGGTTTCCCTTTTATCAGTTGCGATGATGTTATTACCGCTTATTTTTTTAGTAAGTATCAGCGGATGGCTGCTAACCGAAAAAATAAATGTAAAGATGGTGCTTATATATGGCTTTGTTATCTTCTTTGGATGGATAACTGCTATTATATTTGGTATGACGTTTAAAACCCTGCCTTTTATTGTGTGGAATAAAGTGTATCATAAAAAAGCCGGGATGGGTAAAACGCCCAATCCAAAAGATTTGTTCAGCAATAAAGTATTTTCAGTAATGGCGCTTACTTACCTTGCTGGTTTTATACTTTTCATTGCAGGGGCTTATATTGCCAATTTCTTTATGCTGAATTTAGCCGCCCTTTTATTAATACTGGCAGCAGTACTGTATAACTATAATGTAATAAAAGTGGTATTGCATAAACCGGTGATAAAATGAATGTGTTAACCAATAATAAAATTAAATGCACCATTGCATTGGCAGCATTAGAGGATGTGCTGGACCCGGAAATTGGTTTGAATGTTACAGACCTGGGATTAATTTACCAGGTTGATTTTGATGAAGCCGGCAGAAAGATTTATGTAACGATGACACTCACCACACAATTCTGCCCGATGGGGGAATCAATAACCGGTGCAGTGAAACAGACATTAGAAAATATTTTTCACGAAGAAGAAGTATTGATAAAATTAACTTTTGACCCGCCCTGGAATTATGAACGTATATCAGAAGAAGGGCAAAAATATTTAAACCAATAATTATGCTGAGCCTTACCTGCAAAACAGCCATTAAAGCAGTAATTTACCTTGCTTCAAAATTTGAATCGGGGGAAAAGACCGGCATCAAAGAAATTGCAGGGTTTATTGATGCCAGTGAACATACAGTAGGTAAATTGCTGCAAACCCTGGTGAAGGCAGAAGTTATCAATAGCGCCAAAGGTCCTACTGGTGGTTTTTTTATTACAGCAAAACAAAAAAAACAATCTGTTATTACTATTGTTGAAGCAATAGATGGCAAAGAGGTATTTAAGCAATGCGGATTAGGTTTAAGTAAATGCTCATCTGCACATCCCTGCCCTATACATGATGATTACAAAGCGGTGAGGGACCTCTTTGAAAAATTATGCAGGGACAAAAAAATAAACGACCTCTGTGCACCCGTTACTGATGGTTTAGTTTACCTGTTTGGATAACCGCTTATACCCTCTCAAACTTTGCCTGGAAGAACCTTAAATATTTTGGTTCATACACCATTTTCATTCCATTTATTTTATTACGGCGTTCATATACACTTGCTGCTGATTCGGCTATTACATCCATATGCGCCTGTGTATATACACGGCGTGGGATGGTAAAGCGTACCAGTTCCAGTTTAGGATAATAATTTTCTCCATTGGCTTTTCTTCCTGCTGAAACAACTCCCCTTTCCATTGTTCTTACACCTGAGTCAAGATATATTTCAGCAGCTAAGGTTTGTGCAGGAAACTGGTTTTGTGGAATGTGCGGAAGAAATTTTTTAGCATCCACAAATATCCCATGGCCACCAATTGGTTTTACAATAGGTATTTCATACCCCCGCATTTTTTCGCCCAGGTAAATCACCTGGCCCACCCTTGCCCTTATATGGTCATCACATACACTTTCACCAATGCCTATCGCCATTGCTTCCATATCTCTTCCGGCCAGCCCGCCGTAAGTATGCAGGCCTTCATACACCACTACCATATTTCTTGCTTCTTCAAACACATCCCAATCATTGATGGCAAGAAAACCACCAATGTTTACCAGCGCATCTTTTTTAGCACTCATGGTGGCGCCATCTGTATACGAACAAATTTCTTTTACAATTTCTTTTACAGGTTTATTTGCAAACCCTTTTTCCCTCTGCTGAATGAAATAAGCATTTTCGGCAACCCTTGTCATATCATGTATAATACGGATGCCCATTTTTTTTGTAAACGCCCTCAGCTCTTTTAAATTTTTCATACTGATGGGCTGGCCGCCTGCCATGTTTACACTGGTGGCAATACTTACATAAGGGATTTTTTTAGCGCCGTATTTTTTTACAAGCCTTTCAAGTTTATTCAAATCCACATTGCCCTTGAATAAAAATTCATTTTCGGGGTCATGTGCTTCATCAATAATAATGTCTTCAAATTTTCCACCGGCCAGCTCCTGGTGCAAACGGGTGGTGGTGAAATACATATTGCCGGGAATGATATCCCCTTTCTTAATAAGTATCTTAGATAAAATATTTTCTGCACCACGGCCCTGGTGGGTGGGGATTAAATATTTATACCCGTAAATATTTTTTACCACTTCTTCAAGGTGATAAAAATTACGGCTGCCTGCATAAGCTTCATCACCCATCATCATGCCTGCCCACTGCCGGTCGCTCATGGCAGCGGTACCACTGTCAGTAAGTAAATCAATGTAAACGTCCTGTGATTTTAGCAGGAAGGTATTATACCCTGCTTCCAGTAATGCTTTCTTCCGTTGTGATGGGGTTGTCATTTTAAGTAACTCCACCATTTTCATTTTGTAGGGTTCGGCCCAGCTTCTTTTAATAACATTTTTCATATCATTTTTTTTTATTGTTTAATAAACCTGCTTCTGCAAGTGCCCCTTTGGGGGATTTAGGGGGTCTGTTTCAGTTTTGCAGTAAAATGGCGCAGCATCGGCACTTCTTCGGTTATTTGTAAACCTTTAATTGAATTTCTTTTTTCAAATACTTCAATAACCACTTCCGCTACATAATCAATATGGCTTTGTGTGTACACTCTTCTTGGAATGGCTAATCGTACCAGTTCCATTTGTGATGGAATTAATTTTCCTGCAGCATTATATTTTCCAAACATAAGTGAACCAATTTCCACACTGCGTATCCCACCTTCCACATACAAAGCACCCACCAAAGCCTGGCCGGGATATTGTTCAACCGGGATATGTGGAAGAAATTCTTTTGCATCAATATACACAGCATGGCCACCGGCAGGTTGCATTACAGGGACACCCGCTGCTATTAATTTATTGGTGAGGTATTCAATACTGCGGATGCGGTATTGGAGGTAATGTTCGTCCATTACTTCTTTCAGGCCAATGGCAATGGCTTCCAAATCCCTTCCTGCCAATCCACCATAAGTTGTAAAGCCTTCGGTAATAATTAAAAGATTGCGGCAGCGAATAGCTAAATCCATATCCCTCATGGCTAAAAAACCACCAATATTTGCAAAGGCATCTTTCTTTGCACTCATAGTACAACCATCTGCATAAGAAAAAAGTTCCGCAGCAATTTCAGTAACAGACCTGTTGGCATATCCTTCTTCCCGCAGTTTGATGAAATAACTGTTCTCAGCAAACCGGCAGGCATCAATAAAGAAAGGGATTTTATTTTCCTTGCAGATGGCACTTACTGTTTTTATATTTTGCATACTTACAGGTTGCCCGCCACCGGAATTATTTGTTACAGTCATGATGACCATTGGGATATTATCCGCCCCTTTTTCAATAATTATTTTTTTCAATGCACCCGTATCCATATTTCCTTTAAAGGCGGATGGGACGGTGGGATGTTTTCCTTCTTCACATAACAAATCAATCCCCCCAGCACCGGAAAATTCGATATTGGCCCTTGTGGTATCAAACAAGGTATTACTGATAAAATATTTTCCTTTGCCACCAAGAATAGAAAAAAGGATTTTCTCGGCTGCCCTGCCCTGGTGCGCAGGAATTACAATGGGTAAGCCAGTTATCTCTTTTACTGTTTTTTCAAAATGAAAGAAACTTGGACTGCCTGCATACGATTCATCGCCCTGCATTATGCCTGCCCATTGGTTACTGCTCATGGCACTGGTACCACTGTCGGTAAGCAGATCGATTAGCACATCGTTAGCATGGATGCTGAACGGGTTATAATTGGCTTTTTCTAAAATTGATACCCTTTCTTCTTTTGTATTAAAACAGATAGGTTCAACTGATTTTATTTTAAATGGTTCGATGATTGTTTTCATGCATGAAGTTTTTTCCGGTAGCCGTACCGGGATTAATTAATTAATAGAAATTGCTAAGTGCCAGAACGAAACTTCAGGATGGCTTGCGGATGATATTTTTGAAGATATTCATATAACCACTGTAAATATAGCGGGGGCAGGTATATTGATATATGATTTTAATCAGGAAGGCAAAATGATTTTTCTTTACTGCAGTATAAGCAGTGTTGTAAAACGATACAAAAAAAACCGGTCACTATTGGGCTGCGGTTGCATCGCATCTTTGTACAATTACTTCATTAATCGCCATAATATTTATTAAAAAAATCATCACACCCCAAACTGCCTCAAATGATGATCAAGGTGTTTCCAGGTGGCTTTGCTCCATTGTTCTTTGGTAAGTTTTCCAAATATGGGATGCGTATCACGAGCTATATTATTTTCACTAAACTGGTTTACCAGTTGGAGTAATTGACTTTTCTCTTTTTCAAAATCTTTATTGCTGCCTGTCATAATAAAAGTTGGGTCAGTAGGCAGGCTTTCTTTATAGGGTGTTGCATTCCACAGTTTGGATTTAAACAAAGGACCAATTAAACGTAACAGAAAATTTCCTTTGAGCTGATGTGTACCCAATGCAATTTTGATGGGCATTTGTAAATGTGCCAGCATCTGCGCCACATCCATCTTGCCCCATTGCCGTGGTGATGGCGGGGTAAGTTGATTGATCCGGTTGATGATGTCCTGCTTAACAGCGGCATCAAATAAATTTTTTACTTCCATGATATACTAAGCTGGTGTTTCGTAATAAGGAACTTCATCATGACTCACCATATCTTTCTGTTGCCAGTAAGCCAGTGTAACTACATGCTTATCGGGTGTACGCAATAACCTGCCAAAGATGGCATTGATGGGATTGAAGGTGTAATCAGTAACACCAACAGTATAAGTCTCAGGTGGCGGTGGTGGAGCAGGCGGAGGTGTTTCTCCTTCAGCAACAGGTTTGGCAGGAGCGGCTTTTGGTGCTGGTGAAGGAACGGCTACCACAGTATAACCATTAAACTCCAGTAACGATTTCAAAAAAGAAACACGTTCTGGTTTTACATTCTTCTCCACGATGCCGCATTTAACACCATTGAGTTCTTCAAATTCGTGATTCTTATTTATTGCCATGATGAGTTATGTTGAATTTTGAATGTTAAATGATGAATGATTAATTTAAAACTCAACATTTAGCATCCAACATCAATTTATAATTGACTGATGTATTGATATATCCAGCTTAACAATCCCACCAACACAATACCTGCACTGCAAATAATCAAACCAAGTTTTTCGGATGCACCAATGGTTATTTTTTCAACCGGGTTTTCATTCTTATCCATAAAAATGGCCCTTACTACTTTTAAATAATAGTATAAGGAAACTACCAGGTTCAACGCTGCAATTACCAGGAACCACAAATATGAATTACCTGCACCAGCTACAATCAAAAACATTTTACCAAAGAACCCTGCTGTAGGTGGCACACCAGCTAAAGAGAATAAGGCCAGTGCCATTACCCAGCTTAATAATTTATTGTTTTGATAAAAGGCTTTAAAATCATTTATGGTTTCTTTTCCAGTTGCAGAGGAAGCAATACTCACCACACCGAAAGCTGCTAAATTGGAGAACACATATATCAGCACAAAATAAATTACGGCACTGGTGGATGCAGCTGTTCCTCCGCTGATGCCAAACAAAATAAAACCAACCTGTGCAATAGACGAGAAAGCAAGGAAGCGTTTTAAATTCTGCTGACGTAAAGCAAACAGGTTACCGGTTATCATAGTGGCGATGGATAATATCACCAGCATATTGTACCATGTTTGCTGCAATGGAGAAAAAACTTTGAATAAAACGGTAATAAAAATAAACGCTACAGAACCTTTGGAGATAACCGATAAGAAAGAGGTAACCGGCACAGGTGCACCTTCATACACATCGGCTGTCCATAAATGAAAAGGCACAACGGAAAGCTTAAAAGCGAAGGAAGTAACGAGGAAAACAAATGCTAATATCTGCAATGTACTTCCATTCAATGCAGCTGGTAATTCAGCAAAACTGATAGTGCCGGTGGCACCATATACCAATGAAATACCAAACAATAAAATGCCGGATGAAAATGCAGAAGATAATATCATCTTCATAGCCGCTTCGGAAGATGCTTTCTTTTCCAAATCAAAATTGGCCATGGCGGCAATGGGTATAGATGATAGTTCGAGCGACAGGTAGAACATTAATAAGTTACCACTCGAGATTAAAAAGTTCATTCCGAGTAAAGCTGACAACATCAGCATAAAAAATTCGGGCAAATGTTTATGCTGTTTCAGCCAGCCGGAGCATAGCAATGAAATGAGATACACACCGAGGTTTAGTATATTTTTTTCAAAAGCAATTTGCTCCGTATTGGTAAACATATTGCCAAACAAATTTCCTTCCAGAAAAGTAAATCCCTGTCCAACATTCAGCAATAATAAAAACTGTATTAAGGATAACAGGCTTTCGTTCTTCATTCCCCTGCCGAGTTTGATAAACAGCAGCAGGAAGATGATGAAGGTAATCACCAGTTCATTCTTCATTATTAATAAAAAATCACTCATATAATTAATGTGGAATGAGAAATAAGGAATAAGAAATCAGAAAGTAAATAAAACTTCCTCGTTCCTTATTTGTAATTTCTTATTTCTCATTTTCCAGATATTTTGTTCATAATAATTTCCGCTCCCGGCCTGATTAAATCATTCAACCAATTAGGCGCAACACCAATTGCCACAATACCAATTATCAAAATAGCCGCAGCTAATTTTTCATTCCAACTGGCATCACTCAAACCATTAAAAGATTCTTTTATCGGGCCCATTGCTACCTGTCCTATTGCCCGTAAAATATAAACTGCTGTTACCACAATGGACATGCAAGCCACTACCGTTGCAATGCGATGAAAGTTGTCTGCATTTTGCCAACTTCCCATAAACACGGTCATCTCTGCCACAAAACCGCTAAAACCCGGCAACCCCAATGAACATAAACCTGCAATAAATAAAACCGTCATGGTGAATGGCATTACTTTTAATAAACCACCCATTTCATTTATCTGTCTTGTATGTGTACGTTCATATATCATTCCTATCACAGCAAAGAAAAGGGCCGTCATCAAACCATGACTTACCATCTGCATCACCGCACCCACTATCGCTGTTTTGGTTAACATGCCGATACCAAGCAAAACAAAACCACAATGACTGATGGAGGAGTAAGCGTTCATGTATTTTAAATCCCGCTGCATCATAGTAGCGAAGGCGCCGTATAAAATAGCGATAGAGGATAATACAATAATCCAGTTAGAATATTCCTGTGCCCCCTGTGGCATCAAATAAGTGGCTACTCTCAAACAACCATAGCCACCCAATTTCATTGAGATACCGGCAAGGAACATCGACCCTGCCGTTGGTGCGGAGGAGTGACCATCAGGCACCCATGTATGAAAAGGAAATAAGGCGGTGAATACACCAAAGCCCACAAATAAAAATGGAAAGAATAATTTTTGTACAGAAGATGAAAGACCTGTTTGGGCAATATGAACTAAATCAAAACTTTTATGTTCGCCATTACCAAAATACATTCCCAGTATTCCTACAATTACCAACGAAGAACCAGCCATAAGCATTAAAGCCAGTTTGTTGGCACTGTATTCTTTTTTGCCGCTGCCCCATGTTCCAATCAGTAAATATTTTGGTATTACTGCAATTTCAAGGAAGAAGAATAAAACAAATAAATCTAATGAGATAAAGAAACCGTAAGCACCCATTGCCAGCAGGAGGAGTAAGAAATAAAATTCTTTTGTCATCCCTGCCTTGCCGGCAGGCAGGTTTTCTACATTCCACGATACTAATACGCCTGCCAATACTACTAATGCTGTGAGTAATATCATGGCAACAGAAATTCCATCCACACCAATATGAAAGTTGATATTAAGTGAAGGAAACAGAGCATAGTTTTGTTCAAACAACATTTGTGCTGCTGCACCGGCGGCTCTTTCTTTATTAAAAAAATAAATTAAAGCTATCGCCAATACCAGCTGCAAAGCAGAACCTGCAAAAGCAATACTTCTTACCTGTTGGGTATTGCGGGAAAGCAAAACGCCAACAGCAGTTAATAATGGCAACCCTATTAATAATAAAAGATTCATCGTTGAGAATATCGAATAATGAACAGGGAATGATGAATGATGAAGTGTTTTACTTCTTTATCCGGTGTTGCCTGTTCAATATTCATTATTTTTTAAGTTTTCCAAACATATATAAACAACACCGCCAGCGCCACCGCACTTACCAAAAAGTAAATAGCATATTGCTGCACTTTACCTGATTGAATACCTTTTATTCGTTCACTTATGTCTTGTGTTGTATTACCGGTAAAATTCACTAAACCATCCACTACTGTTTTATCAAACCAGGCAGCCGGGCGGGCAATGAGGTTGAATAAAACTTTCTTCGTGATAAACAAATAAAGTTCATCAATATAAAATTTATGATAAGCTGATTTATATAATCCGCTTAATGATGCAGCCAGCTTAGCCGGTTTCTTATTTTCATTTTTATATAACCACATAGCAGTTAAGATGCCAATCAATCCCAATGACACGGGTGCAATAGAAAAACTTAAATGAAATTCACTTTCCAATGGCTTGCCATCTGAACTTACAAAATGTCCAAAAGGAATATAACCAGCGAACACTGCACCCACCGCTAACAATAACAATGGCAGCATCATTACGGCGCCACCTTCGCCATGATGTTCTCCGTGTGCATGGTATTCTTTGTTCCAGAAAATAGAGAAATATAAACGGAACATATAAAAAGCAGTTAGTCCGGATATAATTAAGGCAATCCAGTAAATCACCGTGTTTTGCTGGTAAGCAGCCAATAAAATTTCTTCTTTACTAAAGAACCCTGCCAGCAATGGAAAACCGGCAATAGATAAACAAGCCAGTAAAAAAGTAATATGCGTGATGGGTAAATGTTTGCGCAATCCACCCATATCTTTCATGTCGTTGCTATGTACATAATGTATCACGGCTCCTGCACCAAGGAATAACAATGCTTTGAACATAGCATGAGTAAACAGGTGGAACATCGAAGCGGTATAACCTAAACCTTCTTCACCACCATATTTTGAAACACCTAATGCAAACATCATATAACCAATCTGGCTCATGGTTGAATAGGCCAGCACCCTTTTAATATCCGTTTGTGTACAGGCAATGATAGCGGCAAACAATGCTGAGATAGCACCAACATTCGCTACTATACTCAATGCATCCGGTGCCGAGATTGCAAATACAGGAAATAATCTTGCAACCAAATAAACGCCTGCCACCACCATGGTTGCTGCATGTATTAATGCGGAGACAGGGGTAGGACCTTCCATTGCATCGGGCAACCAGATGTGCAAAGGGAACATGGCACTCTTACCTGCACCACCAATAAATACCAATGCCAATCCCCATGTTAATGCTGATACACCAAGGAAGGATGCAGCAACGGCTGTTTTTAATTCAGATGATTCAGGTGAAGTTAATTTTTGTATGAGTGTATTGAAATCGAGTGTGCCTGAATAGAATGATAATACTAATATACCAATCAGAAATCCTAAGTCGGCAAAACGGGTAACGATGAATGCTTTTTTTGAGGCAGCCACTGCACTGGGCCGGTCGTAATAAAATCCAATTAATAAGAAGGAGGATACACCCACCAATTCCCAGAAAATATAAATCTGGAAAATGTTAGAGGAAAGAACTAAGCCCAGCATGGAAAAAGTAAAGAGGGAAAGAAATGCATAGTATGTTGAATATCTTTCTTCGCCTTTCATATAACCCAAACTGTAAATATGCACCATCAGCGATACAAAGGTTACCACCACAATCATCATGGCTGAAATAGGATCGAGTAAGATGCCCATATCAATCGATAACGGCCCCTCCCCGGCCCTCCCCAAAAGGGAGGGGGAAAATTCGAGCCAGGTATATTTTAATGGGATGAGTTTTTGGTAAACACCATCTACCTTTCCGTAATCAAAGAAATAGCCATAAGCGGTGTAAAGGGCAAGTATGGTTGATGTTAATAACAGCAACGTTCCAATGATGCCCGCACTGTTTTTAAAAATTTTTTTACCAAATAACCCCAGCAGTAAAAATCCTGCTAACGGAAGTAGTGGAATTAATGATATATATGTTGCGTTTGGCATTTGACCTCATCCCTTCCTTCTCCTTGAGGAGAAGGGGCCGGGCTTTTGTTTTATTATTTATCTATTGTAATTAAGCATTTCAACTTTTGTAATTAATTCAACAAATACACATTGCCACGATCTTCGCTTCAATATCTCTCCCCTTTGGGGAGATTAAGAGGTGCCGTCCTAATATTTCAGTTCTTCAGCATTTTCCACATCAATTGACTGGTGACTGCGATACAGGTTGATGATAATGGCTATGGCAACAGCCGCTTCGGCTGCCGCAATCGCTATTACAAATACTGTAAAGAATACGCCATCCAAACGGTGTGGCCATACATATTTATTGAATGCGATGAAGTTTAAGTTTACACTATTCAGTATCAGTTCCACACTCATCAGCATAGTAATAAGGTTTCTCCTGGTTAAGAAACCATACACACCAATGAAGAACAAAGCTGCACTGATGAATAAGATGTGATATAGTCCGGGTTATAATTGCGTTACACATTTTAATTTCTATTTTGTCCAACCTCATTTTTTCCCCCAAAGGGGGCTGCAATAACGATACATCCAATCATGGCTGCCAGTAATAAAATAGATACTACTTCAAATGGAAGCGCATATCCATTATCGTCCACACTTAACATTTGTGCACCGATGTTGGCAACAGTTGCTTCTACTGCTTCTCCTGTTGCTTTGGTAAAACTGTGTTTCCACACCTGTACCATCGTCAACGCAAAACCACAGAATGCTGACAGTGCAGCAAATATTTTTCTTCCAATTTGTTGTTTAGGTAATAACTCCCCAGCCTGTTGAGTTAAGAAAATAGAAAAGATGATAAGCACTACAATTCCGCCTACATACACTACAATTTGTACTGCTGCAATAAATTGATAATTGAGCCAGAAATAAATTCCTGCAATACCAATTAAGGAGAACGCCACTCATAAAATCATGAATATCGAACAGGGAATAATGAATGGTGAAGTTTCATTCATATTACTATTCCGATATTTAATTATTCTTTTCAAATTTTAATTACTTCGATATTCTTTTACAATAAATGTTGTTTCGTTACGAACAATGATGCTGTCTCTCTGAGCTTGTCGAAGAGTTGCTCAACTTGTGTACTACTGTTCATCAAGGCTTCGACGAGCTCAGCCTGACATCTCTAACTAAACAACATTTATTATTCCTCACTCTACTCCCTCCATTATTTTAGAACCCGGTTTATTCAGCACTTTAGTTAACTGTGCCCTGTCAAACACACTGTGCTCAAATGTCTGCGCCATTTTAATCGCATCACTGGGACAAGCTTCAATACAAAGGTTGCACATGGTACACAATTCAAGATGATAAACCAGTTTATCAATAGCTTTCTTTTTCTTTCCCTCGGGTGTTATTTCAAATTTGGTTACCACTTTAATGGTTCCATTCGGACAAGCCAGTTCACAAGCGGTACAACCCGTACAGCGATGTTCATTGTGTTCATCATGCGGCATCACCACTTCACCTTTAAATCTTTCAGGAAGATTTAAAGTATCCCTGTTATCAGGATATTGTTGAGTGATGATTTCTTTATGATGCGTAAAATAATATCCTGTCCGCATCATACCGGTGGCCAGCGATTTTATCGCACCAAACACATCTTTTATGTAATCTTTTAAAAACATAATCAGTTTTAAAAATGCCATTTTAATATTGCCATGGCTGTTACCAGTAAAATATTAATCATACTGATGGGCAGCAAATACTTCCATTCCAGGTTCAATAGCTGGTCAATTCGTAATCTCGGGAATGTCCAGCGAAACCACATAATGAGAAATATTAAAAAGAACGTTTTTCCAAAGAACCAGATACTGGATGGAATATAATCCATGATGTTATTAAAACCTGCCCAGTTGCCAATATGAAAAGGCATCCATCCACCAAGAAACAATGTTGCTCCTATGGCACATACTATAAATACGTTGGCATATTCTGCAAGGAAGAATAAAGCGAATTTCATCCCTGAATATTCCGTATGAAAACCGGCAGTCAACTCACTTTCTGCTTCTGCTAAATCAAAAGGTGCACGGTTCGTTTCAGCTGTTACCGCTATGATGAAAGTGACGAATGCAATGATAACAGGAATATGTCCTTTAAAAATCCACCAGCCATTGGCCTGTGAGTTTACGATTTCTGATAATTGTAAACTTCCGGTTAAAACAACAATCGCTAAAACAGATAAACCGGCTGATAATTCATAACTCACTATCTGTGCCCCGCTACGCATCGCACCGAGCAATGAATATTTATTATTGCTGGCCCAGCCTGCCATTAAGATACTAATAACAGAAATGGATGAAATAGCAGAAACATATAACACCCCAATATTCAAATCCCACAATTGAAAATCTTTAGCGAAAGCGATGGGTGCTAATAATAACATTGCCACCATCATTGCAATGTATGGTGCAAGGTTGAATAAAAATTTATCCGCACCGTTCGGTGTCATTCCTTCTTTCACCAATAATTTTAATGTATCGGCGAGTGATTGCAACAAACCTTTTGGACCAACACGGTTAGGACCTAAACGAATCTGCATCCACGCAGAAACCTTACGCTCCATGATAACGAGTACCAATCCTAAAACAGCAAACAAACCAATAACCGCCACACCGGCAATCACCATTTCAATAATGGTAGCCCATGTGGCATTGAATGTTTGACTCAGCCACTCGTGAATAATGTTTGCTATTTTAGAAAAACTCCACATATAATTATTTTGAATGTTGAATTATAAATTTTGAATTAATTCTATTTTAATTCAACATATAAAATTTATAATTCAAAATATCAACGGTCTATGTCCGGTATCACCAAATCCAATGTTCCCATGGCAGCAATCAAATCTCCAATCTTACTTCCTTTTACCATATGATTTAAGATAGAGAGATTGGAAAATCCTGGTGAGCGGAATTTGATTCTGTACGGCGTGGTTCCACCTTCGCTTACAATATAAACGCCCAGTTCACCTCTTGCTGTTTCCACCCTTGTATAAAATTCTCCCTTGGGTAATTTCAACACGGCTTTTGTTTTTGCCTGGAAATCCCCTTCGGGAATATTATCAATTAACTGTTCTATAATGCGAATAGATTGATTCATCTCCCTCAGCCGCACCATATATCTTGCAAATGAATCGCCGGCTGTTTCTAATACCATCCTCAGCAGAAATAACTCCCACACCTTTCATCCGGTTTTGAAATATGATATTACCGGTTACTAATTCATCATACTCATGCACCTTGCTTTTATATAATTCTAAAAAACTTTTTACCCTTTTTTGAAAGTTGGGATGAAGATCATGCATCACACCGCCGGGCACCATATAATTCATCGTTAACCGGGCACCGCAGGTTTCTTCCATTATATCATTAATCGTTTCTCTTTCACGAAAGGCATGGAAGAATGGAGTGAAAGCACCCACATCCATCGCCATGGCCCCCCACCATAATTCATGCGAAGCAATTCTTGTCAACTCATCCATCAGCACCCGTATCACCTGTGCCCTTGCCGGGATTTCAATCTGCATTCCCTTTTCCACACATAAAGCGCAGGCATGGTTATTAATGTGAGCAGAGAGATAATCCATCCGGCTGGTTACATAAATGAACTGGCGGTATGTTAAACTCTCACACATTTTTTCAATAGAGCGGTGTATATAACCCAGATGAGGTTCGATATTGATAATCGTTTCCCCATTTAATGTAATCACCAAATGCAACACGCCGTGTGTGGCAGGATGCTGTGGCCCTACATTTATGGTAAAATATCCAGCCCCCCCGCCCCCCAAAGGGGGGAGTTGAGTAACATCACTTACTATTTCTGTTTGCCTGTACATTAATGCTTTTACAAATTAATTTTCATTTTCAAATATGCTGGCCCTTTGCGATGCAAAGCCCCTCCTTTGGAGGGGTTGGGGGTGCCTACAATTTTATCATATTAACCGGGTCTTCAAAATCTTTTCTTAAAGGGTTCTTTCCTTCCCATCCATCAGGTAAAATCAATAAACGCAAATCAGGATGGTTTAAAAAATTCACACCAAACATTTCATATACTTCTCTTTCATGAAAATCTGCTGTACGCCATATATGGCTTACTGTTTCTATCTCTGGTTTATTTCTATCGAGTTTTGCTTTTACTACTATATTATGGCGATATTTTGTTGATGAAAGATGATACACCATTGTAAGGTGCGTCTTCCAGTCAATACAAGTAAGGCAGAATAAATAATCGAAGTATAAAGATGAATCGTTTCTTAATTGCCGGGCAAAGGATAACCAATCAGCCGGTTCAATATTAATATTGAGCCATTCGCCACCTTCTTCAAAAGTGGCTGCGGGTAACAGTTCGGTAATTTTGGTTTTTAATTCTTCGTTCGTCATAATCTTAATAAACAATTTATCATTGCCATTCTTATTCCCCTTTAGGGGTTAGGGGCTTTTATTTGCTCTCTTGTCATTCCCATTTTTATTTTTTCCTGCAAGGATATTAACGCATGTAACAACGCCTCAGGCCTTGGCGGACAACCAGCCACATACACATCCACCGGTATCACATGGTCTGCACCTTTTACTACGGAATAGGTATTATAAAAGAAAGGACCGCCGCTGATAGCACAGGCACCCATCGCAATCACATACTTGGGGTCGGCCATCTGGTCGTACAATCTTTTTAATACAGGAGCCATCTTATTAACAATAGTTCCTGCTATTATAATAACATCAGCCTGTCTTGGTGTAGCACGGGCCACTTCAAACCCAAATCTTGAAAAATCATATTTTGCAGAAGCAGTGGCCATCATTTCAATACCACAGCAACTGGTGGCAAAGGTTAATGGCCACAGCGAGTTGGAACGGGCCCAGTTGATAACATCATCCAGTTTGCTCAGCACAATACCTCCGCCCGGCAAGTCGTAAGTCTGTACGGCCCCCCCACCCCCCGAAGGGGGGATTTGTGAAGAGCCATTTGATATTTTATTGTCGTTGCTCATTTAGAATATTATCAAAAAATATTTTTACTTACCGGTTATTCAAAAATAAATCCTCCACAATCTCCGCATCATAAGCCCCTCCTTTGGAGGGGTTGGGGAGGCTACATCCATTTTAATGCCCCTTTCTTATGTGCATATAAAAATCCCATAAACAATATAAAAAAGAAAATTACAATTTCTACCAGGGCTATCCATCCCATCTTCCTGGCCACCACGGCCCAGGGATAAAGAAAAACCAGTTCCACGTCAAATATCAAGAAGATGAGGGCAAAAAGGTAATAGCCTACATTTAATTGTATCCATGTTTTTCCTTTGGTGGGGATACCACACTCGTAAGGTTCTCCCTTTTGCTTATTGGTAGTGGCTTTCGTTAATATTTTGGCAATTAGTATAGCAATAGAAGAAAAGGCCAGCGCAGCAATTATTAAAACAATCATCGAAGATGCACCCATACGCAATCATTTGATTTGATAAATTTAAGCATATGGTGGAAATTTCCTAAAAGATTATTCTCATATTTTATGATGAGAATAATCAAGCGAATATTATTTTAGTTGCAATAAGGAAAAATATTCGACTTTAGCACAATATGAGAACAGTAATACAAAGAGTAACACATGCATCTGTAACAGTGGAAGGAAACATAACCGGAGCCATTGAAAAAGGACTGCTCGTTTTATTAGGAATTGAAGATGCCGATACGGAGGAAGATATTGAATGGCTCAGTAATAAAATAGTGAATCTCCGCATTTTTGATGACGAAAAAGGGGTGATGAATGTATCGGTAAATGATATTAATGGAAAAATTCTGCTGGTGAGCCAGTTTACCCTGCATGCCGCTACTAAAAAAGGAAACCGCCCTTCTTATATTAAAGCCAGCAAACCGGAGGTTGCCATTCCGATATATGAAAAGATGATTGTGCAACTGGAAAAAGATTTGGGAAAGAAAATTGAATGTGGTGTATTTGGTGGTGATATGAAAGTGCAGTTGCTGAATGATGGACCAGTGACGATTGTGATTGATACGAAGAATAAAGAATAATTTGACAATGTGGCAATTTGATAATCTGAAAATGATATTTTATGGAGATAACATTGAAACAGGCACAGACCGATGTAGATACATGGATTAAAACAGTTGGTGTAAGATATTTTAGTGAGTTAACCAACATGGCCGTTCTCACCGAAGAAGTGGGTGAACTGGCAAGAATTATGGCCCGCAAATATGGGGACCAGTCGTTTAAAGAAAGTGATAAAAATAAAAATATGGCCGATGAAATGGCAGATGTGCTGTGGGTATTGCTCTGCCTCGCTAATCAAACGGGTGTTGATTTAACTGACGCATTGCAAAAGAATTTTGAAAAGAAAAATAGCCGTGATGCGGAGCGGCATAAGAATAATGAAAAACTGCAATAAGGGTCGGGGCGGTACAACCGACCTGAACCTTGCTACATGTGATTATACCTTTCAGGCCGCATAAAGCGTCCCGACTGGTTTAATCAAACCGGCTTTTCCCCTTCATCATCTTTTCAATCTCAGCAACCGTTCTTGGAGAGGCATCTGATAAATTCTTTCGTCCATCTTTGGTAATTAAAATATCATCTTCAATCCGCACCCCAATACTCCACCACTTTTTATCACAATTACTTCCGGAAGGAATATAGATACCCGGCTCCACTGTTAATACCACTCCTTCATCTAATGTTTGTAAACCCCAGTCGTGTACATCTAATCCTAAATGATGTGATGTACCGTGAGGGAAATATTTTCTTACTTCAGTTTCATCTTTAATAATGCCCAGTTTTATTAAACCTCTGGCAATTACTCTTGCTGCTACATTATGTGGCTGGCGAAAAGGTATGCCCTGTCTGCACTCAGCAATAGCACTATCAGCAGCTTCTAATACCAACTCATAAATAATTTTTTGTTCGGGGCTGAATTTGCCATTCACCGGAATGGTACGGGTTACATCTGCTGTATAGCCATGATATTCTGCGGCACAATCACTCAGCAATAGTTCACCCGCCTGCATTAACCGCTGATTGGTTTCATAGTGAAGAATACAACTATTATCTGCTGAACCATTGATACACGGATAACCCGGGTATTCAGAACCATTCTTTTTAAAACTATATTCCATTATGGCCTGTGCCTGGTATTCGGTCATTCCGGGTTTAACAGCCTTCATTACTTCATTATGTCCTTCGCAACTGATGTTAACGGCTTTTTGAATCATCTTAATTTCTTCCGGCGATTTGCTGTGGCGAAGTGTACGCATAAGCATTCCTGTGCTGTTGGATATTTTTATTCCGGAAGCAGTTATCAAACTATCAACAACACCAGCCATCTTTGATAATGGATCAACCACTCTTTTTGTTTTTGCGAGTATCTCTTCATTTTTATATAAACTGTAAACGGAATCAAATTTTGAAATGGAAATGGTATTGCCATCAAACTGAGAATGGGTAAATACATTTTCAATACCCAACATTTGCGGAGCTCTTTCGGCACCTAATATTTTCCCTGTCCATAATTCCTTCAATGGGTCTCTTGGCTGAACAAATAAAAACTCACTCGTTGGTTTGCCTAAAATAGTTTGTGGCTCTTTAAATATTAATAACAACGCATTGGGTTCATCAAAACCGGTGAAGTAAAAGAAGTTTTTGTTTTGTGAGTATTGAAAGTCCACATCATTGGTGCGGTTACGAACCTGGGCAGCGAAGAATACACCAACGGTATTGGGCGCCATTTTCTCCCTGAATGCAGCTCTTCTGCCTGCATGAAAAGCCGGACTTAAATAATCGTTGGGATATTCTGTTTGTTGCTGGGCAAAACTGCTTTCAGTCAGCAATAAGAGCAATACTAATAACTGTACACTTTTTCTCATGGTTCGATAATTAAGATGGTTGGTTCAACACAATCTTTTCAAATATAGAAAAGGATAAACTATCGCCGGCATTATTTCCATAAATGGACAATCTGGCTATCTTTGCGGCCATTATGGCAACAGTTGATAATACTATTTTCCAGGCGATTATTTCGCATGCTAAAGAATATGGTTTTGTATTTCCATCCAGCGAAATATATGATGGTTTGAGTGCGGTGTACGATTATGGTCCGTGGGGTGTAGAATTAAAAAAGAACATCCGTGAATACTGGTGGAATGAAATGACCCGTATGCATGATAATATTGTGGGTATTGATGCTGCCATTTTTATGCATCCAACCACCTGGAAAGCTTCCGGTCACGTTGATAATTTCAGCGACCCGATGATTGATAACAAGGATAGCAAAAAACGTTATCGTGTTGACCATTTAATAGAAGCACATGCTGAGAAATTAAAAGAAGCCGGAAAAGAAAAAGAAGCAGATGATTTAATTGCGGCCATGGATGCTTTATTGGCGAAAGAAGATTTTGCCGGTTTAAAGCAATTGATTGAAGATAATAAAATGACTTGTTCAGTTAGCGATACTTGTAACTGGACAGATGTTCGCCAGTTCAACCTGATGTTCTCTACTGAATTTGGTTCCACTGTTTCTACAGACGATGAAGACAATAAAATATACCTGCGTCCGGAAACAGCACAGGGAATATTCGTAAACTTTCTCAATGTGCAAAAAACTGCGAGGATGAAAATTCCCTTCGGTATTGCACAGGTAGGAAAAGCATTTCGTAATGAAATTGTGGCCCGCCAGTTCATCTTCCGTATGCGGGAATTTGAGCAGATGGAGATGCAGTTCTTTATTCGACCTGGTTCACAAAAACAATGGTATGAGTTCTGGAAAGCAGAAAGAATGAAGTGGCACCAGGCATTGGGTATTCCGGCTGCTAAATATCGTTTTCACGACCATGTTAAATTAGCTCACTATGCTGATGCGGCAGTGGACATTGAATACGAATTCCCGATTGGCTGGAAAGAAGTGGAAGGTATTCACAGCCGTACTGATTTTGATTTGGGCAACCACCAGAAGTACAGCGGTAAAAAAATGCAGTACTTCGATAATGATTTGAATGAAGATGGAAAACCAATTGGTAATTACGTTCCGTATGTAATTGAAACTTCTATAGGTTTAGACAGGATGTTTTTATTAGTGCTTTCTCATTCCTATGCAGAAGAAAAATGGACCAAAGAAGATGGCAAAGAAGACAGCCGGGTGGTATTAAAAATCCCGGCAAGGGTAGCCCCAATAAAACTGGCGGTATTACCATTATTAAAGAAAGATGGTTTACCAGAAATAGCCCGTGAGTTAATGAAAGAGTGCAGAGATGATTTCTATTGTTTTTATGAGGAGAAAGATACCATTGGTAAACGCTACCGCCGGATGGATGCTTTGGGTACACCTTTTTGCGTAACTATTGATCATCAGACCAAAGAAGACAATACGGTTACTGTCCGCTACAGGGACACCATGACCCAGGAGCGGATTCCTTTGGCCGAAATTCGGAGTCTGATTATGAATAAAATAAAGTAGGTTTTTTGGGTTTTTATGGTATTTTTGTGATTGGGTTATAGATTTGAAGCGTATATTAATCACGTACCTTATAAAAAACATTTATGTTTCATCTTAATTTTATTGAGAACAATATGCAATTATCTTTATCCCTTGTCGAGGTGTTTTTTATAGCATTTTTCCCATTTGCTATTTCCTTGTTTTTCCGGCAGTATACTATTAATAAATTACGGAAAAGCAGTAAAGAAATGGGGAATGAGTTACAAATGTTTAATGAACATCTGCTAAGTGCACAACAGGAAAATAGCGAACTCCGTAAAAAAATTGATCAGTTGGAAAATGAACGAAAAACAGTAGAAATGATGCGGGAAGAAGCTAAAAAGAAAAATTCTGCAGCATAATAAAGCAACTTATAAAAATAAACCCCGCCATTGGCGGGGTTTATTTTTATTGTTCATCAATTATCATGCATTTAATTCCGCCACTACTTCTTCCTCCCTGTTTTCATTCCACTCCACAATAAAATTATTTCTTCCCTCACCTGTAAGTATCGTCATAAACCTTTGTTGTGACAATTCAAGTAACGACAGGAACAGGAAGATGGCATGAATTCTGTTTTCACATATATCAAATATTTTGTCAAAGGCCATGGTTTTTTCATTTCGTACAGTATCCAGCATATAATCACGACTGCCCTCCATGGTATAATTATACTGTACAACTGTATGAACCGGTTTGTTATTGCGTTCCTGCATCCGCTTCATTACCCTTTCAAAAGTTTTCATTAGTTTGAAAAGCGTAATGGATTGTATTTCGGTTCCTTCACCTGTTTCTTCGCCAACATGTGCCAGTTCGTTTTGAATATTTCCACGGCGCAGCATTTGCATTCTTCTGGCTTCCATTTCGGCCATCTGGAGTGAGGCTTCTTTATATCTTTTGTACTCAAGAATTTTATCAATTAATTCTTGTCTCGGGTCTATTTCGTTACCAAGTGCATCCAGCTCTTTTCGGGGTAAAAGCATCTTGGCTTTTATCCGCATAAGGGTGGAAATAAATAAAATAAACTCGCTGGAGAGCTCAATATTCAATTTTTCGGCACCGTGTATAAAGGTTAAAAAATCATTAATGATACCGGTAATAGGTATATCGTATATATCTAACTCGTCTCTTTCAATAAAGAAAAGCAGAAGATCAAACGGACCTTCAAATTGTGATAATTTTATCTGGTAAGTAGCGGTATTCACACGGTTCATTTTTACTGTAAAGAAGATTCCCAATCTCGTTTCGATTGGGAATATGCAAATTTAGGGTTTGGCTATTTGAAAACAGGTTCTATTTTTTCACAAAATGAAACGGTTTGTTCAGAATTTATAAGCAAATCCAATACCCATCAATTCTTTGATCTGTGGTTTAGGGCCGCCACTGGTACCATTATCTTTAACAGTATTCACATCGTCATCATAAATAATATCCAAACTAAGATTCATATTTATAAATTTAGTGACTTTAACTGCCAGGATATTCGTCCAGAAAACATCAATATTTTGCGGGTTGCTTTTATAGTTAGAAAATAAATCAAGTTTTGTTTTGTAAGTGGCCGATGTACTGATAGTTTTAAAATAGTTGGCAGATACATATGCTCCAATTTCGTTTTTAAACTTTTTTCCCGGAGTAACCCCATAAGCACCTTCGGCAGATAGTACTGGGTCCCTCACTATAACCCAACGGGAGGTGGCGGGAGATAAGAATAAGGAAAAATTATCATTTGGTTTGTAGTCCATACCCAGTGATAATAAAAGGTATGCCGGTGCAAAAAAAGTTGATGTTTTTACTTTTGGCAGATCTGCCGGATAAGAAAACCCATCGGTGAATTGTGTCCGCAAATTAAATAATCCGCTGAGATACCATTTTGGAGCAATGGCATACCCATATTTTGAAAGTAAATCAATGCGGTCGTCAGCTTTACGCTGACCCAGGCTGGTAGTATTAACAAAGCCATAAGCGAGATCAAGATTATTATCCCAGGCATGTTTACCTTGTTTGTAAAAAGCATACAAGTTAAGGAAGGATGTAATAGCTAGTGATGTTTTTTCTCCACCAGCAGCCCAATTGCTCAAAGCACCCTGGTTTACATTTAAATTAAACATTCCTCCTTTCTTCCATTTTTTTTCCACGGTATCAGCCACATCTTTTTTAATTGCTTTTTCTGATGCTTCTTTCAGCGATTTTACAGTTGCATCCTGGGCATTTGCAATGAAACAAAATGCAGTTAGAAAATAAAGCAGAATAGTTTTTTTCATGGTTTGTTATATTAATAAAAAAGACATCCCGAACCGGGATGTCTTTTTATGAATAAAGAATTTATTTTTTTAATGAATCTCTGATTTCCATCAACAGTTTATCAGTTGAAGAAGGTTCAGCCGGAGCCGGGGGGGCCTCTTTTTTCATTTTATTAATAGCTTTAATAACAAGAAACATTACAAAAGCCACAATAATAAAATCAATAATGTTGGTAACAAAAGTACCCCACTGAATATTTACAGCAGGATCGCCCGAAAGTACTTTGCCGGCTGCGTCTTTAACTTCAGTACTTTCTTTGAGTACCCAAACTTTGTTGTTAAAATTTGCACCACCGGTGATTAACGTAATTAGCGGCGCTACTATGCCTTCAGTAAAGGCCGTAATAACTTTACCGAAAGCTGCACCCATTACAAAAGCTACAGCAATGTCTACGAGACTGCCTTTCATGGCAAACTCTTTAAATTCTTTGAGCATACCCATAATAAATTGGTTTTAGGTTGAGAAATAGAAATTGTGGTTTTTACGAACCGGAAGGATAAGTGCGGATAAATATAGGAAATAATACTAATAACAATAAAACGATGCATTAAGTTTTTTATTCCTCTGTTCTCATTTCCCCAACTTTGCCAAAATATTTTAATGAAAGGTAAGCTTTTGGACTGGGTAATATTTATTGGGCTTTGCCTCATTTGGGGCAGCTCATTTATTTTAATGAAGCGGGGAATGTTTAACGGAGCGGGGCATCCTACATTAAATGCTTACCAGGTTGCTGCCTTAAGAATGCTTTCTGCCGGTCTTATCCTTTTACCATTTGCATTTAGGGATTTACAAAGAATAACCAAAAAAACGTTTGGGTTAATCCTGGTTTCTGCTTTTTGCGGCAGTTTTTTTCCGGCATTTCTTTTTTGTATTGCAGAAACAAAAATTAACAGTGCCCTTGCCGGAACATTAAATGCACTAACTCCATTATTTGTTATTATAATGGGTTCGTTATTTTATAATATAAAAGCCAGTGCTCAAAAAGTAACGGGTGTTGTTATTGGCTTAATTGGGAGTGTGCTTTTATTTCTTTCCCACGGATATTCTGATATTGGATATATTGGTTATGCTTTTTTTGTTTTACTGGCTACTATGTTATATGGTATTAATGTAAATACTGTTCAGCGTTTTTTAAAAGGGATAAGTTCATTGCAAATTGCAGCCATAGGGTTTACAGCTATTATACCAGTTTCATTAGCTATATTATTTTTTACAGATTATTTTAAGTTACCTCTTTTGCAAAATGAATATTTATTTTCAACTATCTGCTCAGGCATATTGGGCATCTTTGGAACCGCATTTGCTTCCATCATTTTTTATATTCTTGTTAAGCGTACCAGCGGACTCTTTTCCTCGTTGGTCACATATGGAATTCCATTTGTAGCTATTGGTTGGGGTTTACTTGCCGGAGAAGAGGTGACATTGGTACAAACCGGATGCCTGGCAATTATTTTATTTGGTGTTTATGTAGCAAACCGCCAATAAAAAACCCGTTTACAATTAAACGGGTTTTTTATACAATAGTCATTTATACAGACATTATTTCTTTATCCTTGGCCTGAAGATGTTTCTCAATTTGTGCAATATATTTATCAGTAATTTCCTGTATGTCTTTTTCACTGTCTTTGGCTGCATCTTCACTTAAGCCATCTTTCTGCAATTTTTTAATCTTTTCAATCGAATCTCTGCGAATATTACGGATCGCAACTTTTGAATGTTCCCCTTCAGCATTTACTTTTTTCACCAGTTCTTTTCTTCTTTCTTCGGTTAATGGAGGAAGAAATAACCGGATTTGAACTCCATCATTTTGTGGTGTTATACCAATATTAGCTGCAATAATAGAACGCTCAATTGGCTGTAACATATTTTTTTCCCAAGGTTGAATGCTAATGGTTCTTGCATCCAGTACCGTAATATTTCCAATTTGGTTTATGGGAGTAGGCGTTCCATAATAATCTACTACTAAACCGTCCAGCATTTGAGGTGTGGCACGGCCAGCTCTGATTTTAGTCAGTTCAGTTTCCAGATGAGCAATCGCCTTCTGCATGTGGTCTGTTGTCTCAGTCAAAATTGCGGAGATATCTGCCATAAAATAAAATTTTGCGCTGCAAAGCTAATTAATCAAAAGGAAAAATTAAGAAAAGACTTATTCATCATTAGCAGCAGCTTTGGCAGCAGCAAAAGGTATAACCCTTGTTTTTTTCTGTTCTTTGTCCACTTCGTTTGTAGCAGAGAATAGTTTGTTTTTTGGCTTGGTATAAAAAAGAACTGATATGACCGAAAATCCGGTACTTACCAGGCCAAATATTAGCCAGGTGCTACCTGCATTCCGAAAAAAATAAGCGGTAACTGCAAATAAAATATTTGCGGATAAGATACAAAAAGTAACCATTTTATGCGACAGACCTCTGTCGAGTAAAAGATGATGTATGTGGTTTCTGTCCGGACTAAATGGAGAACGTCTGTACAAAATTCTTATACCAAATACCCTGAGGGTATCAAATAAAGGAACCATTAAAATAGCAAACCCAATTGCCGGACTGGCGGTTAAAGGAAATACAACTGCCGGGTCAGAAGCGGAATTAATAAATTTTATTACCAGAATAGCATTGATTAGCCCAATAAGCATAGCACCTGTATCTCCCATAAAAATTTTTGCGGGGGAAATATTGAAAATAAGAAAAGCCCCAAGGGAACCCGCTAAACTAAACCCGAGTACCGCAAACGCCAACTGATTGTTGCTTAAAAAATACAAACCGAAAGCTGCAGAAGTAAATAAACCTAATGAGCCAGCCAGGCCATCAACCCCATCAATAAGATTAAAAGAATTAATAACTACAATAACCGTAAAGTATGAAAGGGCCAGGCTAAAAAATTCAGGCAATTGATTTATCCCCATAAACCCATGCATGCTGGTAATTTCAATGCCGCCTTTGTATATTATAATAAATGCTGCTAATAACTGACCCAAAAATTTTTTAAGTGGTGATAACACCAAAATATCATCTTTTAATCCAAGGAAAAAAATGACAAAAGAAGCCGCTATATAGTATTGCAGTTCTGAGCTTTGTTCGGGAGCGGCAATGAGTACAGCTAATAAAAACCCGGCATATATACCCAATCCTCCTAGTGAAGGGATTGGGGAAGTGTGTACTTTTCTTTCATCGGGCTCATCATATAATTTTTTGATATCTGCCACACGAATGATCACAGGTATAGCATAAAACGTGACTATAAAAGCAATTGAAATCCCTATTAAGATGTGATCCATGCAGTTGTCTTTTTTGAAAAGTTTATAGTGGTGTTTTTCTAATACTGCAATGCGAACTTATGACAAATAAAAGTAAAGTTAACCGTATTTCTACGGGAAAAAATCCGCATTTCTTCCACATAGACGCCGTGACTGTTGAAAAAGTTTACTCTTACAGAAAAAAAAAACCTTTAGTTTCGCCGCAATTTTATAAAAATGGCTGAATTAAAAGATATAGCAACGCAAATAAGAAGAGATATTGTTCGCATGGTGCATGGTGTGCAAAGTGGACATCCCGGCGGATCACTCGGCTGTACAGATTATTTTACAGCACTTTATTTTAAAGTGATGAATCATAATCCAGTGTTTAATATGGATGCAACAAATGAAGACGTATTCATTCTGTCTAACGGACATATTTCGCCGGTATTTTATTCTACACTTGCGAGAAGCGGATATTTTCCGGTGGAAGAATTGAAGACATTCCGCCGTTTGAATACAAGGTTGCAGGGTCATCCTGCCACGCATGAGCATTTGCCGGGAGTACGGATTGCTTCAGGTTCTTTAGGTCAGGGAATGAGTGTGGCAATTGGTGCAGCACTTACCAAAAAATTGAATGGCGAAAAAAATATTGTATTCTCCTTACATGGTGACGGAGAATTAGAAGAAGGACAAATTTGGGAAGCAGCCATGGCAGCAGCTCATCATAAGGTAGATAATTTAATTGCAACAGTTGACTGGAATGGTCAACAGATTGATGGACCCACTGTAAAAGTGATGAACCTTGGTGATTTAGATGCCAAGTTCAAATCTTTTGGATGGGAAGTTTTGCATTTAGATAAAGGAAATGATGTAGATGAAGTAGTAGCATCATTAGAAAAAGCAAAAACTTTTGTTGGCAAAGGAAAACCCATTCTTATTCTTATGAAAACAGAAATGGGTAAGGGCATTGATTTTATGGAAGGCAGTCATGAGTGGCACGGTATCGCACCAAATGATGAACAATTGCAAAAAGCACTGGCACAATTGCCTGAAACATTGGGAGATTATTAAACACACTGAAAATTATAATCAGAAGGATGCCCGTTGCACCCTTTTTTAATGAGATTATACTTTTAACTCAAAAGGCTGCATAGCCGCTTTGTTGGCTGGTATCCACGAAGCCAGAATGGCTACTATGAAAATTGTTGTGGCGATAATTAATAAATCAGCCGGTAATACTTTTACAGGATAATAATTGATAACGAAGGAATCTCCCTGCAGGGGTATAAAATGAAATTTTTGTTGCAGCACACAGAGAATAGTGGCCAGTAACATTCCGGTAAAAGCACCCAGCCCTGCCAATAATACTCCTTCACTCAAAAATACTTTCCAGATAAAGGAACGGTCAGCCCCCATTGCCTGTAATACCTGTATGTCTTTTTTCTTTTCTAAAACCAGCATCGTTAAGGCACCTATCATATTAAAGGCCGCTACCACTAATATTAGCGAAAGGATTCCGAAAATTACCCATTTCTCCACCCGCATTACAGTATACAACGTTTTATTTTGCTCGTACCGGTCTTCTACTTTAAATGTACTACCTAATAACTTTTGCAATGTTTCTTTTACACTGCCCACATTTGTACTTTCTTTAAGTTTTATTTCAATAGCCCCAAATTCATTTTCCTGCAACCCGATTTGTCTTTTTAGAAATGTAAGATTGGTAATGATATATTTATTGTCAAAATCCTGCTGAATTGCAAAAGTGCCTACTGGTAAAATGCTTCCCTGTGGTAAGGAAGCTCTTGGGTCTTTTGATTCAACAGCTTTTTTGGGAAGATACGTTGTAAGCTGATAAATACTTGTGGCAGAATTTACCCCAAGCAATCCTTCAACACCT
>JACPOD010000121.1 GCA_016185185.1 Sphingobacteriales bacterium | reverse complement strand
TGAGTTAGCAATTGTACTTGCTAATAAATAGTCTTTAGTTTTACCAAAATTATAGGCAACCATCCAGCTTAAACCTTTACGTAAAGGTTTTTCCAATTTTATTGTTGCCATCATGCTTTGTCCATATGGGCGACTGGACAATACAGTAGCATCTGTAATTTTAGAATTAATTCTTGCTGCGGAAGCAGATCCGGCAAAACGTGGCCGGTTATCTGGTCCATTAAATGTTGCAGTTGGTAACTTTTGATTGGCATTATAATAAAATATATTGCTAACACTTTGTGTAAATAAAAACTCTGCTGATCCAACAATGCCTGCAAACAGTTTTTGATCTATGGCAAAATTTGTTTTAAATACCTGTGGGAATCTGAAATTATTCTCAACAGGAGCAATATTATAACTTGCTGCTGGTGTACCAGGAACTATATTAGTTGGTATGTTCCTTGAAATATCGGGACTAAACGGATATACTTTTGTATTATCCTGGTTAATTTGACCACTTAACACCCCATTATTTCCAACAACATTAGATATAAATACAAAGGCTGGTCTGCCGGCAAAAAATCCAAAACCACCACGTAACTGTGTTCTTTTATCTCCAAAAACATCATAGTTATATCCAAACCTTGGGTTAACCATTAATTTGGTGGATGGTAATTTTGATGTACTCAATTTAGTAGGGTTCCCCTGGTCATCCACAAAACTTAAACCCTCTACTTCTTTATTTACATAACCAGTATTTGAAAAGATGGGCACATCAAAACGAACACCATAGGTAATATTAAGTTTATCTGTTAAGGCTACCTCATCTTGTATATAAGCACCAATATTTGTTGCTCTGGTTATAGCACTCCAGGGACCTCCTCCGGCAACATTGCTGTATGATAAGATATACCTTCTGAGGTTTACAGGGTTTTGGCTCATGTTAGGATTGGACAGGTAAGCATTGGCAGAAGTGTAGAAATCTGCCAGGCTGTTAAATATATATTGACCCTGGTATTGTGGGGTAAATGAATTATAGAATTTAAATGATTCAAAATTCAAGCCAGTAGAAATAGTATGTTTCCCGCTATAAAAGTTAAGGTTATCTGAGAATTGCCATGTGTCTGTAAATAACTTATTATTTGGGGTAAATGGTTCAGCTCCAAAAGAAATATAATTTCTGTCAGCACCGGTTCCATCAAGTATATCAACTAATGGGAACAACTTACTGCCTTTTACAGCCCTGTAATCTCTGTTAGCTGTCCAGCCAAATATCATTTCATTGGAAACTTTATTGCTGATACGGGAATTCAATTGCCCTATGAAAGAATAGATGTCGTTGTTTATCTCATAATTTTCATTAGCATAATTCATCGTATTCACATTATCCCTTCTGCCTGCGCCACCCAATGCACCACTGGTGCTGGAGGGAACATCTCTTGAAGAACGAAGTGAATTGAACCGGACGCTGAATTTATTTTTATCATTAATATTCCAGTCGATCTTTGCCAGTAATTTATAGCTCTTTGTATTAAACGAATAATTCTGATAAGGACCCGGGTCGTAACCAAAATTCTTTTTCAGGTAATCAGACAAGTTTATTAAATCACTTTCTTTTACCCTTGATGTGTTAGCACCTCCGGTATTTGAACCATTGTCAGCCACAAAAAAAGTTGCCGGGTCTGTTCTTTGTTCTGCTTCACCATTCAGAAAGAAAAACAATTTATTTTTAATGATGGCACCACCTAAACTTCCACCAAACTGTTTCACATCAAAATTGGCAACGTTTACATTAAAGGGGTGTTTATAACCGGGTTTCGTAAACCTCCCAACATATCCTTCATTTCTCATGTTATAAAATGCTGACCCATGAAAAGCATTGGTACCACTACGGGTAACTGCATTAATACTGGCACCAGTAAAACCAGCATCTTTTAAGTTATAAGGAGAGATGTTTACCTGAACTTCTTCTATGGCATCCAAAGAGATTGGTGTTGCATTTGTCTGACTTCCGGGCAATGATTGTAACCCAAATGAGTTATTAAAAATTGATCCATCAATAGTCAGATTAATAAAGCGGGCATCCTGGCCTCCAAATGAAATACCATTGGAAGTAACACTTGCCTGTGGAGTTAATTTCGTTAAATCGGTAAAACTCCGGTTCAATGTTGGCAATGCCTGTAAGATCCTCCTGTTTAAATTGGTGGAGGCGCCTTTTCTGTCTTTAGAAATTAGTGATTTACCTGTGCTGCCGGTAACAACAACTTCCTGAAGACTTTTGCCTTCATCGATCATTGAAACATCAATTTTGGTAGGTTCACCTAACTGAACATAAAGGTCACTGAATTCTTGTTTTTGAAAACCAACAAAAGTTACAGTTACTTTATAGGGTCCCCCAATACGAAGTCCCGGTAAACTGAAACGCCCTGTTTTTGAAGAAATAGTGCGGTAGGTACTTCCGGAGGGTTCATGCACTGCCTCAATAGTAGCGCCTGCTAATTCATTTCCTTTAGAATCTTTGATTAACCCGGTGATTGTGCCGGTAGTAACCTGGCTTTTAACAGAAAAAGCCGCCAGCACAAATACAAGTATTGTGCTAATACGAATAAATGATTTCATGCAAATTAGTTTTGAGCAGCAGCAAAGGTCGGGGAAAATATTTATCTGAAACGAGAAGATATTAACAGTTTTCAAAGAAAAATGCCACCGGTGAAGGTGGCATTTGTTAATATCTGGTTTTTTTAATTAATCATTAAAATTAATACGAACACCCAACTGACTTACCCAACGGGCACTGTAAGCCGGAGTAGGTGTGGTGCTGATATTATATGGTGTTGAAATAGTAGGATTAAATCTGAACTGTGGAGTTAAGTTTGTAGCCGATGCAAAACCTGCAAAGTTTAACAAGCTAAACTGATCGTTACTGAGGAAATAGTTACGTCCCCACCTGCGGCTGATCATATTTGTAAAGTTGAACACATCGTAGGTAACCTGTAATTTGATTGATTTACCACTAACCTTTACAACAAAATCTTGTGCAAGTTTCAAATCAATTACATGTGTAAAAGGAAGACGTGCCCCATTTCTTTCAGCAAACTGACCACGGCGTTTACTCAGGTATTTATCGTTATCAATGTACGTATCAAAAGCTGCTGCCTGTTGTGCCGGTGTATAAGTTGTGGCGCCTACCGTATTATTTAAGAACACCATGCTGCCAATCTCGCTTTTAGTTGGTACATATATAAGATCACTGGTAACACCGCCCGAAACTGCTGCATCCCTTACAAAAGGAGTACTACCATAAATATAGCTATACGGAGAACCACTTTGACCTGTATAAACCAACGATATTGTTGTTGCCATTGATTTTTTTGCATAGGTGAATTTTTTACTGGCGAAAGCAAAAATCCTATGACCTAAATCAAAGTCAGACTTAGAAAGTCCAAGAAAGTTTCTTCCGTTTACACTTTCCATAAACTGCCATTGAGAATTGTTAACAGAAGAAGTTCCTTCGTTTACTACCATTGAGTTTCCATACGTATAGTTCATATTGAAAGAAAAACCATTAGTATATCTTTTTTCAATGCCCACGGTGAAATTGTATGAAAATCCTTTGGCTCCTTTATTGTTGGAAAGAAGGATAACGTTTGTATATGGATTACTGCCATTGGATGCAATAGGAATTACGTTGGTTGCCGGATAAACATTTCTGGCGCCAGCCCCAACTGATTGTCCTATCGGTGGCAGCAGGTTTACGTTTTGATAGTATATTTCATTAACATTTGCACTGTAAATAGCTTCTGTTGTAAATGTCCATCCTCTGCCAAGATTTTTGTCAGCAGCTAATGACAACCGGAACAGTTTTGGCATTTTAAATTTGGAAGAAATAAAGTTTACAGCACCTTTTGCCAGACTGATACCAACTTCACTTGCTTTCCATTGACCATAAGGATCAGAACGGAACCTGATCGTATTTAAAGCAGCGGCATTCTGGCTGCTGTTAGCTATATAACCTCCAGAAATATTTCCGGTATTATTATATACACCACCAGGCCATACCAACGGAACACGACCAGTAAACATTCCCATACCACCACGGATAATTAAGTTTTGTTCTGGTATTTTCCAGGTAAAACCTAACCTGGGAGAAATAGAGAATGGAACACGGGCAATAGAACCACTTCTTGCACCCTGCAAATCGTAATACTTAGAAAATTTTGCCAGCGCTGAATCGTTAGTGTATGGATCTGTTATCGGTTTGGTGAGAAAAGCAACTTTATCTGCCCTAACGCCAAAATTTAATGTTAACCTGTCGTTTACTCTTAATTCATCATTTACAAAGAAACCCACACGGGCAGTTCTGAATTTTGCTGCTGCAGCGGTATTATCTGTTTGGTCATTATCAACCAATGAATAACCAACCTGGTACTGGTTAGGTTTAGCGTTATTATAAAAATCAGCTATGGTACTGTATGTATAGTTTCCAAAAGTGTTTTGGATAAATACGTTATTGGAAGCATTGATTTCGTTATCGGTACCAACAGTCATAAAGTTTTTACCCAGGTTGAATTTAAAGGCATCAAATATGGTAAAGTTATTTTGTTCCAGCAGGTTTTGAGTAGAGCTGTTATCTGGTCCAAAAATTAAAGAACCCGAACCGTCACGGATAGTTACTCTTGGAAAGGGGGCTGTAATTGGGTTACGGTCATCTTCCACTTTTGTAAATGTTACCAGTAACCTGTTAGAAGAACCGTTGCCAACACTTGATTTTAATTCAAGGGATGAAGAATTGGTTTTTGTAGGAAATACAAAACCATTGTTATAAAAGTTAATAGTACCATTGCTGCTCTGGCTGGTATTAACCCTCGAACCATTTGTATAACGGTGGCTTAAAGATAAACGTTGCTTACCGGTAATGTTCCAGTCAAGTTTAACGGTAAACCTGTCAGCATTTACTTCTTCAGGGTTATTTACAAAATCACCCATATCATATTTATACCTTTTTATAACAGAGTCTCTTAAGGCATATAAAGCCTGACCTTTTGTGTTTCCGGTATAGTTATTTGCATCAAAAGGCTGAGGTCTTGTGTCTTCCTGTTTTTCAGCACTGATGAAATAAAATAATTTATTTTTAATTAAAGGACCGCCAACTCTGAAACCAAAAGTTTTATTGTTGAAGTTGGCCAGCTTAACTGCATTTGATTTTAATCCCGTAGGTGTTTTACCTGCTAAATCCTGGTTCCTGTAAAAATAATATACAGAACCATTAAGCTTATTAGTACCAGAACGGGTAATGGCATTTATACCACCGCCTGTAAAATTACCAATGGAAGCATCATACGGAGATAGTACAACCTGGAATTGGTCAATTGCATCAATTGAAATGGGAACAATATTTGCCTGGCCACCGTTAGTGCCCGAGTTACTTAATCCAAACACATCATTATTAACCGCACCATCAATGAAAAATGCATTATAACGGTTATTTTGCCCGGCTATTGAAACGGCACCTTCCTGCGCACCCAGCTTGGCCTGTGGAACTGCTCTTAAAAAATCGTATATATTACGACCCACAGTAGGTAAGTTTTGTAATTTATCTCTGCCAATAGAGGTTTCAGCACCACCACGGGAATTGGCTACACTACCTCTTGTACCACTTACCACTACTTCGTTTAATATGGTACTTTTATCCAGAAGGACATAATCATATTTACCCGTTTCCCCTAAGGATAAATAAATCTCATTTTTTGTCTGGCTTACAAAACCGGTAAAAGTTACCTCTATTGAATAAGGTCCGCCCGGGTTCATATTAGAAATATTAAAACCACCATCTTTACGGGTAATTGTTCTGTAAACAGTACCGGTTGGTTGATGGGTTGCCGTAACTGTTGCCCCCACTAACCCGTTGCCGGATTTTGTTTTTACAACCCCAGAAAGGCTACTGGTAGTAACCTGAGCAAATGCATTTACACTGCTGAAAGCAATAATCAGCAGTACTGACATAATTTTGAATAATCTCATAAACAGCTAGTTTTACGCTTGCAAAGAAAGGGATTTCTGATTGAAAAGTTACATTTGGCTGTTAACAAATTATTTTCATTTGATTTTTAAAAATAAAGGGTAAAAAATTGATTTTTAGTTGAATTGTAAAAGCGATTATAACAATTCCATTTATAGTAAAATGGAAAGACTGGTATTTGTGTAGCTTTGCAAAAAATTTTCAGATGCTGGATTCAATTCAAAGTGCTATAGACGATATAAAAAATGGGAAATTAGTAGTAGTAGTAGACGATGAGGATCGTGAAAACGAGGGCGATTTTATTACAGCAGCCAGAAATGTGACTCCTGAAATTATCAATTTTATGAGTATGCATGGCAGAGGGCTCATTTGTGCCCCGCTCGTGGAGGACAGATGTGAGGAACTGGAACTGGAACCAATGGTTAATAATAATACCTCCTTACATGAAACTGCCTTTACTGTTTCTGTTGACCTGTTAGGAAATGGTTGTACCACTGGTATTTCTGCTCACGACCGTTCTAAAACGATCCAGGCTTTGGTAAATCCTTCTACTACTCCGCAAGATTTAGGAAGACCTGGTCATATTTTCCCTCTAATTGCTAAAAGAGGTGGAGTTTTAAGAAGAGCAGGACATACAGAAGCTACCATTGACCTGGCAAGATTAGCTGGATTTGAACCTGCTGGTGTGTTAGTAGAGATTATGAACGAAGATGGTTCCATGGCACGATTGCCACAATTGACAGAGATCGCAAAAAAGTTTGACCTCAAAATTATTTCTATAAAAGACCTGATTGAATACCGTCTGCAAAGCGATTCGCTCATTGAAGAAGTAGTAAGGGTGGATATGCCTACCAAATACGGTGGTTTTAAATTAATTGGTTTCAGGGAAAAGCAAACCAATAACGAACATTTTGCTTTAGTAAAAGGGGAATTGAAAGCTGGCGATCCTGTTTTAGTAAGAGTCCATTCTTCTTGTTTTACGGGAGATATTCTTGGTTCCCTCCGGTGCGATTGTGGTGAGCAATTACACAAAGCCATGCAAAGGGTTGAGCAGGAAGGCACAGGTGTAGTACTTTATATGAGCCAGGAGGGTAGAGGGATTGGGTTGATGAATAAACTGAAGGCTTATAAGCTGCAGGAAAATGGGATGGATACGGTAGATGCCAATCTTCATTTAGGGTTTGGTATGGATAATAGGGATTATGGTGTAGGTGCCCAGATATTAAGAAAGCTAAATGTTACAAAACTCAGGTTACTCAGTAATAATCCAAGAAAAAGAGCCGGGTTATTGGGTTATGGGTTAGAAATTGTGGAAACATTGCCCATTGAAGTGGCACCTAATCCGCATAATGAAAAATACCTGCAAACAAAGAGAGACAAGATGGGGCATGAGATACTGAAATAGTTATTGGGCCCCGGAAGCTTTTTCAATTGCCTTTTTATTCTTTTTTCGTTCATCATAAAACAATTCTTTAAACAGGTCAAACTCCCGTGTATAGCTGATACCTAAACCTGTACGGGCATATCGTCCCCTGTCTAAATCGTAATTGCCACGGTTAAACATAACCAGTCTTAATTTACCCTGCCGGTTAATAAGATATTCAATAGAAAGATCTTGGTTAAATAAAAAATTACTGTTGTTTTTAAATAAAGTATTGTTACTGCTGTAATCAACATTGCTTCCCAGTTTTAAAACGATACGCCCATTTAAAATATAGTAGTTAATGCCAATTTTAGCAGCAGCCTGAATATCTTTTAAACTATTGTTCTGAATATTCAATGTAGAATTCCCCAATGTTATATAGGGATCAATATTCGGGTCTTTTAATAGTTTACGTAATAAGGATTTTAAACTGTTTGCCACGAAATTAAATATAACCTGACCTGCTGTGCCGGCGATAAAGGAAGTAGTATTGGAACCGGAAACAAAACTTTGTTCGGTTCCGATAAAGGTATTAAACAAGAGGAGCGAAGCCACCTGTTTGTTCATTTCACTTTTATCCTGTTTGTATTTATCAAAATTTGCTTTTACAATAGGATCGTTCCGGTATTCATTATTTTCCGGAAGATCAAGCTTGAACGATATATCAGGATTTTTAAGGGTGTTGGTTAATGTAGCAATTATATACACATCGCTCTTTTCTTTGATGGAATTTCCCGTTAATGTAGTTAATGAACTAAGGTTTACATCTTTGGCAACATACTGAGCATTTATATTGATCTTGGCATTATAAGGGTCGCCATTCCAGGTGATATTTCCATCTGTTAAGGCAAAGAAGTATTTCCAGTATGTTTGAAAATTAAAACTGTATTGTCCACGGTCTATCTCAAAATTCCCCGCCATTGACATACTTTCTTTTGTCCCCACTTTTATATTAATATTACCTCTTCCATTTGCTTTTACCATATCACCTGTTATATCATCCAGTATTACATCAATCTGTGCCAGCGGGTTTGCCTGCAAATCCATATCTAAAGTGATATTGGTACCTGGTCGGCTTAATGCAGATTCTTTCATCTCCCGGCCATATTGCCGCCAAACAATAAAATCAGCATTGCCTGATTCCCGGCTTACACTGGCTGGTAAAATAATGTGAGAGGAATCTGTTGGCGTTGCACTAAAATACATCCGCATGTCTGTATCAGGGCCACGTAAAAAAGCACGGCTTATTTTACCAATGGCTTTACCATAAAATTGCCGGTTATCTTTTAGTGTTGTATTTAATAGAAGTATGCTGTCACTGCTGAAATTCATTTGGAAAGCCATGTCCTTAAAAAAGTTGTGATACATCACACCTGAGAAACGGGCTTTGTGATTTCTGCCTAGTGTATCTTCTAAAATGATGGTACCAAAATCAATGGCCCCTTTTTGGAAATTAATGCTGGCTTCGTCAAATTTATAAGTACACTGTGTATATAAAATTTTAAATGCACCCTCTTTTATTACTGCTTTTCCTATTAAATCAGGACTGGCACTGTTACCCACTAATTTTACATTGCCTGTAGCTTTACCTTTAATATT
>JACPOD010000048.1 GCA_016185185.1 Sphingobacteriales bacterium | reverse complement strand
GGCAGCCATGGATATTTTAGCTCCCGGAATTGGCGAAATTGTAGGCGGCTCACAAAGGGAAGAAAGGCTGGGTAAGCTGGAAGAAAGAATGGCCCAGATGCACATTCCGGCTGAAGAATTGTGGTGGTATTTGGATACCCGCCGCTTTGGGGCCGTTCCCCACGCCGGTTTTGGGCTTGGTTTTGAGCGGATGGTGCAGTTTGTTACCGGGATGGGCAATATCAGGGACGTTATAGCGTTTCCAAGAACACCGAAGAGTGCCGAATTTTAGGCAACGAACATTCGGTTTTTTGCCTCTAACCCAAAAGGAACTTTATGAAAAACACATTTTTTGCTTTCCTGATTATTACAGCGTTAATCATTTCGCCATCCTGTAAAAAGAAAAGCGACGGCACTCCGTCTGGACCCGGAACTGTACAAAACTTTCAGCCAACAACGTCAGGCTCTACGTGGACGTATACAGCAGTGAGTAATGGTACAACAAGAGACTATACTTTAACGGCTACCAGTAAGGATACTGTTATAAATACCACTACGTATAAGGTGTTTACCAATTCCGGGGGACCTAATGAATATTACACAAAAACAGGCAGCGATTATTATCACTATTCTTTTTATGAAGCCATCAATCAGGCAATAGAGCTGTTATATATAAAAGACAACCTAAGTGTAAATAATAGCTGGAAGCAAACCAAGAACGCAACAATTAATGGTGTTAATGGTACTGCAGAATTAGAATGTGTAGTAATGGAAAAGGGAATTAGTTATACAGCCGGGGGAAAAACCTATGCGGACGTCACTCATGTAAAAATTAATCCAACTTTTTATGCCAGCGGCTTTAAGCTTAGTAATAATAAGGCCGATATTCATTATTACTTTGCTAATAACACAGGATTTATTTATAGTACAACCGACCTGTCGGTAGCAATCCCTTTTTCTTCTCCATATATTTATACCGGAACAGTTACACTGATTGTCTCTAACATCAAATAACTATTTTTCATGCACACATAGAAGAGGAATATGGGTGTGATATACCAATTTATTGGTGTGGGTGCCTTTAAAAAACCGTTCAAAAAAATTGTGCTTTTTAGGAATAGTTATCAATAGGTCTAAATTATTCTTTCTGGCATAATCGTCAATTGTTTCTGGCATATCTTTTCCTTCTAAAAACTGGTAGTGTGGTTTTAACTTAAATAGCAAATGATCTAACATCATACTTTCTTCCGGCGTTTGCGGTGTAAATTGCTTGTTTTGATAATCTACATTTAATACATATAGCTGTGCATTAAAATCCACCACAAGCTTTTTTATTAAATCAACAGGCGTTGTTTTAACAACATTTTCAAAATCACAGGCAAATCCGATTTTACTAAAAGAATCAAAAGCAGCATTTGCGGGTACAATTAACACCGGATAGAAAAGGCGATTAACGATCTTCGTAGTATTGCTTCCAACCAAAACATCAACAATATCTCTGTGGCCCCTTGTGCCAACCACCACTAAATCCGGGTTGTTGTTTTTACAAAACTCTTCAAGGCAGAGTAACAGGTTTTCGTTTTCTGTGTAAGTTGATATGAATATGCCTTCTTTATTTTTGGCTTGCAGGTCGGCCTTTATTTTCTCTAAATAGTCCTCTGATTCTTTTTTTGCCTGTTCAAACATCTCTGTTGATGGAGGAACTTCAGATACAGGAACCGGCACAAGATAGCTGTGTAATAAAACCAGTTCAGCTTTATAATAATTAGCTAAAGCAAAAGCATAGTCAATGGCAACTGTTGCATTGGCAGAAAAATCGGTACAAGCAACTATTTTTTTCATAACCTCTTTTTTAAATCACAAGCTATAAAGATTGCTATAAAATTATTATGAGGTATATCATTAAAAAAAATGATCCTTATTGTTGCTTCAATGCATTATAGGCCTGTATTCTTGTTTTAAGATTTTGACGGATATTAAGGTAAAAAAGATTTATATCTCCGGCATGAAAATTTTTAACAGAGACTAAAAAACTAAAGGGAAATTTTGGTTTCGGTATCCATAAAACATTTTCATGTATTTGCCCACCACTAGTGTGAGGAATTAACTTATTAAATTTCCAAAGAATGGCACCGGTGTTTAAATCTTTCCTGGCGAATAAGGTGTCCGATGTCCAGGTTAATGGGTTAATAACGTAAGAGGATGTGGTTTCTTTTTTTATATAATCAGGCAAATAACCCTTCTTTAAAGTTCTCCAACTTACAAAACAACCCACAGCCAGAGAATCTTTGCAGGGCGATAAGTCTGTAAAACATGTTTGAGATACCGGCAAACCTATAAGATATGCAATTACTAATTTTTTTTGCAGTGGTTTGCCTTCAAAAAACTCTTTTAATAATCTGCTTGCATGCAAAGTTCCCTGGCTGTGCGAGGCAATAATAAT
This sequence comes from Sphingobacteriales bacterium, assembly GCA_016185185.1. Lineage (GTDB taxonomy): Bacteria > Bacteroidota > Bacteroidia > Chitinophagales > Chitinophagaceae > AWTP1-9. The sequence continues at coordinate 46,038 of JACPOD010000048.1, read as the reverse complement.
TGGACGACCATTATTAAAGTTTTTTAAATAATACTCAAAAGCTGATTTAATGTCAGCATAAGCCGTATCAAAAGCCCTTTCTGCTTCTTCTTTGTTCATTGTAAAGAATGCTGAAATGTGAGCTTGCCGGTATCGTGGGGCGTATACCCTGGCAGAGGCATTAAAAACGCTTGCCTGGTATAGAATAGATGTATAATCCGTTTTAGCATTTAATTCAGCATTATTGATAGCCGCATTATTTTCCCCGGCACCAAAGTTGGCCCTGGTATAAGTGGTGGGGTGTATAAAAAAAACATCAACTGCTGAGTCAATAATATTATTTTTTAAGCCAGATGGAATGCTGTCACTTGGGTCTTTTTTATCTGGGTGTGCCGCCCAGTAAAATAAGTCACTATATTCAGGTTGGATATTAGCAGTGGAGTATTTGTATTTTGATATATACTTATAATAAGACGGCGAACAGGAGGATAGAAAAATAAGGAATACCACAAATAAAACAAAAAACCAACCGTTTTTTTTCTTCAAAACAAAATAATTGAGTAATTCAAAATTAAGCCCTGGTTCTCATATTTAATTAGAACTCTAAAAAAAGAAGCGGAATAAATACAAACGATGACAGAATTTTGGCCCCCCACAAAAAAATAAATTATATTTAACTCTATACTAAACAAATTTCGCCCTGACCCTGCTTCGCCACATACCATTTCTGCGCACAGTTTTTATTTACAGTATTTCAGCCTTTGGCGGACCGCAAGGACATCTGGGAATGATGATTAAAACGTTTGTTGAAAAAAGAAAAGACATAACAACAGAGGAGTTAATGGAGTTTAACGCATTTTGTAATTTATTACCCGGACCGTCTTCAACACAGACAGTAACACTGATTGGTTATAAAAGAGGTGGCGTGTCCTTAGCTGTTCTTACATTAATTATTTGGATTTTGCCTGCCAGTATTTTAATGGGGGCACTGTCTTTCCTGCTTCATTATATCGATAAATCAGCGTTAAAAAACGATATTTTTAAATATTTGCAACCAATGGTTGTTGGTTTTCTTGCATATGCAGCATACAATGCGTTTAAAATTTCAGTAAAGAATACAATTACCAGAGTTATTCTTGTTGTGGCAGCATTAACTACTTATTTTTTATTTGCAACACCCTGGGTTTTTCCCGTGCTAATAATTTTGGGCGGCATTGTAACCAACTTCAGTAATAAAAGAATTCCGGAATATGGTGTACGGCCACAAAAGATAAAGTGGAATAATATCTGGTTTTTTTTAGTACTCTTTGTTGTTGCAGGTTTTTTTAGCGAAACAGCAAGAAAAAATAAGTGGGAATCTAAAAAAGCGTTTAACCTTTTCGAAAATTTTTATCGGTTTGGAAGCCTTGTTTTTGGTGGAGGGGATGTTTTGATGCCAATCATGTATGAACAATATGTTGTACGACCTGAGAGCAAAAGAATAGTTGAAAAAAATAGAGATGTTATTAGGATTGAAAAAAACGATTTTTTAACAGGCGCAGGTATAGTTAGGGCAATACCGGGGCCTGTATTTTCTATTGCATCCTTTACCGGTGGAATGGCTTTGCGCAATGAAGGGAAAAATATGCAGATTCTTGGTTGTATAATTGGTACGCTTGGTATGTTTCTGCCCAGTGCGTTGTTGGTTTTATTTTTTTACCCAATCTGGAACAATTTAAAAAAATATGTAGTTATATACCGGGCGTTGGAAGGAATTAACGCCGTGGTTGTGGGGATAATGGTAGCATCATTTTTCTATTTAATGAAAGATATTTCTATTGAAGGGTTTTCGACTGTTAATTATATAAATATTGGCGTAATTGTTTCGACTTTTTGCCTGTTGCTCTTAACAAGATTTCCACCTCCGGTAATTGTATTTTGTTGCCTGTTTTTGGGCTGGATGTTTTAAGATTTGTAATATCTTCCTTTTAGAATTTCTTCCATTACAGCATCTGGAACAAGATACCGGATTGATTTCCCCTGTTTTATAAGTTCACGGATATGTGTAGCCGAAATTTGCAATAGCGGGGCCTCAAGAATTTTTACCATTGCACCATGGGTTTCTTTTATTTCAAAACCCGGGCGCCGATAAATATAAAAAGGAAAGTTTTTTAGAATGACTTCTGCATTTTTCCATTTAAGAATGTTTTGAAAACTATCGCTTCCCATAAGAATGGTGAATTGGTGTTCCGGGTATTTCTCCTGAAGATATGTTAGGGTGTTAATTGTATAGGAGGGTTTTGAAAGATTAAATTCAATATTGCTTGACCTTAATCCGTTTTCTCCTTCAATTGCAAGATTAATAAGATGAAGACGTTGATATTCATTTAATAAACTTGAAGTTTGTTTAAAGGGATTTTGTGGAGAAACAACAAACCACACCTGATCGGTTTCGGTATTTTCTAAAATATAATTTGCAATTATTAAATGACCCGTATGCACTGGATTAAAGGAACCAAAGTATAGTGCTATATTCATGTAAATCAATTAATTATAATCTTTTTACCCAAATTTTTTCAGCTTCCTCAAGTCTTAAACTTAGTTTATAACCAGCAATTAAAATTGAAATAGGATCTTTCATTGGCGCTATTTGCTCTACAACAACCATTTCCCCTGGAACGCAGCCCATTTCCATTAACTTAAGAAATATTTCATCGCTTTCAAAAGAATGAATGATTGCCGCCTCGCCGACTCCAATTTTAGAAAGTTTTTCCATTGACTGACAAATTTATATGAGTCACATTGATAAGTTCCTGATTTTTGTACATTAATATATGGATGTTGTAACTTTTAACTATATCACTAAGAAGAAGCGACCTAGAGAAATAAAAGTGCTAAAAGTTTTTTTAGCAGAAATTTTTAAAAGAGAGAAAACAAAACTTCTCTCACTTAATTATATTTTTTGCTCTGATGTATATCTGTTGCAGATAAATATGAAGTATTTACAGCATAATTATTTCACAGATATCATTACTTTTTCAATGTCTGATAGCAGTGATCTGGTAGTGGGCGAAATATATATAAGTATAGATAGGGTTTCAGAAAACGCACAATTTTATGAAGTGTCTTTTCAAAATGAATTGCAAAGAGTTATAATACATGGGGCTCTTCATTTGTGTGGATATAAGGATAAGACAAAAGCACAAAAAAGCGTTATGCGAGCGTTAGAAGATAAGTATATGAACCTCTTAGCAAAATTTATTTCACGTGGAACATTAAAATAAGTTTCATGTGAAACATAATTAAGCCTTTCTAAATATGCTGGCTTAATTTTGCCTTCCAATGTTTAAAAAATACGATATCATAGTTGTTGGTGCCGGACATGCAGGTTGTGAAGCCGCCGCCGCCGCCGCCAATATGGGGTCTAAAGTGCTTTTAGTAACCATGAATATGCAAACTATAGCACAAATGAGCTGTAATCCAGCAATGGGGGGGATTGCTAAAGGTCAGATAATAAGAGAAATTGATGCGTTAGGCGGATATTCTGGAATAGTCAGTGATGAGAGTATGATTCAATTCAGGATGCTTAACAGGTCTAAAGGGCCTGCTATGTGGAGCCCCAGAACTCAAAACGACAGAATGTTATTCTCACAAAAATGGAGGGAAATGCTGGAGCAAACCCCCAATTTGGAATTTTATCAGGATATGGTAAAAGGGCTTTTGGTAAAGGATGGTTTTTGTATAGGGGTTGCTACCGGGATGGGTCATGAAATTGAGGCAGGTGCAGTTGTTTTGACGAATGGAACTTTTTTAAACGGGGTAATTCATATAGGCGAAAAAAAATTTGGGGGCGGGAGAGTTGCGGAAAAGGCCGTATCGGGTATAACAGAACAACTTGTTGATTTGGGTTTCGAAAGCAGTAGGTTAAAGACTGGAACGCCACCCAGAATTGATGGAAGAAGCCTTGATTATTCAAAAATGGAAGAACAAAGGGGGGACGAAGAAATTCCGGGATTCTCCTTTTTAGACACACAAAAACCTTCTGCTAAAAATCAGCGTAGTTGTTGGATTACATATACAAACGAAGAGGTTCATGATATTTTAAAAACGGGTTTTAACAGAAGCCCTATGTATCAGGGAAGAATACAGGGGGTGGGGCCCAGATATTGTCCAAGTATTGAGGATAAAATTAATCGATTTTCAGAACGGGATAGGCACCAACTTTTTGTAGAACCCGAAGGGTGGAATACGGTTGAAATCTATGTAAATGGATTTTCAACATCTCTGCCAGAAGAAGTGCAATACGAAGCGCTTCGTCTAGTTCCGGGGTTTGAAAATTGTCGTTTTTTTCGGCCAGGTTATGCAATTGAATATGATTATTTTCCTCCGACGCAATTAATGTATTCTCTGGAAACTAAAAACTTACAAAATCTTTTCTTTGCGGGTCAAATTAATGGTACAACAGGATATGAAGAAGCTGCTTGCCAGGGTTTAATGGCTGGCGTTAATGCGCATCTAAAAATTAATAATCAAGATACTTTTATTTTAAAAAGAAGCGAGGCCTACATTGGTGTATTAATAGATGACTTAATAAGTAAAGGAACAGAGGAACCATATCGGATGTTTACCAGTCGTGCTGAATTTAGAACACTTTTGAGACAGGACAATGCCGACCTAAGATTGACTGGTTTAAGTCATAAAATTGGACTCGCATCTCATGAACGAATGGAAAAAACAGTTTCAAAACAAAGAGGAGTAAACAAAATCAAGGAAATTCTTACAGAAGTATCTGTTGAACCCTCCGAAATAAACCAATGGTTGAACACAATAAATGAAACCCCATTATCACAAAAACAAAAAACAGGACAATTACTTTTAAGACCCGGAGTTGACTTAAAGGGCTTGGTTTATACTGTTGAAAAACTAAAAGACCAAATAGGTTCGTTTGAAGAAGAACTATTAATGCAAGCAGAAATACAACTGAAATATGATGTTTATATTGAAAAGGAAAAAGAATTGGTACAACGTATGAGCCAGCTTGAAAATTTGATGATACCGGATACCTTTAACTATGAAAATTTGTCTGCACTTTCAAACGAAGCGAAACAAAAATTCAAAAGGATTCGTCCACAAACATTGGGACAAGCATCAAGAATTTCAGGAGTTAACCCAAGCGATATTCAAATTTTGATGGTATATATGGGCAGATAGTTTTTGTTACAAACCTAAACCGGAAGTATTAACCAAATTAACAAGAGAAGCGCTGTTTTTTAAATTTAACTTCTTAAGTATATTATGGCGATGTACTTCAACGGTTTTTAATGAGATATCCAGTTTTCCCGAAATTTCTTTTGAAGAAAGCCCGTTTTTAATATGCCCAACAATTTCTATTTCTCTTTCCGATAAAGAATTTAATCCTTGTTTTTCGTTTTCAACAAGTGCCTGGTCAGATAATATAACTTTCATTTCCTCACAGATATATTTATTGCCTCCATAAACCTGAATAATTGCATTAACCAACTCTTCCACGGGTGAGTTTTTAGTAATATACCCCATGGCGCCAAGCCTCATCATTTTTTTAACATATGCAGGCTGATTGTGCATAGAAACCGCAATAATTTTTGAAAGAGGGGAATGTTTACGAATTTGCTCAGTTGCATCAATTCCGTTCATTTCTGACATATTAATGTCCATGAGAACAACATCGGGTCTTTTTTCTTTACACAACCTAACTGCTTCTTCCCCGCTAGCACACTGGTCTGCAACAATAAAACGACTATCGCTATTAAGAATAAAACTCCAGGTTTCTCTTATTAATTTGTGGTCATCTGCAATTAAAATGGTTATTTTTTCCATGGTTTCTGGTGTTTAATTTTTTATAACCCGGCTACTTATAGAGGGAAATGGTAAGCAGATTTTTAAATAAAATCTTTGCCTATTTGCTGCAAATTTTTTGCCAGTAATGTGTTTTTATTAAAACAATTACATGAGAAGCAAAAAGAAATAAGGAAGATTAGAAGTAATACTAGGGTTTAAAATAAAACCCCCGATATTACCGGGGGTTGCTCCTCAGACTGGACTTGAACCAGTGACCCTCTGATTAACAGTCAGATGCTCTAACCAACTGAGCTACTGAGGAGTGTACCCATTTTATGGATGGGGTTGCAAAAATAGGGAAAAATCATTTTCAACAAACTATTCACAGCAAATAATAAGATTCTATACTTAACTAAATAATCCTCTGCTTTTTTCAAATCCGATATAAATGCCATCCTCCCGGTTTTGAATGTTATATGTTTTAAGAAAATAACCCTCTCCTCTGGTATTTCTTCCGGTTTCAACATTAAAACGATAACGATGAAGGGGGCAAACAATATTACCATGTACGTCTAAAAAACCATTAGCCATATGTCCGCCAGCATGAGGGCATTTGTGTACACAGGCAAAAACTGCATCATCCTTTTTTACGAGACAAATTTTTTTTCCACCAACCTCAACTTCCATTAATTTATTTTCATTTAAAAAAAGCTCATTAATATTATCTGCCAGTTTATACCAATTATATTTTGCTTCGGTCATTAATAAAAATATTCTGATTTATATGGATAGCGAATTTGATAAAGCTCTTTAACTTTATTAAGAATAGTTATTCTTAATTCATCAATGTTTTTCTTTTCGATAGCAGAAATAAAAACACAATTACCATTAGTTTCTCTTTCCCACCGTTGTTTTAAATCCGATAAAATTTGATTTTTAACATCTTCCTCAAGCCATTGGTCAAAAGTATTTTTTTCATAGAGGTCCATTTTGTTGAAAATGGTAATAACCGGTTTTTCTGCAGCCCCCAATTCCTGTAGTGTATTATTAACAACAGCAATTTGTTCTTCATATTGCTGATGTGAAATATCAACGACATGCATAAGAATATCACTTTCCCTTACTTCATCCAGCGTACTTTTAAAACTTTCTACAAGGTGGTGGGGAAGTTTTCGAATAAAACCTACAGTATCGCTTAATAAAAAAGGGGTGGTTTCAAAAACCACCTTCCTGGTAGTAGTATCAAGTGTTGCAAAAAGTTTGTTTTCGGCAAATACGCTGCTCTTGCTTAGTAAATTCATAATAGTGGATTTGCCCACATTGGTATAACCAACCAAAGCCACTCGAATAAACTCACCCCTGTCTTTTCGTTGAGTGAAAGATTGCTTATCAATTTCAGTTAATCGTTTTCTCAAAAGAGAGATTTTATCCTTCACTATACGCCTGTCTGTTTCTATTTCTGTTTCACCGGGACCCCTTGTACCAATTCCGCCGCCCAGTCGCTCAAGGTGTTTCCACATTCCCTTAAGCCTTGGTAAAAGATATTGATATTGTGCAAGCTCTACTTGTGCTTTTGCCTGAGCTGTTTTTGCTCTGTTTGCAAATATGTCAAGAATTAAATCTGAACGGTCAATGGTTTTAACCTCAATGGCTTTTTCAATATTGCTGATTTGAGATCCGGTTAATTCATCATCAAAAATCACAAGCCCAATATTTCTGCCCTGTATAAATTGTTTTATTTCTTCCAATTTCCCTTTTCCAACAAAAGTTTTACTATCAGGATGTGGCAACTTTTGAACAAACTTTTTAACGGCTACCGCCCCGGCGGTTTCTGCCAGAAAGGCTAATTCATCCAGGTATTCCTGCAGCTGAGGTTCTGTTTGATTATTATAAATTAAACCAACTAATACAGCCCTTTCTTCTTTTTCTATTTTATTTTTCTTGTCTAACAATCTATTCTTTTTAAAAACAAAGGTACTTCTTATAAAAAGAAAAGTCCTGCCATTGGCAGGACTATCATAAATATAAGTTACAAAAACTATAATCCGCTAATGGTTAATCCAATTGAAAGAGGGCGTACATCTACTGGACCTGAACCATCTTTAATTAATTGATTTAGCTGGTAGGAACCAAACAAAGAAAATATTCCATACCCTACTCTTGCAGTTGTTGCCAGCCTTAGATTATTAAAGTGAACTCTGTCGTTAACTTTTATGGAATAACCACCTTCATTATTTGCGTCTCTTGTTACTTTTGCTTTGGTATGTGCATTTATCATTGTACCAATCGTTAAACCAAGGGCTGCTTTAAAACTCTTGCTGTTGTTTTCAGGATCAGCTGTATATCGCAATTCAACCGGAACTTCCAGAAAGGCGTTTACAAGTTTATATTTTTTATAACTGGTCACACTGTCTTTATTGAAATAAAGACGATCTGCTTTTTTTAAATCAATATTGGTTTTTTTGAAAAACAAATTATCTGAGCCAATGCCAACGCCAAGCCCTACACTAAACTTTGGACTTGTTTTAAAGGGGTAATCAAACATGAAATACATATTAAAGCTCTTTGAAAAGCCTCCAGTATTTAAGCTGTCGGGTTTTTTTAACCAGGAGTAACTTCCAAACTGAATCATTAAATGATCTTTTGAGGATAAGTCCACTTTGCTCCAGTCTTTTTTCTTTTTAGGAGCAGGAGATTCCTGGGCATTTGTTATTAAAAAACCGGCGATCAAAACAAGACTTAAAATAATTTTCTTCATACAATTAGAATGATTGACAAAAGTAGCGGCAACCCGGTTAATGAAAGGTTAAAGCTACTTACATTAAAATGCCTGTAGTAACCACTACAGGCGCAGATGAGTGGACCCTGCTGGGATCGAACCAGCGACCCTCTGATTATGAGTCAGATGCTCTAACCGTCTGAGCTAAGGGTCCTGCCTTATTGGCGAGCCGCAAAGATAAAAAAATCAATGAAGTACAGCGCTTTATTTTAAAGAGATTATTTTACTTCTTCAAATTCTAAATAATCATCTGATGGGGCTCTATAGTTTTTATTTGCAGTGGATGCAGTATTTGTTGTATGCTTACTAAATACACCTTCCTGTTGTTGATGGAACTCCTGCATCTTCCTTTTCATTTGCTTTGTGGCAGAAATTACGGGGAATACAAAACCAAAAACGAACCGGTATAAAATATAAACGCCAATAATCAATAAAACAAGTTTCATAAAACAAAGCTATTAATAAACAAAAAGCACAGGTGTTAAAATCGGTAAATGGTAAATTATTCCCTTTTAAAAAGTTTATCTAATAAAGTGTCCAGCCCATCAGTGGCTTTTTCAACCAAATGAGTAACAATTTTATCAATAGCTTGCTGAAGCTTTTCGTTTCTAAAAAAGGCGCCTGATATTCCAGCTCCCAGTGTATCTTTTACGCCTTCTTTTTTCCCAAAAAAACTGTTTCTGGCCATTCGGCTATAATTTTCTTTGAGATAATTAAAATTATCGTCCATTTTATCTTCCAGCTTTTTACTGTGCAACTTCAGGCGGTAAATTTCTTTTTCTAAATTATCGAGGTTATGAATGCGGGATGGTTTCATGTTACTTATATATTACAGCTTATCTCAAAAGTGTGAATAAGTGTAAAATTAGTTCTTTCATTATCAAAGTGCTTTACAAAAACAAAACCTAAACGGTTGATTGGAGACATGGCTTATGACAGCGACCCATTAGATAAAAATTTGCGAAAGGGAAAAATAAAAATGATAGCGCCGCACAAAAAAAACCGTGTTAAAAAAGTGTGGCCTTCCCTGATTTCTGTATAGCAAATGAATTGGAAGTTCATGGTATCATTTGGCTTTTCAACCTTTTCCTTCATTTTGATTGCATTAACCACCAAACGGCAATAGACAAGATGCACCATTTACTATCATTTAATAGCAGGCTTCCTGTACCAACTTGTAAAGAATTAATAAGCTTTTGGAAATCGAAACTTTAAAAGCGGTATAATATGGTTTTGAAACAGCACGATATAGAAATATTTAACTGGTTGCTTGATAGGCAACAAAATCAATACAAAATAGTAAAAAGCAAAGGGGTTTATCTCGAATTGATTGACTACAACAAAAGAATATCCTTTCATCCGCTTTCAGAATTGGAAGGCATTAAAATAAACGAGCATAACTTATCTGTTTCTGGCTTTAAAGCTTCGTCGGATAATTATTGGTATCATCAGGAAATGGTTGGTTTTGTAATTTTTAAAGTACAGGGTGGGCCATGGCAATTACATTATAAAGGCCAGGGAAAAATAATTTTCTGTATCCATGAATTGCAAAACGCATTTTACCTCCTTACAAATACGACCCTCGAAATTAATCTCTACGGTATAATATAAATTAGATTAAGCACGTCTCTATTGGTTCGTGTCCCACGTAACAACAGCACATTTCTGTTATCTGGCGCCATTTTTCTTGTCAGCACAAAACAGTATCTGCTAATTCCGGCCTTTTTAACTTCCACAAATTCACTCCTCCCTAATTCCTATTTAATACTCCTGAATTCAAACATATCTTTTCAACCAAATCAACTTTCTCTTCCAATCTTTATAAAATGAAAGAACTCCTTTCATTATTAAATACCATCTATCCATTATCCCCTGCCCTGGTCCGCTACTTAACAGAAAAATTAAAAGTAAAGATGCTAAACAAAAAAGAGTATCTCTTACAGGCAGGCCAGGTAAGCCGGCACATCTATTTCATCAAAAAGGGATTGTTCCGTTGCTATTATATACAAGACGAAGAAGAGGTTTGCGCCAAATTTCTGAAAGAAGGGGATATCGTAGTATCCGCTAACAGCTTCTTTTTGCAAAAAGAAAGTACCGAATATATTCAGGCCATCGAAGATTCAACAGTATGGTATATCTGTTACGATGAGTTGCAATACATCTATACCACATTTTCCGAATTCAACCAGATCACAAGACAATTGAGCATCAAATCCTATTTACTGAGTGAGCAGCGCATTAGTTTTATAAGAATGAAACTGGCAGCCGAGCGGTACACTGCTATGCTAAAAAATTTCCCCGAACTTATTCTCCGTGTCCCCGCCAAATACATGGCCTCCTATCTCAGCATTACCGAAGAAACCCTCTCCCGCATCCGCAGCAAACGTTTATAACGTTTATTCTTTTCTGATTCATCACTTATGTATCAGGGTTCACTGGCAGAAGCTACAGTAGCAATGTTGCTTAATCAGGGAACCGTCCACAATCGTGTTGTATTTCGATTGTGGCGCCTTTTTCTTTGCAACTTTCTTTTGGGCGTTCAAAAGAAAGTTGAGGATCCGCAAGGTTGAAGTGTGTCACTATTAATCTAGCCTTTCTAAAATTGACATATATCAATAGCAATATCTTCAACGACTATTATTTTAGTAATGTAATAGTATCGTTAACCACCCTTGTCGTTACCCAATGAAACACACAACCAACCATATTCCATTAAGGGTAGTACTATACCCCAAAGATGTAGAAAACATCACCGGACGTGGCAGCCGCACCTGCCGCCGCCTGCTCCAAAAAATAAAACAAGCTTGCGGTAAATCAAGAAACGAATTCGTCACCGTCAAAGAATTCTGCCTCTTCACCGGTATCAGCGAAGAGCTCGTAAAAGATTTCCTGAAACATTAAATATCCCCCTTTGAAGGGGGGACTAAGGGGGGTGTAAAACGGGGTGCCCATTTGAAAACATTCACAAATACAAAACCCCGCTAAAAAGCGGGGTTCTAATGTTCAGGAACTTTCATTTCTCGGGCGGCACTCTTTTCCGGGTTAACCGCTTCAGCAAATAAGAAACACTATAACTTACAATAGCTCCTATCGCTGCGAGTACGGATGTCTTCAACAGATCAGTCCCGGTAATATTGGCAATAATAATAGTAAGCGTACCACCTGCCGTTCCCGATCTTATACCTGTCAGGTCATTCATAAGAAGGATTTACTTCTTCTCATTTTTAACAGCGGTCTGGCTAACGGTTGCTGCTGCGGTACTCGCTACAGCCAGGTATCCGGCTATTTTAACGACCACTGCAGGCAGAGCAACCGGTGCTGTTAATACAGTAGCACTCACACCTGCCAGTACCACACCAATATTGCGCAGGGTTTTAAAAAACCTTGGCGTGGGCTTATTCATTCGTTTGATAACTGTGTTCATTGTGTTTGGATTGAATGATTAAAAAAACAGGTTTTCTTTCTTTTAGCAAAGAGTTCACAAGAGCCAGTAATCTGGCTAATGCTTTCCTGCTCTCTGTTCCTCTCCCTTCACCGGTTAAAAAAGAAACCGGTGCAATACAGCCTTTCAGTTCCTTTAGGGCATCATTGGCAGCATGCACCAATATCCACTGCCGGCCACTTACCGGTGTTAGCTGCAAATGCGCTTTGAATTTCAGACTGTATCTTTTTTGTAAACTGTACTTACCCTCAGGTATACACGACACTTGAGGATGATTGTCTTTCCATGGTAGTTCTATCGTCGAACATACCCTGTCTCCGTGCAGGAAAATGTCCCCGTTCGTTCCTTTAGAGTAGTATGTTCTTACAAGCACCAGTTCCATTTGCTTCAGTTTTTAAAGGGTCCCGAATTAATCTGTCTTTAACTTCCCCTCCTTCTCAAAGAGGGGCCAGGGGTGGTTACCCACTCACCTTCACCAATGCCAGCGCATTATAAGTACCGTTCTTCAATGGGTACATTGTACCATTCACTTCCTGGAAAAACTGAATCCCCAGTACCAGGAAAAACGGATGCGTACTGTTAGCAGTAACAGCATGCGCAAGGTTTAAGGCAGCGGTTGGAGTAGCATCCCACGGTAAGGTGGCACTTGCTCCTTCCACCACAGTAAATACCTCCTGCTCAAAATCAATTTCTGCACCGGCAGAAACAATTTTGAAATGGGTACTGCCACTCGGTGCAGCAACCATCGTAGCAGGAATAAATGAAGGGATGTCTATACCCAGAATTTCCGTCACCCTGTTAATGGTACAGGTAAAGGGGGCATACAACGAGGTGCTTAACTTGCTGTCTGCATTAAACTCAAACCCCTCCAGTAATTCCGCTTCCCCATCAATTACATTACGGTAACCTCTGGGATTTACGGCGTCCGCTTTTACCACCTTCATCATTTCTTTGGTAAGTCTTGCAACTACCAGCCCGTCAGCGGCAAACTGGATAAGCGTTCTTAATGCTGTACGCAGCACTTTACCGGCTGATCCGGCCCTGCCAAATTCAGCGCCATTCTCACGGGTACGCTGAAACGCCGGGTCATTCGCAATTCGGCTTCCATCTAAGCTGCCCTTTTCACGGGCCAGGTAACCATCCTTCGACTTATAAAAGGTCACATTGCCAATCGTACCTTTTAACGGAAAGATTCCCTTTTGCTTTGCCATGATTATTTCATTTAAAATTAAAAATGCAAAATGTTTAACTGGCACATCTCGTTTAAGCCACACTGTTAGTTCGAACAAAGGGTAACAGTATTGTTGTCCTGCAATGACACAACAAGATTATAACCCGGCAAAAAGGAATGAAAATCAAACGGCCGTATTGGCCACTAAGGCAGGTACTGTATCGGAATTACCGTTTCAGGGAAATCTGGCCACTATGTCCGGTTTGACCGGCTATACCATAGGGGCAAAGCGCAGGCAAAGCCCACTCAAAGCTCACACAAACGCCACTCGAGTAGCAGTTAATTTTATACAATAAAGAAAGTAAAATAATCGAGGTTGTTTAAAACCATTTCTTTTTGGGTTTTTTCTTTTCGGTTTCCATATTCAAAAAAACCACATCATCCAAAAGGCGAAGCATTTCGGTACTGTCTAACCCATTATAATATCCTCGGATAACACGGTTGCGGTCTATCAATACAAATTTGGGAGTATGAATAAAATTAGAATCCACACCTTCGCCATCCTGTAAACCTAATTTCACTTCATTTAAAGCAAAATCATAAATCGTTTTCTTTTCTCCGGTTAATAACCACCAGTTACTATGGTTGATATTATATTTAGTGGCATATCGTTTTAAAACAGGAACACTGTCTCTTTCAGGGTCCACACTAAAAGAAAGAAACTGCACATAGCCCTGCGTTTTCATAAAAGACTCCTGCAGCTTGTGCATATTAGCGGTAAGCCTGGGGCAAATGGATGGGCAGCGGGTAAAAAAGAAATTGGCAACAATCACTTTGCCTTTCAATGAATCTAATGAAACAGAATCGCCCAGCTGATTATGTAAGCTAATGTTACCTACTTTACGCCAAACAGTATCAGTAATAATTTTTCCATCTTCTGTATGTGTACGCAGCGAATCCATATAATAATGCCGGGGCATTATTTGTACCTGGTCGCCAAAGTATTTAAAAATAAAAAAAGCAGTGAGCGGCACCAGTCCGGCCAATGCTAATCCCAGTAAACCTTTCTTTCCCACGGTTCTGAATTTTAGAGTGCAAATTTACGGATATAAAAAACCATTGCCTTTAAAAAGGGCAATGGTTTTTACAATGAATTGTTATGTTGTTTATTTTAATGTTCCTTCTGAAGCTGGTTTTGGTGCCGCATGCTCTTGTTTGGCGGGATTGCCTTTGTTATAATCTTTACGAAGGTTTCTCCAGCTGTCACCATCCCAGAGGAAGGCAGCGATAAACCAAACAAACAATAATAAAGGAACTACTATGGTCATTATCAAATTGCGAACTTCATCACCTAAGTGCATGAAGATAGAAACAATGTAAAATGCCTTGGCTAATGACAAAATACAAATTACTCCTACCGTATCATCCCTGTGCACAGGAGCAAAACTTATTTCTGCTGATGACAATTGTTGATGTTCCATACTATAATCTCTTTATCTTTTTTAAAAATTGAATTAAATCAAATCAAATCAAATAGAAGCAAAGGAATACAAACACCCATACTAAATCCACAAAGTGCCAGTATAAACCTGCTTTTTCAATCATTTCGTAATGACCACGGTTATGGAATACATCTTTTGTAGTCATGATGTACATAATGATATTTATTACTACACCGCTAAATACGTGGAAACCGTGGAAGCCGGTGATGCCAAAAAAGTAACCGCCAAACGCAACAGGACCGGGTGTTCCTACATGCTGTCCATTATATTCAACATGTGCTCCCCATGGGTTGTGGCTTACGGTTGTGTTTAGTGTAGTCAACTTACCATCAATTAATACTTCATGATAACCTGTAAGTAAGTGTGTCCACTCCCATGCCTGGCAGCTTAAGAACGCTATACCACCCAGGATGGTCCACAACATATATTTCTGTACCCCTTTCTTATCCATGTTGTGCCCGGCATGTACCGCTAATACCATTGTAACAGAGCTGATGATGAGGATAAACGTCATCAAACTCACAAAAGCCAATGGTAAATCAGCATGCCCTGCACCTGGAAATGCATTGAACACATGGTTGGGGTTAGGCCAATATTCCTGGCTGAAACGGATGGTACCATAAGAAATTAGAAATGCACCAAACGTAAAGGCGTCACTCATTAAAAAATACCACATCATCAGTTTGCCATAGCTCACATTGAAGGGACTTTTCCCTCCACTCCACCATTTGTACTCCTGCGGTACTGCTGTTTGTGCCATGTACTAAATTGTTTTAATTAAAAAGAAATCTATTTTATCAACGTAAAAAAAAGCACTAAATAAATCCAGAGCAGATCCACAAAATGCCAGTAGGTAGCTACTATTTCAATACCAACTGAACTGTACACTCTTTCTCTCCTGCTGAATGCCCTGAAAAAAGTTACCAGTAATGCTGCCACCCCGCCAATTACATGCAAAGCATGTAAGCCGATGATAACATATAAAAATGAACCGGAAATACTGCTTCGGAAAGTGATTCCCTGTGTCCATAAATTGCTAAATCCAAAGAACTGTAAGGCTACGAATAATGCCCCTAAAAAAGCAGTGATCGTTATATACAAACGATACTTTGACATTTTTTCTCTCTGTTTATGTGCCCGCACGGCCATCTGCACTGTAACACTGCTGATAATTATCACCAATGTTGAATATATAAACAAAGACGGTGTTTCTATATCCTGCCATCCTGCCTGGCTGCTCTTAACAATGAATGCACTGGTTAACCCCGCAAACATCATTACAATACTGGCCAATGCCACCCACATGGCAAACTTATGCGGGTGAATTTTTTTGCCCCTATCCCCTAAAGGGGAATTTTTGATTTCATTCATTTTCAAATCTGTCACCACTTTCTAAAGCAGTTTTCTTTTGCCTTACCCCCTTTAGGGGTTGGGGGCTTTTATAATTTATTGGCCAATAAAGCCAGTAAAACAATGGGTAAATAAATATAACTGCTGAACATCACTCTTCTTGCTGCTTTTACATCCATCTCTCTGTATAGCCGTATGCTTTGCCACAAAATGAATAGATTAGCTGCAATTAAAATGATAAAACTTACCAGTCCGCTCATTCCAATAAAGTAAGGCAACAAACCCACCGGTATCATCAGTACCGAATACAGAATTGCCTGTACAGCAGTAAACTTTGTTGGTCCTTTATCTGCAGGTAATAATTTAAATCCTGCTTTGCTGTAATCCACATGTGCCACCCAGGCAATAGCCCAAAAGTGTGGAAACTGCCAGAGAAATTGTATCCCAAACAGTATCCAACCTCCCATACTAAGGTCATTGGTAGCAGCTGTCCATCCAATCAAACAAGGCAACGCTCCCGGAAAAGCCCCCACCAGTACTGCTATTGAATTCACTTTCTTTAAAGGAGTATAAACAAAGGAATACAATACCAAACTGATAACCGCAACGATGGCTGATAATAGGTTGAAATATTCATACAACATTACAAACCCTATTACTCCTGAAACTGTAGCAAATGTCCATGCTTCATTTATGCTCATGCGGCCTGAAGCAACAGGACGGGTTGCTGTTCGTTTCATCATTGCGTCGGTATCTTTTTCTTCGGCCTGGTTTATCGCATTGGCGCTTCCTGTTACCAGCATTCCGGCAATAAAGAGAAGTATGATCATACTCCAGCTCCAGCTTTCTTTACTGATGTTAGGCGCCATTAAATAACAAACCACACAACTAAATACCACTGTAAAGCTTAGTGTAAACTTCATCAGTTGCATATAGTCTTTCAACTTTGCGGTAAAAGACCAACTATTTTTCAAAGAAACTTGTTTATCCATCCCCTCAATATTCGTAACACTAAATTTTTTTATTAATGATGGCTTTCCTCTGCGCCAATCGGTTCTGTTTGCGGAATGAAATCCCTTCCGTCTTTACTGTAATCATAAGCCCAACGGTGTACTTCCGGAATTTCACCTGGCCAGTTACCGTGACCGGGGTTGATAGGTGTTGTCCATTCCAGCGTTGTTGAACCCCAGGGGTTTTTTGTTGTTAACCTTCTTCCCTTATACATGCTGAAGAAATAATTAAATACAAACAATAACTGTGTAGCAAATACAATTAAGGCAACAGTACTGATAAACTGGTTTAATCCATCAAATCCTTTTAAGAAATGCCAGTTGCTGATATCATAATAACGACGTGGCGCCCCGGCCAAACCCTGGTAGTGCATAGGCCAGAAGATCAAATAGGCTCCACATATAGTCACCCAAAAATGAATATACCCTAATGTGTGATTTAAATGACGGCCAAACATTTTAGGATACCAGTGATAAATACCGGCAAACATGCCAAACATAGAAGCCACACCCATTACAATATGAAAGTGTGCCACAACAAAATATGTATCGTGTAACTGATAATCTAATGCCGAGTTACCAAGATAAATACCTGTTAAACCGCCAGAGATAAATAAACTCACAAATCCAATAGCAAATAACATTGCTGGCGTAAAACGAATATTACCTTTCCATAAAGTGGTAAGCCAGTTAAATACTTTAATGGCCGAGGGTACAGCGATCAATAATGTAAGTAACACGAAGAAAGCACCAAGGAAAGGATTTAAACCGGTTACAAACATGTGGTGTGCCCATACGAGGAAAGCAAGGATACATATAGCAAACAATGAGCCCACCATTGCCATATACCCAAAGATGGGTTTACGGCTGTTGGTCGAAATAATTTCGGAAGCCATACCCATGGCAGGCAACAGAATGATATATACTTCGGGGTGACCAAGGAACCAGAATAAGTGCTGGTATAAAATGGCGCTACCACCTTCGTTTGGTAAAGCTGTTTGTGTTTTAGAAACGAAAATATCAGACAAATAGAAACTAGTTCCTAAATGACGGTCAAATAATAATAAGATCGCACCACTTAATAACACCGGGAAGGATAATACTCCCAATACCGCAGTAAAGAAGAATGCCCAAATAGTTAATGGCAGTTTGGTCATGCTCAATCCTTTGGTCCGCATGTTTAATACTGTGGCGATATAATTTAACCCACCTAATAATGCAGATACGATAAATAATGCCATACTTATCAACCAGCAATCCATACCGGCCTTAGATCCTTCAGAGAAATCTCCAATGGCACTCAAAGGTGGATATGATGTCCATCCACCACTTGCTGCACCTGTTTCAATAAAGAAAGAAGAAAGCATGATGATAGAAGATATAAAGAAGAACCAGTACGATAACATGTTAAGAAAAGGAGAAGCCATGTCTCTGGCACCGCACTGTAAAGGGATCAATAAATTGGAAAACGTACCACTCAGCCCGGCTGTTAACACAAAGAATACCAGAACCGTTCCGTGCATAGTTACCAGCGCATAGTAAAACTCGGGTTGAATTTTACCACCCTTTGCCCATTTACCTAAAATATCTTCAAGGATAGGAAATGTTTCATTTGGATAACCTAATTGCAAGCGGAACAACACACTCATCAATCCCCCCAGTATAGCCCATACAATACCTGTAACCAGGAATTGTTTTGAAATCATTTTATGGTCCTGGCTAAAAATATACTTTGTAATAAAGGATTCATGATGATGGTGGTGCTCATGATGCTCCGCATGTCCTGTAGCTGCATGTGCATGCAAAACGGCTTCGTTACTCATAGTTCACTTTTTGATTTTTGTGATGAACACAAATGTTTTATAAAAATTATTTTTTTGCAATTTTAGTATCCGCTTCAACTTTTACATCTGCTGTTTTCTTAGCAGTAGTATCGGCAGTAGCAGGTGGTTGTTTAGTTGGGTCTTTTTCAGGGAACGCTGTCCAGTAATTTGGCTTTCTGGTTGCTAACCAAATTTTGTACTCTGTTGGTTCATCCACAACAATCACACCACGCATAGAGAAGTGACCGGGGCCACACATCTGGTCGCAGGAAATTTCATAAACAAACTCGGGATCGTTTAATCTTTCTCTCATTTGCTTGGTGGTGTATTTTGGTGTAAACCATAATGTAGTTGGTATGCCGGGTACAGCATCCATCTTCATACGGAAATGGTTTAAACCCACATCATGTACCACGTCTCTTGAATTAATAATCAGCTTACAGGGAATACCCACAGGTATATGCATTTCAGATGACTCAATTACATCATCATTATTTGCCTGGTCGCTCCATACTTGTCCTAATGGGTTATTATTCTTATCACTTATTTCCTTGAAATAGGTTTTACCTAATGTTTTATCTTTTCCGGGATAACGGTAAATCCAGTTGAATTGCTTGCCGGTAATTTCAACAACTACAGAATCAGCAGGCGCTTCTTTGGTAAAATGAAACCAGTTACGTAAACCAATAATCACCAACCCTGTCATGGCAATGGCAGGAATAGCTGTCCATATTAATTCCAGTTTATTGCTATGTGCAAAGTGTACTGCTTTTTGTCCATCTTTCTCCTGGTATTTAAAGGCAAACCAAAACAAAAGAATCTGAGTAATGAAGAACACCACACCTGTAACACCCAGTGTCCACATAAACATAGTATCAACTCTTTCCCCTTCAACAGAAGCAGAACCCTGCGCAAATAATGTTTTGTGTGCATACAGGTCATTGCAATACCATACCCCAATCAACCCGAGCACTAAAAAGCTGATTAATAAAAAGCCATTGATACGGTTACTTTGTTTCCGCATCACTTCTTCTCCTTTGAGCACACCCACATACTCGCTGGCCTTTGCAATCTGAAAGATCACCAGGTAAATCAGCAAAATCGTTGCAAGTACAAAAAATCCTGACATGACGTTAAATAGTTTTATTCAAAGTTTTTTATCAATTCAATTCCACAAACCGGTTATGTATGATGTACGATACTTTCTTTTACAAACGGATGGTTCTTTGGCAGCAAAGATGCTTTTGTTAGTTTATTACCAACAATCAGCATGAGTAATCCTATAAAACCAGCAGCTACACCCATATCAAAAATGAACAAACCTGCTGAGTTACCACCATTCACTTCACCCTTTAACGGACCAGGCATGATCATTTGATAAAAATCAAGCCAGTGACCGAAAATGAGTACTACCGACATAAAGGTTACTGTAGCGTAGTTTCTTTTTGAACTTCTCTTCATTAATATTAAAATCGGTGCCACAAAGTTGATGATCAGGTTGAGGAAGAAAATTCCGCGGTAAGGCCCCAGTAATCTTGGCTGGAAATAAACAGTTTCTTCCGGCTGATTTGAATACCAGATGAGCATGTATTGAGAAAACCACAAATAGGTCCAGAAAATAGAGAAAGCAAAAATAAACTTGCCCACATCGTGTATATGTTCCTCATTTACATATTCCAGGTAGCCTTTGTTTTTAAGATAAACAATGAACAACATAATCAGTGACAAACCTGCCACCCAGGAAGAGGCGAAAGTATACCAGCTGTACATGGTACTGAACCAATGCGCATCAATACTCATTAACCATAACCATGGTGTGGTAGAACCCACCGTTAAACCATATACAACAATAAAAGCTGCACAGATGGTAAGTGAACGCCAGAAATAACTTCTGTCACCAGTCTGACCAGCATCTTCTGCCAGTGAATTCTTTCTGTACCATGCTCTAAGAGCCATCCATGTACCAATTACCAATATGGTAGCTACAGTATAAAAAGTTGTATTTAAAAATCCTTTTTTGCCATTTAATATTTTATCATGCGCTACATGCTCTGTATCCTTCCAATGATAAATAGCTGTGTTATGAGACATATAAATATATCCCAGTAATACTGCTAATGCAATAGCACCACCCACATAAACAAAACCAGATATTGCTTCGGGAACCCGGCGCATTGCTGTTTGCCATCCTCCCATTGCCATTGTAGTGGCGCTAATAAAGAACATACTGGCAATAGCGATCAGCAAAAAGAAAATGCTGTTGTGCATTAACACTGCCCAGTATTTTGTTTCTCCAAAAGAATTAGTGCCCTCTCCCGGTTTCAAAAAAACATAACCAAGAATCAATGACAATACCCCTGTACCAATCAATGCATATGCCCATTGTTTGTAGCGGCCGGTCATTTCAAATTGTTCCCTAATCATCGAAGTTCGTTTATGAGTTTAGCGTTTTAGTTATTTCATAGCTGGAGTTGCTGTTGCAGCTGCGGGTTTTGCAGTGGTATCAGCGGTGGCGGTTGTTGCCCCGGCTCCGGCCTGTTTTGATTTTATATAATAAATAATCATCCAGCGTTGTTTACGGCTTAATTGAGAAGCATAGCTGCCCATCATATTTTTACCATAAGTAACCGAATGAAACATTGTTCCTTCCGGCATGGTCATATACTTTGGGTTTCCTACTAATTGTGCAGGGGCTGCAGCGTAAGGACCATTGCCTCCTTTATATAAAGGACCATTGCCATCCAGCTTATCACCATGACAAATAGCACAATTGATATTAAACAATCTTCTTGCTTCGTTTAACTCATCAGCTGTTAATGCAGCCAGGGGATTTTTTACAGAGGCTGACAGGGCATACCCGGCAGAATCATTTTTTAAATGATAGGGAATTTCCTCACCTCTGGCAACGGTACCGGCAACGGGCTGGTTGTTATAAAATACTTTTTCTCCTCTTTCTTTTTCGTCTGTTGTAAAAGTAGTGCTATCTTATGATGGATGTTCTTTTCATCTTGCTAAATTCTTTTATACTTAGTATGCTACTTCTCTTGTTTTGAATAATTTGCTTGGTCTGTCGTAACGGCCTAACCACCAGCCTACCGGTGCTTCCTGTACATTTACTTCTACTGCACCATTACTGTTCAGCATGGCTTTTACTTCTTCTTCATTTGTTCTCTCTGTGCACTCAATAACCATTACCATTAAATCATCTGTTGCCCTTTCGTGAAAATGGTGTTTCTTAACAAAAGGAGCCAGTTGGCACAGATAACAAAAAGTGAGCACCATTCCCACTGCAGCAAATAATACGGTTAATTCGAAAGTAATAGGAATAAATGCCGGCAAAGGCAGATGTGGTTTACCGCCAATATTCAACGGCCAGTCACTGGTAAACACCCAGCTCATACAGGTTAATGCTGTTGTGGTTCCCGTGATGCCGTAAATAAAACCGGCAGTATGCAGGCTGGTTTCTCTCATACCTAATGCATGATCCAAACCATGAATTGGCATTGGTGTATATACATCCTGGATCTTATACCCGGCAGCCCGAACTTTCTTTACTGCAGGAAACAAAACCTTTTCATCATCAAAACAGCCTACAATATATTTTTTTACTTGTCCCATACCCCTTAATCCCCTAAAGGGGAAATTTTAGTTTGGTTAAAAAATTATTCTGTTCAAAAATCTTTTTCAATTTTCCTGTCTATCCTTTCGCTTCAATCTCCCCGTCAACACTCCCCTTTAGGGGATGGGGGCTAATGTGCATGTCCATGTGCAAAATGCTCCACGCTTTCTTTTTCAATTACGTCCATCTTTTCTTTAAAGCTTTCTCCACTTGTTTTCAGCACATGCTTGATTTCTGCAATAGCAATAACCGGTGCAAACTTGGAGAATAAGAAGTAACAGGTAAAGAACAAACCAAATGTTCCCAAATAGAAACCAACCTCCCAGATTGACGGACGATAATACACCGACCAGGAAGAAGGAATATAATCACGGTAAACAGAAGTAACGATGATCACAAAACGTTCGAACCACATACCAATGTTCACCACAATACTCATAATGAAAGTGAAAGCTACATTACGACGTAATTTTTTACTCCAGAACAACTGCGGGGAGATTACGTTACAGGTCATCATGGTCCAGTAGCTCCATCCGTAAGGGCCGGCAATACGATATTTATAAAATGCATCGTATTCAAATTTAGAACCACCATACCATGCCATGAATAATTCTGTTAAATAAGCAATACCTACAATAGATCCCGTTAACACAATTACTTTGTTCATCGCTTCAATGTGACCCAGTGTTATATAATCATCCAGCTTCATTACTTTACGGGTAACCAGCATCAGTGTTTGCACCATGGCAAAACCAGAGAAGATGGCACCGGCAACGAAGTAAGGAGGGAAGATAGTAGTATGCCAACCTGGTACAACGGATGTAGCAAAGTCGAACGATACTATCGTGTGTACTGACAATACAAGCGGAGTAGATAAACCGGCTAACACCAGTGATAAACTTTCATGACGCTGCCAGTGTTTGGTACTTCCTGTCCAGCCAAATGATACCACACCATACCAAAGTTTGCGGGCTTTTGTTTTTGCACGGTCACGAATAGTGGCGAAGTCAGGAATCAAACCAGAGTACCAGAATAATAAGGATACTGTAAAATAAGTTGATATCGCAAATACGTCCCACAACAATGGAGAAGCAAAGTTCACCCACAACGGACCACGGCTATTAGCATAAGGCAATACGAAGAACGCATCCCATACACGACCCATGTGGAAGATAGGAAACTGGCCGGCGCACATTACCGCAAAAATGGTCATTGCTTCAGCAGCACGGTTCACCCCCGTTCTCCAACCCTGGCGGAATAACAACAAGATGGCGGAAATCAACGTACCGGCGTGACCGATACCAACCCACCATACGAAGTTGGTGATATCCCAACCCCATCCAATCGTTTTATTCAGGTTCCACTGACCAATACCATAGGTCACCTCCCGGTAAACAGAGTAATCCCCATCCACCAATGGTTCCCTGAGCGTTGATTCGTACTTGAGTAAAGACATATTTTATCGCTTTTGGCTTTCAGCTTTTAGCTTTTAGCTTTTTTATTTTTTATTATCAACTTCCTGTTCTTTATTCAACGTCTGTTGTGTCACTCACTGCATCGTTCGGTATTGCTCTTCTGCAATTCATCTATGCTGTCACACTGAGCTTGTCGCTGTCACACTGAGCTTGTCGAAGTGTTGTTCAGCATTTGTCACTAGGTTCATCAAGGCTTCGACAAGCTCAGCCTGACAACACCATCAACGATTAATGACCTGAAGGAACCGCTTCTTTCTTCTCTTCCTTCTTAGCTTCATGCGCTTCACCACCATCATGTTCTTCTTCTTTCACACCAACATGCCTGTCTGTATTACGAACTTTTGCTAAATAGTTTACGTTCGGTAATACGTGAATGGCCTCTAATGCATAGAAGGTCCTCTTCGTTTGTTCTTCTTTACGTATTTTATAAATGCGGCTTTCTTTGTCGTTGTAATTACCAAATACAATTGCATCCGTAGGACAAGCCTGCATACAAGCTGTTTTCACTTCACCATCTATTAATGGACGACTTGCTTTCTTCGCTTTTAATTTACCTTCCTGTAAACGTTGTACGCAGAAGGAACACTTCTCAATTACACCACGGCTTCTCACCGTTACATCCGGGTTCAACACCATGCGGGTTAAATCATCATTCATATCCATCACAATAGCATCCATTCCACCTTCATCAATCAATGGTTGCTGATTGTCGGGGAAACTATCTGCACCGGTAAAGTCTAACCAGTTAAAGCGACGAACTTTAAACGGACAGTTATTGGCGCAATATCTTGTACCGATACAACGGTTATACGTCATTTGATTCAGGCCCTCACTGCTGTGGTTAGTGGCAGCCACCGGACAAACGTTTTCACACGGTGCGTTATCACAATGCTGGCACAACATTGGCTGGAACAATACATTTACATCATCAAACTGGTCTTTACGGTTGGCCGCATAATAACGATCAATACGCAACCAGTGCATTTCATGATATTTCGCTACTTGTTTTTTACCAACAACGGGAACGTTGTTTTCAGCCGTACACGCAACAACACAAGCGGCACAACCAGTACAAGTGTTGAGGTCAATACTCATACCCCAGTGAATACCGGGACGTTCGTTTAATTTAGGATCATATAAAGTACCCTGGTTACGGAAGTCCTCACCAAAGCACCATTAAATGACACTAAAGGATAAACATTTACACCATTACCTGCTGCTGCACGTCCAATGGTTTGAATGGCTTTTTCTTTATCTTCTTCTTTTGTCAAATCACCACCACGACCATAACCAAGGGCTACAGCCATTACATCCGGATGCATACCAGGAATAACTAAGATTGGTAAAAACAATTCTTTGCTGCCAATTTTTACTTTAATTACCGGCTTCTTTACTTCCACTTCATAATCATCATCTACTGCAATCCCCAATTCATCTGCCATTTTCTTGGAGATCATGGCGTAGTTGTCCCATGTTGCTCTTGTTATCGGATCGGGTAATTCCTGTAACCATGGGTTGTTAGCCATTTTACCATCACCAATTGCTACACTTTCATAAAATACAATCTCTGCTTTACCACCAGCTTTAGCAGCACTTAATTTAGAAATGGCTTCTGCCGTAGCTCCGCTGTTGATAGAACCTGTACCAGCAGCAACTGAAGTTGGCTCAATAATACCATCACGAAGAGTTGCATCAAAAGCTTCCTGGCTACCTAATTTGGTTATCCAGTAGTTTTTAAAATAAGTTTCATAATCAGGAATAGCGCTGCCAGCCCACTTCAATAATGAAGTACCAAATGCTCTTGTTTTAAATAAAGGAGCAATGGTTGGCTGTACAAAAGAGATAAACCCTGATTTTGGTTCTGCATCACCCCAGCTTTCTAAAAAGTGAGGAGCAGGTAATGCATATTTACATTGTGCAGTAGTCTCGTCAACCCTTTCGTTGAAGCTGATAGTTAATCCCACTTTTTTCAAACCAGCTGCAAACTTATCAGCAGCAGGATGGTTGTAAACAGGGTTAGCTCCGTACACCAATAATGCACCTACATTACCGGCATTCATATCTTCAATCAGTTTGTTCATTTGGGTATCGCTACCGAGACGATAGTTTACGGTAGTTCCCCAGTCGATAGTAGCACCGTAAGCACCAAGCAACGCATTGATTTCGTTCACCACAATTTGTGCATACATGTCATTGCTGCCACACACTACAACGGCAGCACCTTTATTGGCAGATAATGCCGCAGCAGCCTGCGCAATACCAGCTTCTAATTTTTTATCATTTAAAGCAGGAGCAGTTACCTGTCCGCCTAATGCTTTATAAAGATTTAAGATTACTGCACCAGTTTGAGAAGGACGATGCATATAACGTTCATCTGCATTAGCACCCGTTAAGCTTAAATAGCTTTCAAACTGGATGTGCTTGCTCATATCAAGTCCTTTATCACTTACACGACGGCCATTAGCGTATTGACGGCTGAATTCAACCGGACTTAACCAGGTTCCTAAGAAGTCAGCACCAATACTTACAATAGTTTTTGCTTTATCTAACTGGTAAGATGGAATACCTGCCTTACCAAATGAACTCATGTTTGCATCCAGCATACCACTGTACGAAATTGCATCATACATAATGTGTTTAGCAGTTGGATATTTTGCAGTAAACTCAGCTACCACTGCGGCCAGTGATGGTGAGTTAACAGTTGAAGTAAGAATGGCAATTTGTTTGCTACCCACGCCCGCTAAAGCTGCGGCAATTTTCTTATCAATCGCATCGTAAGAAGGAGCTTCTTTCCCTTCTTCTAATGGGAAACGAAGACGGGCAATATCATACAGACCTAATACAGATGCCTGCACTTTTGCTGAAGTACCACCTTTGGTGAAGGCCATATCATTGCCTTCTAACTTTATGGGACGACCATCTCTTACTTTGGCCAAAACAGGAATAACTTCTCCATCATTAATATAAGAAGTAGCGTACCAATTGGCCACACCCGGAACAATGTCTTCGGGTTTATTTAAGAAAGGAATAGCTTTTTTAACCGGCACTTCGCAACTGGCCGCTAAAGTAGCAGCTGCTGTGCTAAAGCCTAAGAATTTTAAAAAGTCCCTGCGGGGAGTTTTGGCATCTAACAAACCTTTATCATCCATTTCAAAAGGCAAATCTTCACGAAATTCATCCTGTGCCAGCTTTTTGAAACTTTCAGAATCCTGGTTGAGCTCTGTAAAACTTTGCCAGTACTTTTTTTGCTCCATTTATATCAATTTGATAATTCTATAATGTGCTGATATGCTAATGATTCTTTGTTGAGCCCCATTAGCACATTAGCATATTTGCTAATTAGCTAATTTTAATAGTGACATTTTTGACACTCTGTTCCGCCAATCTTTTCTACAGTAATTCCTTTCGTGCTATCAAGCTTACCATCTTTCAAATCTTTGTGGAATTTCTCGTATATACTATAGAAACCATTCTCTTTAAACTGAACTTGTGTTTCTCTGTGACAGTTAACACACCAGCCCATGCTTAATTCAGCAAACTGTTTTACTTCACCCATATTGGTAATTTCACCGTGACAGGTTTGACACTGTACCTTTCCGGCTTTGATGTGTTGTGAGTGATTAAAGTAAACGTGGTCGGGCAGGTTGTGAATTTTTATCCATTCAATAGGTTTGCCTTCGCCGGTGTATTTACGGGAAGTAGCGTCCCATCCGGCATATTTGTATAATTTTTGAATTTCTGCGGTACCATTTACTTCACTTCCATCTTCACGATATAATTTTTCCTTGGAAGCACCAGTATATTCGTTAATCTGCATATGACAGTTCATACACACATTTACAGAAGGTATGTTGGCATGTTTGCCTTCCTGTGCACCGCCATGACAATACAAACAGTTGATCTGGTTAATACCGGCATGTACTTTATGTGAATAGTAAATAGGTTGTTCGGGTTGATAATCTTTGTTGCGACCCAGGCCAATGGCACCTTGAACCGTTAAATAACCACCCACTACAAACAAGCCAATAATAGCTGTTGCGAGATATGTTTTGTTACGGTAAAAAGGAATGGGTTCGCCACGGTCAATACCTTCTTTATCGTCCGTCAGTTTTTTAAGATTAGCGTTTACTTGTAAGAGAATCAGACCGATTACAGCTAATATTAATGTAAGAACGCCAAAGAGAAGGGTATTGTCTTGTTCTTTAACTGGTTCACCAGTAGTTTTACCACCACCGTCAGTAGGCTGCGGTGGAATTTCTTTGATATACTTGATAACTGCGGCAATTTCTGCATCAGAAAGGTTAGAAAACGCAGTCATCACGGTTGGAGAATATTCTGCTAATAATTTTTTAGCATAATCATCTTTTTCTGCAAAGGCAGTTGGATTCTTTATCCATGCTTTCATGTTGGCTTCATTACCACCCCAGCGGTCATAAGCACCCAATAATGCGGGTCCTGTAGATTTTTTATAGGGATTATGGCACGAGGAACAATTAGTTTGGAAAACAGTTTTACCGTCTTGGGCAAAAGTTACCTGACCGATAAATAAAGTTGCAGTAAGCAGCAGTAAGAATTTGGCTTTATGCAACTTGCGTCTATGATGATAATTCATAAAAGCAAATAAGCTGATGTGTGATGTGGAAAAATTTCCTGTTCAGGCTGCAAAAATAGGGGAGTAAGGTTAATAAAATTCAGATTGTTAAATTTTTTTTTGCTTCCCTTGCCACTGAAATTCAGTGAGTTTGTTTAAACAAAAACAAATTGTCATTTATTTGTATGTGGTGTTGATAAGTGTAAGAAAAAACTCGTTTCAATACTGTTTTGATAGCTGATTTTACCCACCTTTGCGCCGCATGTTTAAAAGATTACAGCAAAAATGGAAGGTTAACGGGTGGCAGCTTTTGCTCATCATAGGCACATTTGCTCTTGGGGGTAGCTTATGTGGTTATGCGGGTCGCAAGATATTAGGATTATTTGCCATTGATGCGGCTTTAATCCGGGTAGTATTATATATTTTACTCATAACTCTGCTCTGGCCGCTTTGCGTTTTAGTTATAAGCATCCCTTTAGGTCAATTTCCTTTTTTTAAAAAATATATCGCAAGGATTGGTAAAAGGATGTTTGGAAGAAGACCACAGACGACAGATTATAGACCACAGGAAGAAATTGTTATTGTCCATCGTCTTTCGTCCGACCACCATCAGCAACCACAAACCACAAACCATAAACCACAAACTAAAAACCTTGCTGTTTTCGCCTCCGGCGCCGGAAGCAATGCACAGGCAATTATCAATCATTTCAAAAATTCAGCTACGGTTAAGATTGTTCTCATCGTTTCCAACAAACCGGAAGCCGGGGTTTTAAAAATTGCTGAAAAGGAAAATATCCCTTCACTAATAATAGAAAAAGAAAAATTTTTCCGGGGTAATGCTTACGTGGATGAACTGAAACAAAATGGGGTTGAGTTCATAGTGCTGGCCGGTTTTTTATGGAAGGTGCCCTCAGCCCTGATAAAAGCGTATCCAAACAAAATCGTAAACATTCATCCGGCATTACTACCAAAATATGGTGGAAAAGGAATGTATGGCATGCATGTGCATGCGGCAGTGATTGCGAATAAAGAAAAAGAAAGTGGTATCACCATTCACTATGTGGATGAATTATACGATCATGGTTCGATTATTCTGCAGTCAACCTGTGAGATAACTGGTAAGGATACACCCGAAACTCTGGCCGCAAAGATTCATACCCTGGAACACAAACATTATCCTTCAGTAATTGAAAGCCTCCTTAAATCCCCGTTAAAATAACCATACAATTTTACCTAATCATTTTTCCTTCTTTATTTAGCAGCTTAAATTGTGTGCTTGTATAAATATTTATATATCGTTTTAATATCGTTACTGATTGGCGGTATCACTAATGATGCCACTGCCCAATCCAGGGTTAGCGGAACGGTTTATGATATGAGCCGAACGGTGCCTGTTAAAAATGTAATGGTAACCAGCAACAGCGGAAACATTGCGTTTACCGATACCGTTGGGCATTACTCCATCGTCATTACAGAAAACGATTCCCTCTGGTTTACCTATAATGGCAAATCCACTACAAAATTTCCTGTCAATAATTTAACCAATTACGAAGGGTTTGATGTAGCCATACATATAAGTATTGCCACCAAGTATAAACTTTTACCGGAGGTCAATGTATTTTCCAGGAGTTATAAGTTTGACTCTATTCAAAACAGAAAGGATAATGCCAAAGCTTTTGGATTTGAAAAACCCAACTTGCAAACAACGGATAATGGAACCGGCGTTGCAGGGTTTGATGTGGATGCCATTATCGGGGCTTTTCGTTTTCGCCATAATAAAAACATGGAAAAGCTGCGGCAATTTCTGGTAGATAAAGAACAGCAGAACTATGTTGATTACCGTTTCAATAAAAAATTGGTACGGCGTATTACCCTGCTCGACAGCACAGAGCTGATAAAGTTTATGAAGATATACCGCCCCACATACGAATTTGCCAGTACCACCAGCGATTATGATTTTCACAAATACATCCTGCTGTCTTATATACGTTTTAAGGGAAGAAGGCCGCCCATACCACAATTAAAACCTGTTAAACAATAATGTGCTGTTTGCCTTCCTGAAATTTCCTTTTATCTTTCCGCTATTATTTTAACTGTAAATAAGTATTTATAGACCAAACAACTTTAGGCATTGGTACAAGATTGCAGCATACCGTATGCAGTACCTTTTTCCATGTTATACAAAACTGTTCCTCTGCCGATAAACAACCCTTCCCTCATGATTTACAAACCGTTGGAGATCACATAAAACGAGCAAGATTAGAGCACAATATGCTCATAAAAGATGTGATTAGTATTTTGAATATAAATAGAGAAACCTTACGATCTTGGGAGGTCGGAGCATATGAACCCATGCCCTATCATTATCCCGCTATCATCAAGTTTCTTTGTTATCTCCCAATCAGCTTTGAAACAGATTCACTTGGTGGACGTATAAAAAAGTATAGGTATTTGAATGGCCTAAGCCAAGAACAATTTGCGCTATTACTTAATACAGATAAATGTACTGTTTCATTTTGGGAAAAGAATAAACGATTACCTTTAAAGAAAATGATAAATAGGGTTTCCACATTCATTGATAAAATGTAAATTTTATCCTGATAGCAATAGACCATATATATCTATAACAAGAAATGGAATTATTTTTTTTATACAGCTTCTGATTTGGGGGACAATATCTGATTTCGGATCTATGAAGAACAAAGCTATTATAAGCAGAATAACTAAAAGTTTGTTCCACAGAAGTTCGAACCATACCATCCATTTAATATTTAATGCATCCCCATTGATTTCAATTTTTCCCTTTTCCTTTTTAAGGGTCACTTTAGATTTTTTTCCATAATATTTTATTTAGTTAGTGATTTCATGTAATAGAGGTAATTCATCCAATTGCTTGTAGTTTTATTCATTATTAATGTATTTGATTCATAAAAAGGTCTTACCTAAGAAGGGCTTCTGACGAACCGCCTTTGATTAAACATCAATTTTGTAACAAACAATTAATAGGGAAATAATTACTATAGAGCTGTTGGAGTGAGTTTTTCTTTTGCCCTTTCTATTAATATTATAATAACGATTTTTGTATTAGCTTTAAACAAAAAGCCCGTCACATAAAAACATGATGGACTTTTTTTAACTCCCAAAACAAACGAGTTATAAAAATTATTTACTGTTATAAGAAAACTTACGGGATGCATTGCGCATGAGAGCATTTACTAAATTATCGGGTGAGCTGCCTACAGAGCCGGCTGCTTCGTAATCGTATTTCCAGATGAGTTCTCCTTTTTGTCCTTCGTGAATATTAATGGTTACAAAAGCTTTATTGGTAGCTCCCCAGAAACCAAACAATACCCCCAGTGCTACGGAGGCACCTTCACTCATGGGTTTATCCAGCCGTGTTACAGAAGAGAAAACGGCATCCACACCCAGCAGTTTGGCCAGTTCAACTTTATCTTTTGTACGCAGATCGGTATAACTAATACCTGCTTCTTTAAGCAAAGCATTGGTTTTACTTACATCCTGGAACTTTACCGTATAAGAATATTTTTCGCTGCGGCGCAGGAACCAGCTGTACATTTTATCCTGTATGGAATAACCGGTACTCTCTTCATTTTTGGCAATATCCTCTGCAGAAGTTTTTTTGGCTTCGTTCGGGCGGAGTTTAATGCTTACATCGGCCGGTAACAAGGCTACTATTTTATGTTTGGCAATAGCCGAATCCATTAACGTGGATTTATAAATAGTAGGTCCGCAGGAAACAACAAAGATTAAAGGGAAACAAACAAGAGGAGATTTAATTTTCTCATAAACTAAATTTTCAAATGATAAAATAATAATGAATTAATTACAAATATGCTGATTGCCCTCACAAAAATGTATGATTGGTATCAAAACTTGTGTTAAAAGTAAAAAACACTTTTCTTTTTTAGCTATCACAAATTTCAGCCTGTTTATAATGGGCGGCTAAAAAATATTTTCTTAACTTGTAATCTTTAAATCAACAATAGATGTCGTTATTAAATTCAGGAAAAAACAAAAAGGATAAAAAGAAAGGCGGGCCGGTGTCAAAAGCTACTTTTCCGGCACCGAAAGGAAAATTTAATACCAAAGGCCCTGCTAAAACAACCCGCCTAACCGGTGGCACCAACAGGGGGACTTAAAAAATCAAGTTAAACATACAAAACCCTTCTTCAACTGATTGAAGAAGGGTTTTGCTTTATAAAAGGATTGCTTATTTTTTTCTTGCGTGGCGGTCGTATTGCAGCAGGAGATCTGCTTTACCATCTTTATTGATACGCCATGTTTCCATTACTTCTGTAGTATCTTTTGTACCGCTGGTAAGTGTATTAATTTCTTTAGCCCATACGGTTACCCAATTTTCTTTTTTATCGGTACTTACTAAGGAGATAGCAGCATGAACGGTGTCAATTACATTGGTGTAAGTAGCACGGCCCTTGTTCCAATGAGCAACAAGGCTATCTCTGCCTGTTACCATAACATTATCACTTAAAAAGGCTGTAATGGTATCGGCCACCCAGCTTTTCATATCGCCCAATTTGTTATCCTGCCAGTCTTTCCAGCTTCCCTGCACAATCATAGCAGCGTATTCAGGGTTGCCAATTTCCCAGGAAGAAGAATAAGTAATGGGCATAGAAAACGTAACAGCAGGTTTGGCTTCAGCAGTTTCTTTTTTTTCTGATGACTCTTTCGCTTCATTGTTACAGGCCACCGCTAACAGGGCGAGGCAACAAACAAATAACAGTTTTTGCATAACGTAAAAATTTTTGGTTAAAGATTATAAAGAAAATAGTGTGTTTAACAGGGGCAGAAGAATTACCGAATATAATAAGAAGGGGGAGATTTATTAAGTAATTAAGTGCAACACTGGGGCTTTATTTATTTTTTCATATTATGAATTAGCATCTCATTATTCCAGATCTTTTATAGTAACACCGGCACTGTTGGTAATAAATGCACTCCTTTAACTTTCTTTTGTACTACTGTAGCTTCAACTGTTAATCATTGTTGATACATTTTAACTGTTTAAATTCTCCTCGCACTTTATAGTTCTTAAATACAATAATGCTTATACTTAATCAGTGAGTTGATGAAGATGTAACATTTAACTATTAATGATACGTTTGAAGCCAGAGTAATTCATTTATGTTTGGTAAGAGTTCCATTGTAATAAAAGAACAAACGGAAGGTGTCGTTAGAATCGTATTGATACCCAGTGTATTTCTGCTGGTACAGCTTCATATACCCCATATCAAAACTTAAATGGTGATTTATATTTTGTTTGATACCGATGAAATAACGGTTTTGATCAAAGGTGTTGTACACTACTTCTTTTCCAAATTGTATATGCAGTTCATCAGCCAGTACCAGTGAGGGAAGTTTTTGATTTTTAAACAGCGGAATATTTACACTGAGCAAATAACGGATACGGTTGGTAAACCGGTTTTGCCCGGAGTATTTATCGTTTACTATTTTTTGTTGCCAGCGCTGTTCGTTGCGCAGACGTTGTGTTAACTCTACTTTACCCCATTTGCTGTGGTATTGCAGTTGCTGATATACACGGTTTTCGTTGCTGTATGTTTTCCAGCCCGGTGTAGTGGGGGCTACCCACATATGTGCATAGCCTGCGGCTATAAAAAAGTCATGTGTAATATTATAAGCCATCCCTGTGCGAATAAAATAAAAGCCAGGGTCTGCTGCAAAATAGTTACGCCGCATATGCAGATCCGCCAGAATACTCCATTTATTGCTGAGATGAATCGTACTATTTATACTAACCCAGCTTTGCGACTGGTGATTAATTTCTTTTGTTTTTGTTTGTGCAACTAAAGCATGAACACTGAAAGAAAAAATAATAACACCCAAAACAACGATCTTCTTCATAAAAACAATATTGATGCTTATGCAAACAATAATATCAGCAATTGTGCAGCAACAATTCTTAATATCATGGTAAGCGGGTAAACGGTAGCATAGGTTACAGAAGGGATATCACTTCCGGCAAGTTTGGTAGCAAAGGCTAATGCAGGCGGGTCTGTAGAAGCCCCGGCAAGTAAACCACATATTTCAAAATACGTTTTGCGAAAATATTTCCGGGCAATAATGCCAATGGTTATTAATGGAACGATGGTGATCACAACACCCATAGCCATCCATATCCATCCTCTTCCATCAGCAAAGGCAATGGATAAATTTTTTCCGCTGCTCAGGCCCACACTGGCGAGGAATAAACTAATACCCAATTCACGAATCATTAAGTTAGCACTGTTGGTTGTATAGTTGTTGAGATAGAATAAATTTCCAAACCGGCTTAATATCAATGCTGCGATCAATGGACCACCGGCCATTCCTATTTTTACCGCCACCGGTATGTTTGGAAAATGAAAAGGGATGCTTCCCAGTACAACACCAAGTACGATACCAAAGAATATGGGGGCAAGATCTGGTATCTCTAATTTTTTTAAAGAGTTACCCATGGCTTTGGTTACCCATTCAATACCTTCTTCTGTTCCTACTGCTTTTACAGTATCTCCCAATTGTAAAAACATATCTCCATGTGGTACCATTTCAATTCCTGCACGGCTTAACCGTGTTAATGTAAAATCATGCTGATGCAATTCGGGAATATCGCCTAACCGTTTATGCGTTACAGCTGCATTGGTTACAACGATCCAGGCAGATTGCAGTTCACTCTCGGGAGCTTTTCTTAAATCTGTTTCTGCTGAAGGTCCCACCAATAATTTTAATTGTTCAGCTATTTGTTTGGAAGAAACAATCAGCAATACATCATTTTCTGCCAGCAACGTGGAAGGAGTGGGGGTGATCACTTCTTCTTTATGCAGCATTCTTGATACTACTATGGGTTCTTTAAGCAGTTCAAACAACTTGCGCAATGGCTGACCAATGAGTTGTTTATTTTCCAAATGCAGGTGAACCGAAACAGGACGATTGGCCCTTAATACCCCCAGCTTACGGTGAAACTCCTGCTCCTTGATTGTGTTTACACCAAATATTTTTTTCAGCAATAACAAAGAACCAATTATTCCAAACACACCAAGTGGGTAAGTCACTGCATAGGCCAGTGTTATTAGTGATTTATCGGTACCGGTAATATTTAAATCACTCACGGCTGCTTGTGCGGCCCCCAGCCCGGGTGTGTTGGTAACAGCACCACTCATTACACCAGCCATTATGGAAATATGATTACCACTGAAATAAAATAATACAATTGTTATAAATACGCCGAGCAACACAATGGCGGCAGCCAGTATATTATTTCCAAGTGCATTCTTTTTTAATGAAGCAAAAAAACCCGGCCCCACTTGTAAGCCGATAGAATATACAAACAAGATCAGTCCAAATTCTTTTAAAAAATCTTCGGTACCCTTATCCACCAACAAACCAAAGTAAGAGAAGATCAATCCTGTAAATAAAACCCATGTAACCCCTAACGATATACCAGCCATCTTCATTCTGCCCAGCCAAATACCAATGGCCACCACCAATCCATAAAGTATTACAGATTGTGCAATGGATGTTTGTGTAAATAACTTTATAAGCCAGTCCATAGTTAAGAGTTAAGGTAAACAGGCAACAGTATGTAACCGTTGCCTGGTATTGATGAACAAGAAATAGCAGGCAATCGTTAAGCCCTTTCAGGCTGCAGGCCCCAGTGTTCGGGTGAACGCCAGAGGGCAGATAATAACAATTCACGCATAAAGAAAAATTCTTTAGGAAGTCTGTCATACATACGTTCAAATAATTCTTCGTGGGATAATAATTCCTGTTTACCCGGCTCACGGTCCACTGTCATTATCCTGGCAAAATCTTCTTTGGTGAAATTTTCCATTCCGCTCCAGTCAATATCTTCATACCGCGGCATCCATCCTATAGGACTTTCTACCGAAGAAGCATTTCCTCTTATCCGTTGTACGATCCATTTCAATACACGGATGTTATCACCAAAGCCCGGCCATATAAATTTTCCGTTCTCATCTTTACGGAACCAGTTTACACCAAAGATTCTTGGTGCATTTGGCAAATCACGACCAAACTGCAGCCAGTGATTTACATAATCACCAATATGATATCCCATAAAGGGTAACATAGCAAACGGGTCACGGCGTACTTTACCAATTTCACCAAAGGCAGCAGCCGTCATTTCACTTCCCATAGTTGTAGCGAGGTAAACACCAAAGTTCCAGTTGAAAGACTGGTACACTAATGGAACACCTGTACTTCTTCTGCCACCAAAAATAAAACCAGCTACCTGCACTCCGTTGGGGTTATCCCATTCACTGTCTATTGCCGGGTTTTGATAAGCCGGTGCTGTAAATCTTGAGTTAGGATGTGCTGCGGGTTTACCGCTTGCTTTATCGTAAGGTTTACCATGCCAGTCTGTTAATCCATCCGGAATTTCTTTTGTTAGTCCTTCCCACCACACATCTTTATCTGTTGTAATGGCTACGTTAGTAAAAATGGTATTCGCTTTAATGCTTTCCATTGCATTGGGGTTGGTGTGATAATTCGTTCCTGGTGCCACACCAAAATAACCGGATTCGGGATTGATAGCATACAGGTGTCCGTCGTTACTTTTGTGTATCCATGCAATATCGTCACCCACTGTTGTGATCTTCCAGCCCTGCCCGACTTCGTCATTCAGGCGGGCATCAAATTCTTTTGGCGGTATGAGCATGGCAAAATTTGTTTTACCGCAGGCACTCGGAAATGCAGCAGCTACATAGGTTTTTTCTTTATCAGGAGATTCCACCCCCATCAGCAACATATGTTCTGCCAGCCAGCCTTCTTCTCTTCCCATAACAGAAGCAATACGTAATGCAAAACATTTTTTACCCATCAGTGCATTACCGCCGTAACCGCTACCATAGGAAATGATCAGTCTTTCATCGGGGAAATGTGAAATATATTTTACATCCGGGTTACAGGGCCAGTTGCTGTCTTTTTGATTTACATCCAGTGGTGCCCCTACGGTATGCAGGCATTTTACATACCCGCTGCGTTTAATATAAGGTAAAACTTTTTCACCCATGCGTGTCATAATACGCATATTCACTACTACATATTCTGAGTCGGTTAGTTGTACTCCATATCGTGAATAAGGGGAACCCAATGGCCCCATGCAAAAAGGAATTACATATAATATTCTGCCGGCCATGCTTCCATGCAGAAGATCGTTGAGTCTCTTTTTCATTTCATCAGGTGCCATCCAGTTATTGGTTGGACCAGCATCTTCTTTACGGCGGCTGCAGATAAATGTTTTGTCCTCCACACGGGCTACATCGCTGGGATCGCTGAAGCAGGCAAAACTGTTGGGACGTTTTTCCGGATTTAAGGGAATAAACGTTCCCTTTTTTACGAGCAACTGGCAAAGACCATCATATTCCGCCTGTGAACCATCGCACCAGTGAACAGATTTGGCTTCGCATAAAGTGGCAATTTGTTTTACCCATGTTTCCAGTTCTGCTTTAGCGGGTGTGGTGTCTAAAGTAAACAAGTTAGATTGTGGTAACATAAATTTTCTTTTATTAATAGTTGGGATTATTAAATATACGGCGAGCAATCAAAAAAAATATAGCAAGAATGAAATTATCCTAAGCCTCAAAGATTGTACTTAAGGAATTAAGTCCGGATGTTTATAGTCAATTGCTTATATGACTTTTATTAGCTGAAGTAAGTACATCGAAATTTTCACAATTGTTTATTATGAGCAGCGAAGAGGTTAACTTGCAGGCTTACTTTTTTTATGCAAGATTACTTACGTGGCTTAAACGAGCGGCAGATTGAAGCCGCCACCCATATAAACGGACCATTGATGATTGTAGCCGGTGCCGGCAGTGGCAAAACCAAAGTACTCACCACCCGTATTGCCCATTTGATGGCTCATGGCGTAGATGCGTTCAATATTTTAGCCCTCACCTTTACCAATAAAGCGGCGAAGGAAATGAAGGAAAGAGTGGGAAAAATATTAGGTAACAGCGATGCCCGCAATTTATATATCGGAACTTTTCACAGTGTGTTTGCAAGAATATTGAGAGGCGAAGCCCATAAACTCGGTTATCCGAACCAGTTTACCATTTATGATACAGATGATGCCAAGAGTGTGGTGAAAACAGTTATCAATGAACTAAACCTTGATGACAAACATTATAAACCCAATGTAGTTTATAACCGTATCTCTTCGGCTAAAAATGCATTAGTTACTGCGGCAGAGTATGCCAATGATTATTATATACAGCAGGAAGATATGCGCAGCAACCGGCCGGCCATTGCCCAGATCTATGATGCGTATGTAAAACGGTGTTTTAAAAACGGGGCGATGGATTTTGATGACCTGCTGCTGAAGTTTTATGAACTGCTTAAAAATATTCCTGAAGCACTCAGCAAATACCAGCATAAGTTTAAATACATTTTAATTGATGAATACCAGGATACCAATCCTGCACAGTACGAGATCATTAAATTGTTAGGCGCCATGCACGAAAATGTTTGCGTGGTGGGAGATGATGCACAAAGTATTTACAGTTTCCGGGGCGCCACTATTCAGAATATTTTGCAGTTTCAAAAAGATTATGACGATGTAAAGCTGGTAAAGCTGGAGCAGAATTACCGCAGTACTAAAAGTATTTTACATGTTGCCAATGAGATCATCAGCAACAACAAAGGTCAGATTGAAAAAGTATTGTTCACTGAAAATGGGGAGGGGGAGAAGATAAAACTTGTCCGTACCATGACAGATAATGAAGAAGGAAAATTTGTTGCCGATGCTATACAGGAACAAAAGCTGCGTAATCATTTTTATAATAAAGATTTTGCTATTCTTTACCGTACCAATGCACAAAGCCGTGCCTTTGAAGAAGCGTTGAGAAGGATGGGTATTGCTTATACTATTTACGGCGGCATCAGCTTCTACCAGCGTAAAGAGATAAAAGATTTGCTTGCTTACCTGCGCATCATTGTTAACAGCAGGGATGAAGAGTCTTTAAAACGCATCATTAATTTTCCTGCCCGGGGTATTGGTAAAACGTCTTTGGATAAAATGGTGCTGTTTGCCAATGAAAATAATATTTCCATGTGGGAAGTACTGGAAAGAGCTTCCCAGTTTGGTTTTAAAGGTGGTACGTTACAGGCTGTTGAAGAGTTTGTAACCATGATAAAAAGTTTTGCCAGTATGCTGCAAACCAAAAATGCTTATGAAGTTGCAACACATGTAGGCAAACAAACCAATCTCGTTAAAGAATTATTCAACGATAAAAGTACAGAGGGTGTACAGCGGTATGAAAATATCCAGGAATTACTCAACTCCATTAAAGAATGGATAGAGAGCCCCGACAATGAAGATGGTGAAGTGGTAGATAAATCATTGGGAGGTTATTTACAACAAATTACGTTGCTTACTGATGCAGATGAAAAAGATCCCGATGCAGACACTGTGAAGTTAATGACGATACATGCTGCCAAAGGTTTAGAGTTTGAGTGTGTATTTGCAGCGGGGTTAGAAGAAATGCTTTTCCCCAATGCGATGAGCATTAATACAAGAGAAGAGCTGGAAGAAGAACGCAGGTTATTTTATGTAGTTATCACAAGGGCGAAGAAGAAATTATGGATCACTTATGCCAACAGCCGTTATCGTTTTGGTTCGCTGGTGCAAAATGAACCCAGTCGTTTTATTGGAGAAATTCCTGATACGCATTTAGATAAAAGTTATGCTGGTGGTGGAGTAAAAAACCAGGGCTCAGGTTTTGGTAATGGTTCAGCTTTTGACAGGATGCGTGGTGGTTTTGGTTATAGTGCGGCACAGGATGCCGAAAAAAGATATGGCCCACCCCCATCGAAGAAACAATCTTCAACACCAACTTATTTACCACCTAAAGGAATGCCTGCAAAAGTAGTGGAGCATAAACCAAGTGAAGATTTTATTGCCAGCGATACGAGTAATTTACAGGCAGGACAAAAAGT
The DNA here is from genome assembly GCA_016185185.1 of Sphingobacteriales bacterium. Taxonomy (GTDB): domain Bacteria; phylum Bacteroidota; class Bacteroidia; order Chitinophagales; family Chitinophagaceae; genus AWTP1-9. Next base: position 5,507 of record JACPOD010000048.1, on the reverse strand, counting down.
AGAACATCAAAAATTTGGTTTTGGCGAAGTGGTTAAAATGGAAGGGGCAGTGCACAACCCCATTGCTACGGTAATGTTTGAATTAAATGGTGAGAAAAAGATTATGCTGAACTATGCAAAACTTCGCATAATAGAATAGCATTTATGGTTAACGCTTATTAATATAATTTTTTTAGCAGAAGAAGTTTTGCACATTTTCCGTAAAAGGAATAATAGTTGATACTCATGTGATATATAAAAATCTGTCGCATGAAAAACGTTATCCATTTAAAAGACACCACAGGTTGTTATTTCATCACCTTTACTATTACCGACTGGGTAGATGTTTTTATTAAGCCTGTTTACAAACAAATCATTATTCACACCCTTAATCATTTTACCGAGCACAAAGAATTATCCGTGTTCGGATGGTGCCTGATGAGTAATCATCTGCACCTGGTGATAAAACCTTCAAAAAAATCAAGTATCAGTGAGTTTGAAAAAGAATTTAAATCCTTTACAGAAAAGAAAATACTTGAATTTATATATACTGAACCGGAAGTAAGAAGAAGATGGATGCTGGAACGTTTTGAAAAATCGAAACACCCTCTGAGTTTATTAAAAAAATACCAGTTATGGCAAAACAGCAGCAATCCTATTTTCATTGATATACGAAAACCCAAAGCACTTGCCGAACATATTGAATACGTACACAAAAACCCGGTGAGGGACCGCATTGTTTCCGCACCGGAAGATTATTTATATTGCTCTGCCCGTGATTATGCAGGTATGACGGGATTGGTAACAGTGAGTGTGCTGCCGTCGGTAGAGCAATATTTATTTATTTCAGAAACCGTGCATGATAATTTCTTTGGCAAGTATATCTCTAACTAAACGTCCCCTTAAGTAAAAGTTTTAAACGGCAACTACCGCTGCAAATATTTCTTTACCTTGCAGGCTTCATTACCTGTGTTGAGAAAAATATTTGTCATAATGCTGCTTGGGTGCCTGTTTGTTTACATGGGCGGATATTGGCTGGTGGGCCGGTATCAGCAGTATGCCGTTAAGAAGGAGATAAAACTTCTTATAAAGAAGAAGCTATTACCCCACGAAGTCACTCATTTTGAATTTGCTTTATCGAAAGGTCAACCAATTGATCGTTCCTTTACCTGGGAGGATGATCACGAATTTCGCTACAAAGGAAAAATGTATGATGTGATTGGGAAAAAAATTAGTAATGGGAAATTATACATCACCTGCATTAACGATTATAAAGAAAAGGAACTGATTGATCACTATACTGATATTGCTAAAAAACAAAACAGCAAACCGGGTAATAGCAATCCAACGATTCAGTTAATGTTATCACTAACTTTTATTTCTCCTCAAACTTATTTAACGCCTTCTTTAAATATATCTTCCCTTTTGCCGGTAAGCGCTTACCAGTTTCGTTTACTTAACCGCAGCAGCGAGATATTAATTCCACCTCCGCAAGTTTAATACTGTTTTTTGAAGAGTAATACTGTGTTTCTGAAACGAAGCCGGTAGTTGTATTATTTATTATTATTTACCAATTCCAAATTTGTTATGAAAATAAAATTATTGGCTATTGCCTTATTACTGTCTGTTATATCGTTTGCTCAAAAAACACTGAAAGGAAAGATTATTGATGCCATTTCCAACACCCCGCTCAGCGGAGCTACCATCAGCTTTATTGGTAAAGGAGGCACTACCACAGATAAAGAAGGAAATTTTTCTGTTGACTGCAATAAAGTAAAAGCCTTTACTGTTTCATTCATCGGGTATGAATCCTATAAAATGAATATAAAAAATTGTGAAGAGGGGTTAACAATAAAACTGGAACGTTCGGCCAGTTATCTTGAAGAAGTAGAAATATCGGCCACTTCGTCTAACAACAAAAACATTTTATATCAGCCTGCTTCTATCAGCAAACTTTCACCGCTTGAATTAAAAAGAGGAACCGGTTTGTTTTTAGATGATGCTATTCAAACCAACATCACCGGTGTTATTATGAACCGCAGAACCATTGGCGGTGGTCAGCAATTCAATATCCGTGGTTATGGTAATGGTACAAGAGGAACCAGAGGGCCCAGCAGCAATTTCGACGGGCAGGGATATAAAGTATATCTTAACGGCATACCAGTCACCGATGCTGAAGGCATTACCACATTAGATGATATTGATTTTGGTTCAATAGGTAATGTGGAAATAACCAAAGGCCCTGCCGGAACTTTATATGGGCTGGCTATTGCCGGCGCTGTTAACTTAAGCACCATTAAACCTGTTAAAGGAAAAACAAGTGTGGGACAGGAGGTAATGCTGGGCAGTTATGGTTTGCAGCGTTACAATTCAAATTTTCAAACAACGGGTGAACGTTCTTCGTGGTTAGTAAATTATGGTCACCAGAAAATGGATGGTGTTAGCTGGCATAACAAATCAAAAAAAGATTTTGTAAATGCCATTGGTGAGTTTAATCCCAATGAAAACCAAAACATCACTACCTATTTTGGCTACAGCAACAGTTATGATGAACGTTTTGGGGAACTCACCATTGACCAATGGAACAATAATGATTACAGCGGTAACCCCGATTATTTAAAACGTAATGCACACAGCAATGTAATCACCTTCCGTGCCGGTGTGGGGCACACTTATAACTTCAGAAAAAATATTTCGAACACCACTACTGTTTTTGGTACGGGTTTTACCAGCAATGTGAGTTCTGCCGCCGGGTGGACAGATAAGAACACCATCAACTATGGTTTACGTTCCACCTTCAATACTAAATTTATTTTAGCAGAAGGCATTAACCTTAACGGGTTAACTGGTATTGAAACACAAAGACAGGATGCACAGGTTATTGGTTACAGCATGAAGGCCAATCCTAATGACCCGAATCCTGTAACTTATGTACATGGAACAAGTCCCTACTGGGTAATTAACACCACCACTTCTAACACAGCCTTCATCAGCAAGACCACATCGTTATTTACAGAATGGACATTAGCGTTACCCAAAGATTTTTCTGTAACAGCTGGTATCGGTGTAAGCAATATGAATCTTTCATTAAACGACCGCTTTGTTTCTGCAACGGCTACACGTCCTGCGCAATTTTATAAAAATTATACCGGCATGGTTTCTCCGCATGTTGCCATAAACAAAGTCTTCAGTAAAGAGGTTTCTGTGTATGCTGCGTACAGCAAAGGGTATAAAGCACCTGTCAGTTCTTATTTCTTTATCCCGGTGCCGTCTTCCCCGGCAAGTGCCAGGGTTAACAACGACCTGAAAGCAGAAATAGCTAATCAATTTGAAGTGGGAACCAAGGGCCAGTTGCTGAAAGATAAATTAGTGTATGAGCTGGCTTATTTCCACGCTGTTTTTTTTAACAAAATGACAACCGTTGGTGTTTTAATTAATAACAACACTACCGGTTATAATTATGTGGTTAATGGTAAAAAACAAATACACAACGGAGTGGAAGCACTGGTAAAATACACAGCATATAATTCATCTAATACATTCATACAAACCATCCGGCCGTTTGCTAACCTCACTTATTCTGATTTTAAGTATGAAAATGGATTTACTTTTCAAACCATTACCAAAACCGTAAACACACCTGTTAAGGATTCTGTTGCCACATCCGATTTCAGTAATAAAAAAGTAGCTGCAGTTCCTCAATGGATTGCTAATCTAGGAGTAGATGTTACTATGAAACATGGTTTATATTTCAATCTTACGTGGAATTATAAAGACAAATTACCCATCAATTCCATTAATACATTATACGCCGGCAGCTACCAGTTACTTAATGGAAAGTTGGGTATCCGTCACGATTTAGGGAAACATTTTAACTTAGATGCTTATGTTGGCGGCACTAACTTAACCAATACCAAATATTATTATATGGTATTTGCCAACCAGTTGCCTGATGCCTATTTACCGGCAGCACGACATTCATTGTTGTTTGGTGGCGTTAATTTGAAATACACTTTCTAGCTTCACTAAAAAGGGTAGCTTTAACGCTGCCCTTTTATTTTAATATTCATATCTTTTTCGTTATGCTGCGTTCACAGTACAGCACAACATACTTATTACACTTTTACCCGCTTTACTTCCTCTGATGGCCCGCTTCTACTCCAGTATATTCTGTACACCAGGACAGTACCGGTTTTTATTTGGTTTGGTACAGCAAAAGGTATTCAGCGATTTGATGGGAGAAAGTTCATCACTTTCTCCAACAGCCGCAAAGAGCCCCCTCTTCCCCAAACTGTTATTTCACAAATAACCGGTATGAAGAATGGAAATCTTATGCTGGTAATAAATAATGAAAAGGAAATAAGAATATTTAATCCTGCCAGTTTTGTTTATACCAAACTTCCGGTTAATACCGCTGGTAAAATATTAAAGTTATCAAAACTGTTACCAACTACCTGGCTGTGGGCGGCTATTTCATGAAAAAGGATTTTATAAAACCATTGTTGAAACAAGAGATCCATATTATTACCAAAGCCCGGCAGGATGCCAACCTGATGTATATAAGGGCAGGCAAAAAAGTGGCAGAGGCAGACCGAAATTATATGATGGTAAAATAAATATAGCGGTGATTGATAAACGAAAGATAAAATGTTGCTACCGGAACAGCGACAAGGAAGTATATACAGCCATAGTGTACTGTGTGCAGTTAAAGCAAACGGTACTGGCCACTTTTGTTTATTATGGGAACAAGCACAAACCGGAAATTAATATTGGAACAGATACAGCAATGGAAGCCATGGCCCTATGCAGGTAGTATGGATTACGTTTTCAGATGGAGTTTTTAATAAGGAACGCCAAACAACATGCAGGATTGGAAGATTGCCAGGCAAGGGATGAGCAAAAGCTGCACACTCATTTTAATATTGCCACAACAGTTGTGTTAATTGCTAAAGTTGCTTATTATCTGTCAATACCCGCAGAACAAAGAGGCAGCTTTTTTATGGCAGATATTAAAATGTTGCACATGAATGAGTTAATCACCAAACGAATTTTTTCCAACTTAGCCGTTGATCTGAGATGCAGAAAAATAAAAACATATTTATAACCAATGCCTGAACTTCCGAAGGCTTCGAGTTTAAATTTTTACCGGAGTATTAATTTTTACAAATATTGTTATTAATGTAAAGCAGAGCAGATGGCTGTCCTTCATGACAAAAACTTGCTATGCGGAGTCTCTCCTTTGTATTATATAAATTGTAAAAGATAAGGTTGTATCAAAGGTAAAACGAATGCCCCGGGAGTTAGGTAAATGGGAATTTTATCCGTCCCTTGCCGAATAAAAAGAGGCTGTCCCGGGCTTTAGAGACAGCCCCGAATTTTATTTAATTTTTCATTGTTGTCCGACTAAAATCGGGTTTAAAAATGCTGTAGCCCTTTATAGCTAAAGGTTACAGGTTAATAATCTATTGTTTCAATATTGGGGGTAGTTGCCCCTTTTTTTAAGTTGCAAAAGCAAAGGAGGCATTGTG